>JALYTD010000086.1 GCA_030854475.1 Actinomycetota bacterium
TCGACGGCCGCTTCGGGAAGCGGGGATGGACGAGCCTGTGGGTCGACCTCGTTCGGGTGCCACCGTCGGGCACGTGGGAGCGGCGGCGCGCCGATCTGTTCGGACTGGCGGAGGACTGGGTGGGGCCGCCCGAGGTGACGGAAGCCGAAGCGCGCGAGCACCTCGTGCGGCGTTACCTGGGCGGCTACGGGCCCGCACCGGCAAGCGACATTGCGGACTGGGCAGGCGTGGCTGCCTCCGACCTTTCGCCCACGCTCGAGCGCCTCAGCCTGCGCCGGTTCCGGGACGAGCGGGGCCGCGCGCTACTCGACCTGCCGCGCGCCCCCTTGCCGGATCCGGACACGCCAGCGCCGGTGCGCTTCCTGCCCACCTGGGACGCGGCGCTCCTCGTGCACGCCCGGCGAACCGGGATCGTTCCGGAGGAATACCGGCCGCGCATCTTCCACGTCAAGACACCCCGCTCGTTCTCGACGTTCCTCGTCGACGGCGCCGTCGCCGGCACCTGGCGCTACGACAAGGGACGGATCAGGCTCGACCCGTTCCGCCGGCTCCCGCGCGAGACCCGGAAGGAGCTGGACGAGGAGGCGGGGCGGCTAGCCGCGTTCCACGCGTGAGCCGCCGACGATCGCGTCCTCGCCGTCGTCGAAGCGAACCCAGGCCTTGCCCTTGCCGTCGTAGTCGGGCGACCAGACGACGAGCGTCGCGTCGCGCCCGCTCACGTGAACCTGCTCCGTTCCCGCGGGCTCGACTCCGCGCCAGACCTTCACGAACGGGTTCTGCTCCCATTCGCGGCCGATCGTCGTCTCGTCGGTGTGGCCCGGATACGCACGCAGCTCGTGGGGGAGGTTCATCAGCACGTCCATCACGGAGCGGCGGATCTGCTCGAAGTTCCCGCCGCCGACGGCGTCCTTGAACAGCACGTCGCCCGTGAACGCCGCTTCGCCGTTCGCGACGAAGGTGAGGTGGTCGTCCTTGTGGCCGGGCGTCGGCAGCGCCTGGAAGCGCAGGCCTCCGGTCTCGAGCGGTCCCTTCACGATCTCGAGGCTGTAGCGCTCCCGCAGCTCGGCGTCGCCGGCGATGTGATCGGGGTCGGCGTGGGTGGTCAGCAGGTGCGTGACGTTGAGGCCGTGGCGCTCGACCGCTTCGTGCAGAGGCTCGAGCGGCGCGCCGGAATCGACGAAGACCGCCGTCCCGCCCGGCTCGTCCGCGACCAGGTAAGCATTCGAGAGCCAGCCGGGATCCATGCTGCGCTCGACGATCACGAGTTGGGACGCTACTGCTTCTTGACGACCAGCTTGCTGAGAACCACCCTCACCTTGAACCCGGCCGGCTTGCGCGTTCCCGCCTTTGGCTTCTGCGAGAGCACCCGCCCGGTCTTGCCGCGCAAGACCTGCTTCCGCGTCACCTTGCCGAGGCGGCAATGGGCGCGGCGGAGCAACTTCTTCGCAGCGGCAAGCTGCTTGCCCTTCAGTCGCGGCACGACGCATTCGAACAGCGTCCTGAACGTCGCGTCTGCCCCGACCGCCGAGCCATCGCCATTCGTTGCAGCGAGGCGGTAGTGATAGGTCCTCCCCGGGAGCAGGCCGGTCAGGTTCGCGGATACGGCCACATCCGTGATGCCCCCGGCAACGGTTTGGGTCGGCGTGGTGTCGCCGTACGCCGCGGTCAAGCCGAAGTCGAACTGGACGGTCGTTGCGCGGCTGCTCGGATTGACGGTCCCGGCCACCGTCGCGCTTCGCGCCTTGCGCTTGCTCGCGACGCCGGTCGTCACAACTGGCGGAGCAACCTCGTACGCGCCGATGTCGCAGGCCGTTCCTCTCGGACGGGTGACGCTGCGCTGGTCGGTCGCCGTGCAGTTCGCTCCGGTAGCCGGCACCTTGTCGAGCGCCGCGGAGCCGGCACCCAGGGCACGCGTCTTCGTCGGCCCTCCGTTGTCCGCGAGCGGGCCGAGCTTGGGATCGGCGTTGAGGCCAACGCACGAGATGTCCGGGAAGCTCAGGTTGTTGCCGCCGTTCGTCACCGTGGCGCAGTTGGCCGGCGTGTTGTTGGCGACGATCGTGTTCTTCAGCGTGCCGGCTGACGCCCCTCCGCCGGTCCCGGCCGCGCCGGGATTTCCCGCGAAGCTGGGTGTGCCTGTCCCCGCTCCACCTGCCGCGCCGCCCTTCCCGGCACGGTTGGCGCTGATCGTTGCATGGACGACGTTCGTCACGCTCCGTACTCCGCCGCCGCTTCCACCAGCCCCGCCGAAACCCCCGAAGCTCGCTCCCGGGCCCGTCCCGCCCTTGCCGCCGTTGCCGCCCTGGCCCGCGCTATTCCGAGTGATGGTCGTGTTCGTCACGGACGATCCGGTCGGGGCGAGGAGACCGCCGCCGGAGCCCCCGGGGCTGCCGAAGCCTCCAAACGTGGGACCTCCCGATCCCGCTGCCCCCGTCCCGAACGGCGCGCCGCCGCTGCCGCCGTTGCCGCCGTCGGCGCCGTCGCCGCCGTCTCCTGCCGCGTTGTCGCTGATCGTGCTGCGGTCGACCGTTTTGATGCCACTCGCTCCACCACCGGCGCCGCCGGACCCACCGAAGCCTCCAAACGTAGCGCCACCGGTGCCGCCGTTCGTCCCACCGCTCACGACGAAGCCGCCGCTGCCGCCGTTGCCGCCGTTGCCGCCCGCTGCAGCGATGCCACCGTCTCCCGCTCTGTTGCCGCTGATCGTGCTGTCGACCGCGGCCACAGCCAGCGTGGAGTTGCTGAACACGCCGCCGCCGCTGCCGCCCGACCCGCCGAAGCTCCCGAACGTCGGACCGCCACCGCCCCCGACGCCTCCAGCCGCGCCCGTGGCGCCCTCGCCTCCGTTGCCGCCGGCTCCGCCCTCGGCGCCATCGCCGGCGGAGTTCCCGCTGATCGTGCTCCCGCTGATCGTCAGCGTGGCGCTGTTGGAAAGGCCGCCGCCGCTGCCGCCCGGCCCGCCGAAGCCCCCGAACGTCGGACCGCCACCGCCGCCCCCTGTGCCCCCGTTCCCGCCGCGACCAGCGTCGCCGGCATGGCCTCCGTCGCCTGCGCGGTTATCCCGGACGGTGGCGTTGCTGAGCGTCAACGTCCCGCTGTTGAAGAGACCCCCGCCGTTTCCCCCGGTTCCGCCCGACCCGCCGAAGCTCGCCCCACCGCTCCCGCTGGCGGCACCAGAGCCGCCGCGTCCCCCTGCACCGCCTGCGCCGCCTCGGCCGGCCGCATTGCCGCTGATGACACTGCTGCTCACGGTCAGCGTGCCCTTGTTCAGGATTCCGCCGCCGTCGGCTCCCAGCCCGCCGGTTCCCCCGAAGCTCGCAGCGCCGGTGCCGCCGTTGGGTCCTGCGGCGCCATTCGCTCCGGCGGGCGCCCGTCCGCCGGTAACGGTCACTCCGTTGAGCGTGACGCTCGCGCCGGCAGCCACCTCGAGCACTCGGTCGAGGCGCGATGCGCTGATCGTCGTGCTCGACGCGCCGGCGCCGTTGATCGTGAGACTGCTCAGAATGTCAAGATCGCCGGTGGCGTTCACGTTCTCGTTCGCCCCGGCGAGGCTCAGCGCGTAAAAACCGGCCTGCAGAGTGATCGTGTCCGCTCCGCTGCCGGCCAGGCATTCACCGGTCGCTGCGCCAGAGGCAGTATCGATATTGGCGGCCTTGATCGCCTCGCGCAACGAGCACTGGCCGTCGTTCGCGGTCGTGTCGGAATCCGTGCTCACGACAATCGTCGTCGCCCCGGCGCCGGCCGACGCTCCGAACATCGCGATCGTCGTCAGGACGATCAACACACCAAGCCCGTAGCGCAGAGCGGTCACAGACATCTACCTTCTTCTCCCTAGGAACCCCGGTTTCCGCCTTCGTTCGAAGAGGCTAGAGCGAAGAGCACCGAACTTCAAGAGCCCGTGGCGCGACGTCGGCGCTAGGCTAGGCGCGCGAACTGCGACGAGGAGGGCGAATGGCCGGCTTGATGTCACGGGCCTCACTGGTGGTCAAGGCAAAGTTGTCGAAGCTGCTGACCCGGGCGGAGGATCCCGGTGAGACGCTCGACTACTCGTACGAGAAGCAACTCGAGCTGCTCCAGAACGTCAAGCGGGGCATCGCCGACGTGGTCACGGCGAAGAAGCGCCTCCAGATGCAGAGCAATCAGCTCGAGCAGACGATCGTGAAGCTCGAGACGCAGGCGCGGCAGGCGCTCGCTCAGAATCGGGAAGATCTCGCGCGGCAGGCGCTCGAGCGCAAGTCGGCGGTGCAGCAGCAGCTGCAGGGTCTCGATCCGCAGGTGCAGCAGCTCGAGCAGCAGCAGGAGCAGCTGACGACCAGCGAGAAGCAGCTCCAGGCCAAGATCGAGGCCTTCCGCTCGCAGAAGGAGGTCATCAAGGCGCAGTACTCGGCCGCGGAAGCGCAGGTGCGGATCGGCGAGGCGGCGACGGGGATCGGCGAGCAGATGGCCGACACCGGGCTCGCGATCCAGCGCGCGAAGGAGAAGACGGAGCAGATGCAGGCCCGCGCCGGGGCGATCGAGGAGCTCACGGCGGCCGGCACGCTCGAGGACTTCACCGCCGGCGACCAGACCCAGCTCGACCGCGAGCTCGCCCAGATGGCGTCGCAATCGCAGGTCGAAGAGGATCTGGCGCGGCTGAAGGGCGAGGTGGGCTCCGGCGAGAAGCAGAAGGAGCTGAAGTGATCGTCCGGATCATGAGCGACGGGCAGTACCGCGTCGACGAAGAGGCCGCCGAGGCCCTGAACGAGCTCGACGAGCAAGCCGGGCAGGCGGTCGAGGCCGGTGACGAAGAGAGTCTCCGCCGGCTCTTGAAGACGATGGCCGATCGTGTGCGCGAGAAGGGCGAGCGGTTGCCTGACGAGGACCTGTCCGCGTCGGACGCGCTGATCCCGCCGGTGGACCTGTCGCTGGACGAGGCACGCCAGCTCTTCCAGGACGAGGGCCTGATCCCCGACCTGCCGGCCTAGGCCCTTTCGGCCGCAGTCCTTCCGGACGTGTCCCTCGCAGGGGCCGGCCGCTTACCTCCCTCCGGTATCAGGCTAACCGCGAAAAGCGCGCGCATGGTGCCGGGCGTGTGGCGATTCCGTGCCAAGCAAAGAGAGAGCCCGGCGGCCGGCCGGGCTTTCGGTCAACCTCAGGCGGCTCGCCTACTCGCCGCCCCGGTTGTCCTTGCTTCCTCCGACCTGGCCTCGGATCTCTCCCGCCGGCCAGCGGGTCGAGTGCACGTTGGCGTAGACCGCGCCCGCTCGAATCGCTCGCACGACCTCGTCGAACGAGCCGGGCTCGATCCCCTGGGTGGTCGGCCCGATCACGTCGGCCGGTGTGATGGTGCCGGTCACGGTCGCGGTCGAGTCGACGCCCGCCGGGCAAGGCGGCTTCGAGCCGCCGCCGCACAAGAACGCGATGACGGCTCCGCCCACGTGCCGCTGGGCGAAGTGGATGTGCGCCTGCGTGGCCGGGTTCTCCAGTCGATACGTGAGCCGGAACGTGATCACCTGGGCACCGCGATCGATCTTGGTCGAGAAGCGGCCGTTGCCGATCGTGGAGATCGATCCCGGGCCCACGACCTCGTCGAAGCCGTTGAGCTTCGCCTTGACGCGGCCGTTGTCGTCGCCGCCCGCGATCGCGTACGACGCACCGCCCAAGACGGCGAGCAGCGCTGCCAGCGCGGATGCCTGGAACAGGCCTTTCCTCATATGTCCCTCCCTGTTGGGGGCATGGGGCTGCTTCTTGCTTACGGACGGAACTCAGCGGGCGGTTTTCTCGGCACGGCGCTTGGCGGCGCGGAGCCAACTGCGGCGGATGAGCCCGCTGCCCGGCCGGATCAGCCGCCAGTAGCAAGCGAAGCGGCGATGTGAGGCTGGATCGGTTGCCTTGATCCGCGTCTCCGTCGAGAGCACGCCCGTCTCGGCGCGAAAGTTCATGGCCGCCTTCACGTAGCCGGGCTCGTCGAACCCGCTCCACTCCTGCGGTGTCGTCACGTTCGGCCGTGATCCGCCCATCAGCTTCCAGGGCTGGCCGACGTATCCGACGACGATCTCGTCCTCGCCCTCGGCGAGCGGCACGAACCCGAACTCCACCATCTGCTCCAGCAGCGGACGTCCCTTCTCGCGCGGCAATCCGCGGCCGCGCGTCAGCAGCGCCGGCCCGGAACGGAGGAGGAACAGGGCGCGGACGAGCGGCATCTCGGCGGGTGTGGCAGCGCGCGCAGCACTCAGGGCATCCGCCGGAGACGCGTCGACCGCCGTCCGATGCCGCTCGACGAACTGGTGATCGGAAAGAAGCTCAGACAGGAGCATCGAACAGCCCGAACCAGCGCGAGAGGTCGGGCTCGATCGGCAGCTCCTTCTCCAGCTTCGCCTTCAGCTCCAGCTCCTCGGCGTTGTCGCGCTCCTTGTCGTCCTTGGGGACGAAGGGCCAGAAGGCGCCGCGCTTGAAGCCGTAGATCCAGTAGATCTTCTTCTTGCCCTCGAACGGGAACACGGCCGCCAGTAGCTGGGGCCCGAAGCCCCGCGCGTCGAGCTCGGACGATACGAGATGGACGCCCGTGACCTGGTCCTCGAGCTCCGCGTCGCGCACGATCAGCCACTCGTAGCCGTAGCTGTCCGAGCGCCGTTCGATTCGTGAGCCCGACTCCTGCGCCACTGTCTCCAGCAGCTCCTGGAGCTCGTTCTCGGCGCGGACGAACTCCTCCGCCGAGAGCGGCTTGAAGACGACGGCCGCGCCTTCGCCGGGCTTCAGCCCGAGCTCGACCTCCAGCGTCACCCGCGCCGTGGAGAGGGCGAACAACTTCTCGCGCGACGCCTTCTTCAGCCGCTTGCGCCCGAAGAGGACGTCAGTCAGACCCATAGCCTACGGCTCTTAGTTACTTAAACTGCCCGGCCCATCTCGCGGGCGATCTCGGCCAGGCGCTCGAGCCGCTGCTCGAGCGGCGGATGCGTCGCGAACAGGCCCGTGACGCGCTTTTTCGTGCTCGCCGGGATGATGAAGAAGGCGTTCATCGCCTCGACCTCGCGCAAGTCGCGCTTGGGGATCCGGAACATGTCGCTGGCGATCTTCTGGAGCGCGCTCATCAGGTTCTCGGGGGCACCCGTCAGCAGCGCGGCGCCGCGATCGGCCGCGAACTCGCGATAGCGCGAGATGGCCAGGATCAGAATCTGGCTCAGGAAGTAGGTCACGACCGAGACCAGCAGCACGATCAGCCAGATGGGCGGGCCGTTGCTGTCGCGGTCGCGGCCGCCGCCGAACATTCCGGCGTACATCATGAACCGCGTCAGGATCCCGGCCAGCATCGCGAAGAAGCTGGCCAAGGTCATGATCAGGACATCGCGGTTGGCGACGTGCGAGAGCTCGTGAGCGAGCACGCCTTCGACCTCGTGGCGCTCGAGCCGCTCCCAGAGCCCGCGGGTCACGGCCACCGCCGCGTGCTTGGGGCTCCGGCCGGTCGCGAATGCATTCGGCATGTCGGTGTCGATCACCGCGACCTTCGGCTTCGGCAGGTCGGCCATCGCGCACAGGCGCTCGACCATGTCGTGCAGTTGCGGCGCCTGGTCGCGCTCGACGACCTTTGCGCCCGAGGCCGCCAGCGCGAGCTTGTCGGACGTGAAGTACTGGAACAGCGCGATCCCGACGACGATCAGGACCATCGGGATCAGGCCCACGTTCAGGAACTGGAAGAGGACGACCGCGAAGACGACATAGAGCAGGCCGAGCAGCGAGCCCGTGAGGAGCATTCGCAGCGTGAGGCCGGCGTCGCGACCGTAAGCCTTGCGTTTCATCGAGATCGACCCTCCTTGGAGCCAGTTCGTTGGCTGGATGGTAGCCGCCTGGACGTCGCTCCCCGTCTCGTAACTCGTCAGCCCCTCGCTAGACTCACGCGCCATGCTGCGCCGTGTCCTCCCGGTCGCGTTTCTCGTGCTCGCGGTGGCGGGCTGCGGCTACGAGGGGACGGTGCTGCCCACTGCGGAGAAGGTCGTCGGGTCGCTCCCCACCAAGACGACGCCCGCACCTGGTCCACCCGGCAACGCGGCGGCCGGAAAGGCCGTCTTCGCCAGCAGCGGGTGCGGTACCTGCCACACGTTCAAGCCGGCGGGAACGAGCGGGACGATCGGCCCCGATCTCGACAAGCTGGCCCAGTACGCGAAGAAGGCGAATCAGGGATCGCTCGCCGAGTTCACGCGCGAGTCGATCGAGAACCCCGGGTCGTACGTCGAGCCCGGCTACCAGAACATCATGCCGCCGGACGGTGGCAAGCCGCTGGCTCCGAAGCAGTTGGCTGATCTCGTTGCCTTCCTGACCCAGAAGAGCGGTTGATCGACCTCCGGGCGGCGCGCAACGACCCGGAGCGCTTCCGGGAGGCGGTCGCGCGCAAGGGCGCGGCCGAGGCCTTCGACGCTCTGCTCGAGGCCGACGCACGATGGCGCGAGCTCGTTCCCCGGGTGGACGACCTGCGCTCGCGACAGAAGCTCCAGGGCAAGCCGACGCCGGAGCAGGTCGAAGAGCTCAAGCAGGTCAAAGCGGATTTGCGCGCGGCCGAGGACGAGCTTGGCGCGGCCGAGGCCCGCCGCGACGAGCTGCTCGAGCAGGTGCCGAACCCCCCACACGAGTCGGTGCCTGACGGCGAGACCGAGGACGACGCCGAGGAGATCCGCCGCTGGGGCGAGCCGCCGGCCCTGGAAAACCCGCGCGACCATCTCGAGCTGGGGCGCTTCGAGATGGAGCGGGCGGCGCGTCTGTCCGGGTCCCGGTTCGGTTACATCGTCGGCGACACGGCCCTGGTCGAGCTCGCGATCTTCCGTCTCGCGCTCGACCGGCTCGTCGGCCACGGCTTCACGCCGATGCGCCCGCCTGTCCTGGTACGGGAGCACGCGATGTACGGCACGGGCTTCTTCCCGACCGAGCGGATGAACATCTACGAGATCCCTTCCGACGGTCTCTACCTGACGGGCACCTCCGAGGTGGCTCTGGCCGGGTTTCACATGGACGAGATCCTGGACGCCGAACAGCTTCCGCTCCGGTACTGCGCGTACTCGACCAACTTCCGCCGCGAGGCGGGCGCGGCCGGCAAGGACACGCGGGGAATGTTCCGCGTGCATCAGTTCGACAAGGTGGAGATGTTCGCGTTCACCCGGCCCGAGGCGTCCGAGGACGAGCACGAGCGCCTGCTGGCGATCGAGGAGGAGCTGATCCAGGAGCTAGGACTGCCTTACCGCGTCGTCAACGTCGCCGCGGGCGACCTCGGGGCGCCGGCCGCAAAGAAGTACGACATCGAAGCGTGGTTTCCGAGCCAGGGCCGCTACCGCGAGGTCACCTCGTGCTCGAACACGACGGACTTCCAGGCCCGGCGGCTCCAGATCCGGTTCCGCGCCGAGAGCGGCGGCCCCAAGCCCGTGCACACGCTGAACGGAACCGCCGTCACGGACCGCTGGCTGCTGGCCGTGCTGGAGAACTTCCAGCGCGAGGACGGATCGGTCGAGGTTCCGGAGGCTCTGGTGCCCTACGGGGCGCCCGCGGCGCTCACGCCGGCGTAGCCTCGGCTTCGTCACCATCCGAGACGCCGAGGAACTTGCGGCGCTCGTCGAGAATCGCGTCGGCGGCCTCGATCAGCTCGGCACGCGTGTCCAGCCGCTGCTCGTAGCGGGCCAGGGCCTCCTCACGCTCGTCCAGCCGGCGCTGGCAGGACTCGTGGTCGCGCTCCAGTTCGGCGACGTGTCGCCCGCGTTCCCCCAACTCGGCCTCTGCAGCGGCGAGCCATTCACCGCGTTCCGCGAGCTCCGTCGCCAGCACGTCGAGTTTCGCTTCGCGCTCTTCGACAGCGGCGCTCCTCCGCTCGGCCTCCCCGATCATCCGCTCAGCCTCCCGCAAGTCGCGCGTCTCGTTGGCGACACGCGTCTCGTTGGCGGCCAGGCGGCCGGCGCGCCGGTCGAGGCCGTCCCCGAGCTTTGCCAGGCGCTGCTCTTGCGACTCGAGGTCGATCTGACGCGACTCACGCTCTTCAACGTCGCGGAGGCGAGTCTCCAGCTCTCCGCGGAGCTTCGTCACTTCCCGTTGCTCGCGGTCGAGGGCTGCCCGTAGCTCGGTCGACTCCGCCTCGCGCTGAGAGATCACGGGCGCCACCTCGGCCACTGCCACCTCCCGTTGCACGACGTCTGCCAGCCGCCGCTCCACGTCGCGCTCCCGGGCGTCGGTGCTGCGCTCGCGGGTGCCCAGCTCGGACTCCGCAGTGGTGATCCAGTCGGCCCGCTCTTCGAGCTCGGTCGTGCGCGAGCGCAGCGCGGAGCGCTTCTCGTTCAGGTCGGCGAGCTGCTTCTCCGCAGCCGCGACGCGGGCCTCCGCCTCCCGTACCTCGCGCTCCCTGGCCGCAACGGCCGCGATCGCTTCCTCGATCGTGCGCTCGCGCTCGCCGAATGCGGCCTCGCGAGAACCGACGTGGTCGGAGCGCTCGAGCAGGTCGGCGGCCAGCGCGTCGACGCGCGCGCTCCGCTCCTCGAGCTCGGTCGCACGCCGGCGGCTGACCTCCTCGGTCCGCCGCTCGCGCTCCGCGAGTGCCGCCCAGGCGGCGTCGAAATCGTTCTTGTCGTCAGCCATGAGGGTGATCTCTTTCAGTTTGGCCTCAAGGCCGGTCTCCCTGCCACAAATCGACCGATTACCGCAGTTACGCTAGACGCGGCGGGGTGCCGGAGCGGTCGAACGGGGCGGTCTTCGAAACGGGGGAACCCTGGGTTCCCCCGTTGTCCCCCTCCTTACTCTGTTTAGGCGAGGCCGAAACGAGCGGAGGCGAGCAAAGCCCGCCTCCGCGACAATTGGGGACGGCGGGGTGCCGGAGCGGTCGAACGGGGCGGTCTTGAAAACCGTTAGCGGCCGAAAGGTCGCTCGTGGGTTCGAATCCCACCCCCGCCGCCTTTGACAGCGATCCTCGAAACCCCGCGCTTGAGGCTGCGCGAGTTCCGTCCGGACGACCTCGACGGGCTCGCCGCGATGGTGGCGGACGAGAAGCAGATGCGTTTCTACCCTGGCCCCAGAACACGTGGCGAAGCGGGCGCGTGGATCGGTCGGAACCTTTCCCTGTACGAGGAGCACGGGTTCGGCTTCTGGCTGATCGAGTTTCGGTCGACGTCGGAGTTTCTCGGGTACTGCGGGATCAGGCCGCTCGTGCTCGAAGGCGCCTCAATGACGGAGATCGGCTGGCACACGAAGAAAACGTCGTGGAACCGGGGCATCGCCACGGAGGCCGCGGCCGGCGTTCGCGACCTCGCGTTCGCCGGCTTCGCGCAGACGCGGCTGGTCGCGCTCGTCCCTCCCGACCACCTCGCGTCCCGCCGCGTCGCCGAGAAGATCGGGATGCGCGAGGGAGCGGCGGTCGTCTTCGACGGCGATCCTTACGTGACCTACGTGAGCGAACGGGTGTAACCCGGCGGCGCCCCGCCGCTACGAGGGGCCGCGGCTATGGAGTCGCGATCCAGTTCCAGGTCCGCCAGTTGGCGATTGCGCTCGAGGTGCCGCCGGAGGAGTACTGGTTGACCAACCACACGCGCCCCGTCGGTGACCCGGCCGGGTACGGATTAGGGTCGGGCGACGCGCCGGAGTAGTCGCCCCAGCTGCAGATGTTGTCGGCCCCCGCGCAGTCGGGCCCGACGTAGTTCCCGGAGGACTTGACGAGCGTGGACGACTGCTCTTGGGTTCCGCGCTTCGAAATCATGCGTATCGAGGGGAACGAGCTTTTCCCGGAGGTGCTGAACCCCAGCACCATGTTGTCCCCGTGTCTGGAGGCGAAGGGGCCGATGGTCGAGCGATCCGGCGAGATCGCGCCGTTGAACGAGTCGTACCCACCCCCGTAGCAGCACTTTCCGGACTGGACCACCTTGTACGGCCCACCAACGGGGTTGATCTCGTACCAGCGCACCTCGGAGTGCCCAGGGGGATCGCCGGTCGGCTGATGGAGGACGGCGTGCTGGGTCCAGATCCCGAGCTGCGGGGTCCCCCCCGCCGTCGGGTGGCCGGGGTCGAGTGCCGACACGGCCTGCGTCAGGCGGGCGTCGAGCGTGTCGAGCAGCTTGTCTGAGTTCGGGTAGTTCACCCTCTGCGGCGCGTCGGGGGGAATGTTGTAGCTGGCCCACGCCTGGACAAACGTGCCGGTGCTCTGGATGCTCGGCGTGCCGTCGACCTTCCGAGCGACCCGGTGCAAGGAGAGGCTGCTGCTCGGCAGCACGCCCCTTCGAGCCACGATCCAGCCGGTGCCGTCCGGATCGATCTGATTGACGGGCACCGGCGTCCAGGCCTTACTGCCGAAGGAATCGCGGAGATCAAGGTTCTCCCCGGTCTTGAACGTGCTCTGCGCGGGGCACGTCGGGCCGCCGGGAGGCTTCGTCAGGGCATAGACGTCCGCGCCGATGAAGGTGCTCGACGAGCTGAAGACGTTCGACCCGATCATCCAGAAAAACGCGCTGTCCCCGAGCCTCGGATAGTCGGGAAAATCCGCCCCGAAGTTGACGAAGTAATGGCAGAAGTCGGCGCTCGACGCGGGCGACGCGGTCTTGCTGAAGCCGATCGCGAGCTTGTTATCGGACGCGCTGACGACGAGGTTCATCGCGTAGTAGAAGCGGTTCGTCTGCGAGTCCCACATGATCTGAGGGTCGAATGCGTCGCCGTCGACGCTGCCGGCGAGCGCGTTCAGCGTTCCTTCGCCGATCGAAGCGGTGAAGCCCCTGTTGTAGATCGCGTATTTGCTGTTGACGAGCTCGATGTACCGCGAGAGCCCAACCGAGCTGGTCGAATCGGACGGCGCTCGACTGGCATCGAAGATGCCGCTCCAGCCGAGTGCCGTCACGGGTTCCAGCAAATCCACTCCGCTGTTCGCCCCGCGGGAGGTCGCTCCCGCCGCGCCGGAGGCTTGCCGCTTGGCCAGCTCATAGGCTGCCTGGTTGGGAACGAGGTAACCCTGTCGCATGGCTCTGGCCGCGGGCGCGTTCATCGTGCCGTCGCTCGCGACGGGCTTGCTCGACAGAAGATGCTGCTTGCCTTGCTTAGCCGTGTTGGCGCCGGTCGCTACGGTCGTCCCACCGGCCAGGAGCAGGACGACGCCAAACAGCGTTGCCCACCCTGCAGACCATTGCAGTCGACGCTTGTTGATGCCTCTCCCTCTGTAACCCTGCTTCCGAGAAATCATGGCACTTTTGGCACAAATTTTGAAGCGGCTGCGACGCCGGCCCGCCACGATCGACCCCTAGTAACCCGTCGCGCCTTTTGTTTCAATCAACGAGGAACCGGGCCGACGTCGAGACAATCGAGCCGGCCTCACGCAGGGAGAGGAGAGGGCGTTGAAACCGACTTTCTACAAGGGCATCGTGCTCGGTGCTGTCGTTTCCATGCTGGTGCTCGTGGCGAGCGCTGCGATCGCCGGCACCGGGATCGGAGGCATCTTCAACCTAGGCCAGACGAATACGGTCAATGCCACGAGCTGGCTGAACGGCGCCACGGCTGCGCCCCAGCTCAAGGTGACCAATAGCGCCAGCGCGCCAAGCGCTCAGGGCATCGCGGCGTACACCAACTCGCCCACGGCGGCAGGACTGTTCGCGCGCAACAACGGCGGCGGCCCAGCGGCGGCCTTCAGCGTGCTGGCCGGGATCCCCCCCTTCTCGGTCGGCTCGTCCGGGAAGGTCAACCTCCTCAACTCCGACCTCGTCGACGGCTTCCACGCGGCATCCGCGCCCGGGGCGAATCGGTTGCTCGCCCTGGACGGGCGCGGTCGCATTCCGGCTGCGGCAGTCGACGGAGCGGCCACGCAGGTCTTCCAAGATGGGCTCAACCTGCCGCAGAGCGCGAAGTTCGGCGTCAACGGCGGGGCCCTCCTGATCTTTGTCACCGGCACCGGCTTTCGGTTCACGACCGACTCGGCGGGATTCGTCGGAACTGACGTCTACATCGACGGCGTCAACGAGGGATCCGTCGGCGTCCACGCCACGAACGACGGCAAACGGGTGTCCTATTCCGGAATGGTTCTCACGGAGACGCTTGCTGCCGGTCCTCACACCATGGAGCTCAAGGTCGCCGGCGGGAGTTCGAGCGCGGGCGGGAACACGAATTTCGAGGACCGCTTCAATGTGACCGCGATCGAGCTTCCGTTCGTTCCCTGGGCAGTACGCGACGGGTACGAGCCGAACGACACAGTGCCCACGCAGCTTGGGACCGTGACTTCGGGCGCACCGGCGATCCGAAAGCGGTACCCCGGGACGATCTATCCGGCCGGAGACGTGGACCTCTTTGCCGGCAGCTGCGATACCCAGGGCTCGCCGAGCTACATGTGCACTGTCAACCTCTCGGTGAGCGGGCCCGGCGTCAAGATGGACGTCGAGGTGAACGGGACGCCTATGCTCACGGACGGCACGACCTTCAATCACTCAGGCGCCCCCGGTGACTCCGAGAGCTACACGATCCGCGTGCACGCGCCGTCGCCGACGCACTACCAGCTCGACACATTCCTCGTTCTCGGGTGCGTGAGCTGCTGAGCGTGACGTTGCCTCTACCCATGTCCTGGGCGGGTCGCTAGCGCCGAGCGCTCACCGGGTTTCGAAGTCCAGCCGGTAGATCGGCACGAGGCTCTTTTCCGCCTCCGTGTCGATGCGCGCGATCACCTCGACGTAGGGCTCGAGGCGCGAGCCCTTGAGCTTTGCCCTTAGCAGCTCGTCCACCTGGTAGATGCCGGACGAGTTGTTCATGTGGATCTCGATCTTGATCGGACGGTCGGTCCCTTTCGAGATCACGACCTCGTCGATCGCCGCCGCCGACAGCGAGTGGATCGAGACCGCTCCGCGCTCGAACGGGATCCGCGACCGGCCCTGCGCCATGTCCAGCGCGTCGGCTACACGGACGATTCCCGCCTCGAGCGTGAGGGGTCGCCCGTCCTCGCGGTGGCTCGTGATCGCCTGGAGCACCTCGGCCGTGACCACCGTGCGATCGGGCTCCTCGTACAGCTCGCCCAGGAGGTCGCGCAATTTCGGCTCGGCGAGCAAGAGGCTGAAGTCCTCGTGCCCATCGCGGTGCACGGCCATACCGACGCAGTGGAGCAGCGCCGCGAGCACGACGACTACCTCGGCGTCCGCCGGTTCGAAGCCGTAGTCGCGCACGACCGAGGGCTCCACGCCGGCTCGGCCGAGCTGCCGCAGCAGCTTGAGCGCGATGTTGGTGACGATCTGGATGTGGACCCATGAGTGGTCGTTGATCTGCATTCGCGCCACGGCGTTCACGTTGGCGACGTGCCACCAGGCCTTCAGCTCCTCGTCGGCGTTCACGCGCTTGAGCAGCGCCCGCAGCTTCGCGTTGTCGCGCGCGGGCAGGGTGATCTTCATGCGCGCGACCGCCTCTGCCGGCGTGAGCCGTATCTCCCGCTCCGCCTCTGCGGAGACCGGTTGCTCTATCCGCTGCTCGGTCGTCTCGTCCAACGACACGACTGGACGCTATCTCTTGTTCAGCCCGGCCGCACCGGCAAAGCCGGCACGGCCTCCAAGCTGGTGCCTACGCGCGCACGTGACTCATTGAGGCCACTGCCGCCAGCCCCAGAAGCGCTCTACTGCGTAGAGAACGCCCGCGGCGAAGGCGAAGCCGATCACGAGGTCGACGACGTAGTGGTTCCCGGTGTAGACGACGGCCCAGCACTCCGCCAGGGGGTAGATCGCCCCCACCCCAACCGCCCACCAGCGCCACCGCGTCCCCCACAGGATCGCGGCCACGAACAGGAAGCAGAGGAAGGCATAACCGGCGTGCAGCGACGGGACCGCCGCGTACTGGTTCGACTTGATCAGCCGCGAGACCGAGTAGTTGCCGATCCCGGCGGCGTGCGTCCCGATCTGCCCGCGCGGGGTCGGCAGCCGCTGAACCTCGATCATGCCCCGCTTCGCCGCGGCCCATGGAGGGGCGGCCGGGAAGGCCAGGAACGTCAAGGCGCCCGCCATCGAGAGGACGATCAGCGCCGCCGCGAACCGGTAGAACAGTGCGCGGCGCCGGACCCAGAGGATGAACGCCAGCAGCGGCGCCACGATGAAATGCAGCCGCCAGATCGAGATCGTGAGACTGTCGTACCAGTGCTTCGTCCCCGTCCAGAGCCAGTTCTGAAGATCGACGCTCGGCACGTGGCCGAAGAAGAGGAACCGATCGGCCTCTAGCTGGGGCATGTAGAACGGGTGCGGATGCAGGAGATGAGCGATTCCACGACATTGCGCGTAGACGACGAGCATCACGGCGAACGGGACGAAATCTCGCAGGTACCGCCTCGCGCACCCGAGGATCAGCGCGGGCACGAGGAGAACGAGCAGGAAGCGGTCGGGGCCGAGGGCCAGCCCGGAGATGGAGATCGCGACCACGAGCGCGACCAGCAGCCCGGCCAAGGCGAGCAGCAGCGTCCGGCGGTCCACGTCTCCGGCGGGTGGGCCCCAGTCCTTGGCCTCCTTGCGCTCGGCCTCGCGATAGTCGCGCGCCTCCCCTTCCAGTCCGCCCCGCTCACGGCGGACGAAGGGGGGTATGCCGAGATCGCCCGGCTGTGGGAGCGCGGGCGCGCTCTCTACGGGGCCGCCTGGGTCGACCGCCCACAGGGATTGATACTCGGGTTTCGCGCTATCCACTACGTGTTGGGGGGGTCTGCGGGCGCGCTGCGGACGGCAGCGGCGGGTGTGGCAGTGTTCGTCGCGCTCGCAGTGATGCTGCTCACGCTCCGGCTGGTGCGCGGGAGGATAGCGGCGGTTGCGGCGGGAGTACTGTTCTCAACCGTCGGTTCGTCCCCGTTCCTCGAATCTTTCACACTTTCGGGCGAGCTGCTTGCGGCCTTGCCGGCGGTCTTGTCGCTGCTCGCGTTCGTCGGATATCTCCGGCGACCCCGCGGAAGCGCCGGGCTGCCCTGGCTTGTCGCGGGCGGCCTGCTGACCGGCTGCGCGTTCATGGTGCGCCAGTCCGCCGTCGACGCGGGGGTCGCGGCCGTTGCACACCTGCTCTGGCGCGAACGCCGCCGCGCACTCGTGCCGGTTGGCATTCTCGTGGCCGCGGCTGCGCTACCGGTCGCGATCGGAGCCCTCACCGCTGCCAGCTTCCACGACTGGTGGTTCGCGGTGGTCGGGTACCGCGGTCACGACTCCTTGCTCACCGGCTCGGCGAGCGAGCACCTCCGTCTCTTCTGGCAGTCGGCGCCGGCGGCGCTGAAGGGTCTCGGCCTGCTTGGGCTGCTGGCCGCGATCGGCTGGGGCGGCTCACCGCTGCTCGTGCGGCTATGGCTTGGCGCCGCGGCCCTCGGGGTGCTCGGGGGCGGAAGCTTCCACGCGCACTACTACCTCCAACTCGTGCCACCGCTCTCCGTGCTCGGGGGGCTCGGAGTGCGCCGCCTCATGGAGCAGCGGCTCGTCGTCGCCCGCGCCGCCGCCGCCGCGGTGTCGATCGCCACCGTGGCGGTCACCGCGCCACTCTGGTTCGACGGGCCCGAGGCGCAGGCGAGGGCGATCTGGCCGCACGACCGCCATCTCCTTCACGACGGGGCCGTGGCCCGCTACGTCCAAGCGCACACACGGCCCAGCGACCGCATCTACGTCGTCTGGGCGGCGGCCAATCTCTACTACCTCGCCGATCGCGACCCCTCCTTCCGCTACCTCTGGCGCCGCAACGTGGAGAAGATCCCGAGCGCGCTCGCCGACGTGCGGCGCATGCTGGAACGACAGCGGCCGGTGCTCGTGATCGCGGCTCAGAAGCCGAGCGTGGTCGACCACTCCGGCAGGACCGACGAGATCCTCAGGCGCCGCTACCGGCTGGTCGCGCGGATCGAAGGAGTACCTGTCTATCGCAGGAGGAGCAACCCCAGGAACACGAGCGCCGTTACGAGCAACAGCAGCGCGCCGTAGCGCGCGACGCGCGAGTCGCGGGTTGTCTTGACTCGCACGGCGACGACGGCGCCGTCGCCCGCGCCCTCGAGCGGGAGACGGTCCCCTTCGATCGTCCCCGGCGGCACCTCGACCTTGAACGTGCGCTCCACCGAGGCCTCGCCTGCACCATTGCACTGCGCGCACGGCTCGCTGTGCACGGTTCCCGCGCCTTCGCATTGCGGGCAGTCCTCGATCCGCAGCAGGCGGGCGTCCGGCAGAGTCTGCCGCTGCTTGCTGCGCCCGGTGCCGTTGCAGGCCGGGCACATGGCCGAGACGGCCCCCCGTGCAGCTCCGCTCCCGCCGCAGTCTTTGCAGGACTCGGTCGTCGCAAAGGTGACCTTGCGCGTCGTGCCGCGGGCGGCCTCGAACGTGTCCACGACCACCTCGGCAACCGGCTTCCGCTTCTGCTGCTGCCGCCGCCTGGCCGCAGGCCAGACGTCGAAGAGCGTTGCTTCGGAGACGATTCCCTCGACACTTCCGAACCAGCCGTTGCCGCGGCCCCGATAGCCGAAGCGGTCGTAGAGCAGGCGCGAGGACGACTTCGACAGCACGCTATAGGCCTCGGCCAGCTCGCTGAATCTCGCGTCGGCTTCGGGGTCGGCGGAGACGTCGGGATGCAGTTCGCGCGCGCGCGCGCGATACGCCTTCTTGATCGTCTCGCCGTCGGCGTGTCGGCCGACACCGAGGACGTCGTAGTAGTCGCGCTCCGTGGTCAGCACCAGTAATCCACGTCCCTGACAAGTTGATTCTTGCTCGGAGCGAGGCGCCTCGAAACGAAGCCGTACCCACTTGGCGCCAAATTGGGTTGTATTGGTGTGCGGCGCGTCGTAATCGCGGTCCTGCTCTTCGGGCTGGGCTTCCTCGGAGCCTGGGCTTCGGGCGGCCTCAGCGCCGGTTTCGGACTACCGACGCTACCGACGATCACGACGCCCGTGACGACGGTGACGGTCCAGCCGCCTCCCGTCCCGCCGCCTCCGCCGGTGCCAACCGTGCCGACGCAGCCCAAGGTACCTCCGGTTCCTCCGGTTCCTCCGGTGCGCGTGCCGGGCCCGGTCCCGGGCCCGGGCCACAGCATCAGCCAGGGAGGCACGCCCCCGTCAAGCACTCTCACGGGCGCATCGACCGGCGGAGCCGTGTCGGCTCCCGCTCTCCGGGGCCAGACGTCGGTCGGCCGGCCATCCAGCAGGACGTGGATCTCGTCGAAGGGACCGAAGAACAGGCGCCGGACAATCCTGACCTTTGTGCTGGGAGGCAAGGGCGTGGTCGCGGTGTCGGTCCAGGAGCTCTGGCCCTCGTGCGCCAAGGTCGGCACGTTCCGCATCCGCGGACATGCGGGCGTGAACCGGATCGTCTTCCGCGCCCGCGTCGGCAAGCGGCAGCTCGGCCCCGGCACCTACCGGATCCGCGGGCGCGCGGGCGGCAAGCGCGTGTTCACCGTGAAGATCGTCGTCGTCGCGCGAGGCACTCCGAGCGGAGCCGCTCTCAGGGCGATGCGCCGGGCGAACGTCTGCGGAACGGGCGGCGGCGCGAGCCGAGGCTCCGGCGGCGGCCCAGCCGGTGCCGCGGCTTCATCTTCATCGAGCGGCGGCGGGGCGGGCACCAATCCGAAGGAAGACAAGTCCGCCTCGGGTGCAGGCTCGAACGGGCGGTCCCACCGAGGAGGAGTTCTCGGAGCGACGCGCGAGAGCATCTCCAGCTCGATTTCAGGCTCGTCGCTTCAGCTTGGACTGCTGATCATCCTGAGCGTGGCGATCTTCCTGCTCGCGCTGAGTGCGGTTCCGCGCTCGGCCGTCCCCCACCCAGCCGCGGGGGCCTTCCTGGCGGAAAGTCGCGTGCCGATAGCCGTCGCCGGCAGCGCCGCGTTCGTAGCGTTTCTGATCGCCTATCTGACGTAACCCGCATACGGGTTTCGATTCACCCTTCCGAGGGGTTAAAAGTGGCTTCACTTCAACAAGACTGAGCCCGTGCGGCCACCTAGTGCTGCTGCGGCAACGACCCCACTTCACGACGCTGCTCCGACTGATGGCAGCGACGCGGATCCGCGCGCCCTCGTTGAGTCGTATAGGCGCCTCGCGGACGTCTTCCACCACATCCTCTCCGAGCAGAGCGTGGACACGCTGCTCGACCGGATTGCGGACACGCTCAACGACCTGATCCCATACGACACGCTGAGCATCTACCAGGCCGACGAGACGCAGACGGTGCTGATCCCGGTCCTCGCCCGCGACCGGTGGGCCGACGAGATCATGGGCAGCCGCTCGGCGTTCGGTGAGGGAATCACCGGGTGGGCGGCGGCGAACCGCGAGCCGGTGCTGACGAATGCGGCGCATCTCGACCCGCGAGTGAAGGTCGTCCCGGGCACACCGCCCGACGAGCCTGAGGCGCTGATCACGGTTCCGCTGATCGCGCGAGACGTCGTCAAAGGCGTGCTGAACATCTATCGCCTCGGCGACGCGGAGTTCAACGAGCAGGAGTTCGAGCTCGCGATCCGCTTTGGCGACGCGGCCGCGCTGGCGATCGACAACGCGCAGATTCGGGCGCGCCTCGAGTACCAGGCGCAGACGGACTCGCTGACCAGCCTGTTCAACCACCGCTTCTTCCACGACCGGCTCCGCGCCGAGCTGACCAGAGCCAGCCGCTCGCACGATTCCGTCGCGGTCCTGATGCTCGACATCGACGACTTCAAGAAGGTCAACGACATCTACGGCCACGGCACCGGCGACTACGTGCTGGCCAAGCTCGCGGAGCTCCTGCGCGGCGTGGTACGGGCCTCGGACGTCGTCTGTCGACTCGGCGGCGAGGAGTTTGGCGTGATCATGCCCTCCTGTAGCGCGGCCGACGCCTACGGCCTCGCCTGCCGCCTCACCGAGCAGCTCGAGGAGCGCGAGTTCGGGCCGGCCGGGAAGCTCACGCTCTCGATCGGCATCGCCCAGGGGCCCGAGCACGCAATGAACCCGCGTGAGCTGGCAGCCTGCGCCGAAGCCGCGATGATGACCTCGAAGGCGCGCGGGAAGAACCTGGTCATCGTCTACGACGAGGCCACTCGCGAGCGCCCGGCGAACGCCCGCCGCTCCGAGGGCGACGTGCGGTCGATCGCGCATCTGAAGATGCTGCAGAGCCTGGCCGGGAAGCTCAATCGCCTCAACGACGTGCGCGAGATCGGCAATGTGATCGCGAACGAGCTGCGGCTGCTGATCGACTACCACAACTGCCGCGTCTCGATCGTCGAAGGCGACGAGGTGGTGCCGATCGCGTTCCGCGGCGAGCTGTCGGCGGCAAACGGCGGCGAAGACGTGCACCTGCCACGGACGAAGGTCGGCGAAGGAGTCACCGGGCGCGCGGCGGCCACCGGCAGGCCGGAGCTGATCGCTAACGCGCTCGAATGTGACTACGCCGTGATGATTCCCGGCACCCACAAGATCGAGGAATCGCTGGTCGCGGTTCCCCTCTGCTACGGCACGCGCGTGAACGGCGTGATCGTGATCTCGAAGCTCGGCGTCGAGCAGTTCGACGAGGACGACGTGCGCCTGCTCGAGGTGCTGGCCGGACAGGCGGCCGTTGCGCTGGAGAACGCTCGCCTCTACGAGGCTCAGCGTCGCGAGGCGGAGCACCTCAAGGAGCTGCTCGAGTTCAGTCGCGAGCTCGCCACCGCGGAAGGCCTGCCCGAGGTCCTCGCGCGGGTGGTCGAGCTGTCCGCGAAGATCCTCGGCTCGGCACGCAACTCGGTGTGGCTCCAGGACCCGGAGAGCGGCGACCTGCTTCCGACCGCCCTCACGGGCTACGACCAACAAGAGCGCGAGCGCGTGGCCCGCCTACGAATCCCGGGCTCACGCGTGGAGGCGCTCGTCGCGACCCACGAGCCGTTCCTCGTCGAGCCGGAGCAGCTGCACACCGTCGTCGACGCCGCGCACCTGGATCAGAGCATGCGCTATTCGGTCGCCCCGGTGCACCTGGACGGCGGGCGGCTGTGCTGCATCCTGGCCGCGGTGCCCGCGGAGGAGGTCGAGGACTTCCGCCAGAGCAAGATGACGCTGCTTGCCGGGCTGGCCCACCAGGCCAGGCTCGCGATCACGAACGCTGGCAGCTTCGAGAACCTCGAGACGACCTTCGTCTCGACTGTCGAGGCGCTGGCAAACGCGCTGGAGGCCAACGACGAGTACACGTCTTCCCACACCCGCTCGATCACGGACATGGCGCTGAAGGTCGGCGAGCGGCTCGGCTTCGACGCGAAGGCCCTCAAGCAGCTCGAGCTCGGCGCTCTGTTTCACGACATCGGGAAGATCGGCATCCCCGCGACGATCCTCCTGAAGCCGGGGCCGCTCACCGCCGAGGAGCGGACCGTGATGGAGATGCATCCCGAGCTCGGGGAGAGAATCCTGGCGCCGATCGAGCGGCTCGCGGAGGTGAGAGCGATCGTGCGCAGCTGCCACGAGCGCTACGACGGACGGGGCTATCCGGACGGGAAAACCGGCGAGGAAATCCCGCTCGAGGCGCGGATCATCCTCGTTTGCGACGCTTTCCACGCGATGACGACCGACCGCCCGTACCGGAAGCGGCTGTCGGCTGACGATGCGTGCCGACGGCTGCGAGCGGGAGCCGGGGCGCAGTTCGATCCCGGTGTCGTGGACGTCTTTCTCGCGCTGCCGGTCGAGGATCGCGTCGAGCGAGTCGCGGACGCGGTCTCAGCGGCTTCCTAGGCGATTCCCTCGTTTGGGGCTGCCGGAGCGTTAAAGCGCGCCTCCGGGAAGTCCGATGTACGTCGTATGCGGTTGAACCTGGCAGCCTCGGGGACGTCTTTGCTTGCTCGCACACTTGCGCTCCTCACGATCTTCGCGGCGATCGGCGCCGTTTTCGCGTCCACGGCTGCCGCGTCGCAGCAGGTCGACCGTAACGCGGTTGGAGCGACGATCAGGGTCAACCGTCAGGGCTTCGCGATGATCAGCTACCGCAAGCGCCAGGGCGTCGTCCGCGGAGTGCGCAACGTCCTCGCCTGGGGCGCGATCAATGCGCGACACCCCACGCGCCGCGTCAAGCAGGTCAAGCTCAAGCTCGACTACGCAGCCGGTTGGGGCAGGTTCCGGCGCGACATGTCCAAAGGCTTCAAGAACCGCTGCCGGCGCTACGACGGGCCGAAGCTGCCCTGGCTGGTCTCGTCCTGCAAGGCTCCTGACGGCAGCTACTGGGCGCTGCAGTCGTGGCAGGTCAACCTGCCCGATCTCGGCTTTGTCCCGTGGCTCCCGCAGCAGAAGTACTGGGACCTCCGCGTCTCGCACTGGACAGGGTCGCTCGCGAAGGTCGAGGTCTGGACGAACTGGATCTACAGCGGGCGCTTTCATGAGCTGTTCGGGCGGCTCACTTACAAGGGCAAGCCCGTGTACGGCTTCGGGACGACGAACTACGGTGCCCCGACGGACGGGTACGGCCGGTTGCTCTACCTCGACACGTACAACTCGAAGTACGGCAGCGGTTGGCGACGCGAGAACTCTTTCGTCGCGCACAACCCGACGGGCGTGTGGTGCTACGGCTTCTATCCCCGTGACCCCCACGTGGGTGGGTATCCCATCCCGCCTGGAACGCCTCACCGGAACCGACCGCTCGGCATCGGCGAGAGGTACCGGATCAACGTGCCCGGGCCGGGCGTGACGCCGGACATCTTGTGGGAAGGCGCTGGGCTGCACGACTTCAACGGCGACAACCCGAATGACGTCGATTACGAGCGGCGGATGAACGACCAGCTCGACGCGATCCTGAACGGCGACAAGCTCTGCCGCCAGCACTAGGCGCGGTCTTCGACGAACTCGCGATAGGCCCGGCGGGCTCGGCGCGCATCGTCGTCGAATAGCCTGAGCAGCTCGTCACGCGCGAGGAATGCGGGTGCGAGGCGGTCGTTCGCGCAGGCGGTGTAGCTGCTCCAAGGCCAGTCGGCGGGGTGGGCGACCAGGCCGGCGCGGACGGGGTTCAGGACGATGTAGCGGCAGGCTTCGAGCAGGTGTTTCTCGGTTGTGATGTGCCTTGCGCCGAAGCGGTTGCGGAACAGGTGGTGTTTTCTGCCGTACCGCTTGTTCGTGGCGCGGGAGTAGTGGCCGTTGAGCTCCTGCATCCCGCGGGACAGCGACGGGCCGCCGGCCGGCAGGCGGAGCAGCAGGTGGTAGTGGTTGGTCATCAGGCAGTGCGTCAGGCAGACCCAGTCGTAGCGGCGGACGGCGCGCGCCAGGCGGTCGAGAAAGCTCCGGGCATCGTCGGGGGAGGGGTAGATCGTGCGTCCGTCGTTCCCGACTGCGGTGACGTGGTAGTAGCCGTCCGGCTCGACGATGCGCGGTGGGTGACCCACGCCACGAAGCTAGCCCGGGTGGAGCCGCGCTTCGCGCGGCGTCGCACTTTCGACGCAACCGCGGCGCATTCCCGACACGGTGTCAGACAACTTCACATTTCGCCGCAAACGACACACTCTGCGGGTTCCCACGATCCGCACCCCACTCCGAACCCCTGTGCCTGACACCCGGCGGGTTGCGGGGGCGGCTCCGCGGAGACCCGACCCGGAGGGCCGTATGATCGCCGCGTGGCGAGCGGTGAGGAGCTGCGCGCGCTCATGCGGCGGTTTCCGACCGGCGTCGCGGTCGTCACGGTCGACCGGGAAGGTGAGCGGCTCGGCCTCACGATCGGCACGCTGATCCCGTTGTCGCTCGAACCGCCGCTCGTCGGGTTCGCGGTGAGGCGGGACGCCGCGCTGCACGAGCTCCTGCGAGCGACCGGCGTCTTCGGCGTCAGCCTGCTGGCCGCCGGCCAGGAAAGCCTTGCACAACATTTCGCGCGCGGAGTCCCGCCGATCGCGCTCTGGAACGGAATCGACCTCCGAAACGAGAGCGGCCCCCCACTGCTCGCAGGCGCGGTCGGCTGGCTCACGGGCCGCCTCTCCCAGGAGGTCCCGGCCGGCCAAGACACCTTCTTCGCCGGCGAAGTCACAAGTGTCGAGCACGGCGCGCCAGCCCCGCCGCTCGTCCACGTCGACGGCCGTTACGTGAGCCCGTGATCGAGGCGGTCGTGTTCGACCTCGACGGCGTGCTGATCGACACCGAGCAAGTCTGGGACGAGGTGCGCGAGGAGCTCGTACGCGAACGCGGCGGCCGCTGGCACGACCGAGCGCAGCGGGACATGATGGGCATGAGCTCGCACGAGTGGTCGCGCTACATGCACGACGTGCTCGAGGTACCCGACGCGCCGGAACAGATCAACGCCGAGGTCGTACGGCGGATGCAACAGCGCTACCGCGAGCACTTACCGGCCCTTCCGGGCGCCCGGGAAGCGGTCGAGCGACTCGCGACGCCGTGGCCGCTCGGCCTCGCCTCCTCCTCGAACCGCGAGCTGATCGACCTGGCCCTCGAGCTACTCGGAGTCGCACACCTTTTCCACGCCACGGTTTCCTCCGAGGAGGTGCCCCGTGGAAAGCCGGCGCCCGACGTCTATCTCGAGGCCGCCCGCCGCTTCGACGTCCAGCCCGAGCACTGCACCGCGATCGAGGACTCCCACAACGGCATCCGCTCCGCCAAGGCGGCGGGAATGAACGTGATCGCGATCCCGAATCCCCATTTCCCGCCGGACGAAGAAGCGCTCGCCCTGGCCGACCTCGTACTGGCCTCCCTGGACGAGCTCGTCGCCGAGGCCGTCCTAGCGGCCCGCGGCTAGGCCCGCCCGAGCAGCACGCAAGCGTTGTGGCCGCCGAGGCCCATCGCGTTCGAGAGGGCCACCTCGATCTTGGCCTCGCGCGCCTCGTTCGGGACGTAATCGAGGTCGCACGCCGGATCGGGATGCTCGTAGTTGATCGTCGGCGGAAGCTTCCCTTCGTGCAGCGCCAGCACGCACATCATCGCCTCGATCGCGCCGGCGGCTCCGAAGCAATGGCCGGTCATCGACTTCGTGGAGGAAACGGCGAGCTTGTACGCATGCTCGCCGAAGACGTCCTTGATCGCCTTCGTCTCGGCCGCGTCGCCGAGGGGCGTCGAGGTCCCATGCGCGTTGACGTAGTCGACCTCCGTGGGATCCACTCCCCCGCGCGCGAGGGCCGCCCGCATCATCTCCCCCACGCCGATCGCTTCCGGCTCGGGTTGCGCCATGTGATGCGCGTCGTTGGAGGTCCCGTACGCGAGCACCTCGGCATAGATTGTCGCGCCCCGGCCCTTCGCAGCCTCGAGCTCCTCCAGCACGAGGGCGCAGGCCCCCTCGCCCATCACGAACCCGGCCCGCGTCGCATCGAACGGTCGCGAGGCGCGAGGAGGATGCTCCTCTTCGGCGGCGAGCCCGCGCATCGCGATGAAGCCGGCCAGGATCAGCGGGTGCATACAGGCTTCCGTGCCGCCCGCGAGGACGGCGTCGGCGTCACCGCGCTTGATCAGCTCGGCCCCCTCCCCCACCGCGTGGGAGCCGGTCGCGCAGGCCGAGACCGGCGCGTAGTTCGGCCCTTTGATCCCGAGCGAGATCGCGAGCTGGCCGCTGGCCGAGTCGACGAGCACGTTGGGCAGGAAGTTCGGCGAGACGCGCTCCGGACCGCGCTCGCGCAGGATGTCCCCCTGCTCCATGATCCCGATGATCCCGCCGATCGCGGAGCCGAAGACAATGCCCACGCGATTGGGGTCGAAGCCGTTCAACCCAGCGTTCTCCACCGCTTCCTTGCCCGCCGCGAGCGCCAAGAGGACGTTCCGGTCGAGCTTCCGCACTTCCTTCGGAGAGGCCACGCCTGACGGATCGAAGTCCTTGACCTCGGCAGCCACGCGCACCGCATAGTCGGTCGCGTCGAAGGAGCGGATCCAGTCGATCCCGCTCTTCCCCGCAAGGGCGGCCTCCCAGGTCTCGGGAGCGGAGTTCCCGAGCGGCGTGACCGCTCCGAGGCCGGTGACGACAACCCTGCGCATACGACGCAGGTTAGACCGGCGAGCCCGGGAAAAGGCTGCTACTCAGCCGCGGTCGCTGAGACTAGTCTCCCGAGACCATGCCGCCGCGCAACCTCCCGTTCCCGCCCATGGAAGCCGAGCTCGTCGCCGAGCTCCCGACGAGCGGGACCTGGCAGTACGAGCCCAAGTGGGACGGCTTCCGCGGCGTGCTCGAGAACCTGAAAGGAGAGCTCAACCTGTGGAGCCGCAACGGGCGGCCGCTGCTCCGCTACTTCCCCGAGCTGCGCGAGCTGGGGGAAAAGCTGCCGCCTGACTCCGCGCTCGACGGCGAGATCGTGATCGAGCAGAACGGCGTGCTCGACTTCGACGCGATGCAGCTTCGCCTCCACCCGGCCGAGAGCCGCGTGCGCAAGCTGGCCGCCGAGATCCCGGCGCAGTACATCGCCTTCGACGTCCTACGCTGGAAGGGCAAGCCGCTGCACGAGCAGCCGCTGGAGAAACGGCGCGCGTTTCTCGAGCGCAGCGCGAAGGGCTTCCGGCTGTCGCCCGCGACGAAGGACGTCGAGCAGGCGGGCGAATGGCTGCAGCGGTTGGAGGCCGCGGGCCTCGACGGCGTGATCGGGAAGCGTCTCGGACTGCCGTACCTCCCCGGGTCACGCGACGGCGTCGTGAAGGTGAAGCCGTACCGGACCGCCGATTGCGTGATCGTCGGCTTCCGCTGGAGCGAGAAAGCGGAGGGGCGGATCTCGACGCTCTTGCTCGGCCTCTACGGCGACAAAGGGGAGCTCGACTTCGTCGGGCACTGCTCCGGGTTCCCGGCCGCGGTGCGGCGCGAGCTCGAGGAGCAGCTCCCGAAGCTCCGCGCGAAGGGCGCGATCAGTGGGGACCGCGTGCCCGGGGGCCAGAGCCGCTGGACGCGGGGTAAGGAGCTGGACTGGAATCCGGTCAAGCCGAAGCTCGTCTGCGAGGTGCGCTACGACAAGCTCGAGCGCAACCGCTTCCGCCACGGCACTCGGTTCCTACGCTTTCGGCCCGACAAGGACCCGAAGCAGTGCACGTGGCGAGAGGTCAGGCCGCCCCGTCGGCCCGACGACCTGACGGTGCCGGATCTCCTCGGCGTCGGGGCGCCCGCAAAGTAGCGGCCGGCCCGCCAACGCCTGGCCGCGTACATCGTCAAGCGCATCGTCTTCGCCGTCATGGCCAGCCTTCTTCGCCACGACGTTCGTCGCGTTCGTGCTCTTCAACATCATCCCGACCGGATACGGGCACTCGAGCGAGCCGCTCGTCGTGCAGTACGGCCGCTTCTGGTGGGACCTCGTCGGCCATGGCTCGTTCGGCGCTTCGTCGCTGTGCGTGATCACCGCGACGCTGCTCGTGGATCTCGTCTACGCGGCGGTCGATCCGCGGATCCGGGTGCGGTAGGGGCTTCGAGACCGAAGACGTCGAAGCGCGACGCAAGGCTCGCCTTGTGCCGCCACATGCCCTTCGTGAGGTCGCCGGCCTTCGCAATACGTTCGCGCATCGTCTCCAGCGTGAAGGCGCCAGGTTCGACCGCGGCCACCTCGTCCCAGGCCAGAGGTGCCGAGACGCGCGCGTCCGGCGTGGGCCGGACGGAGTACGCCGAGGCAATCGTGCGGTCACGCGCGTTCTGGCCGTAGTCGACGAACACGCCCCTCCGGTCGGCGACCCTCCAGGTCGTGGTGGCGACGTCCTGGTCGCCGACCCGCCGCTCGACCTCCTCGGCGAGGGCCTTCGCGAACCGCCGCACCTCCGGGAACGGCAGCTCCGGCTTGATCGGAGCGAGGATGTGGAAGCCGGTCGCCCCCGAGGTCTTCGGGTAGCTCGCGAGGCCGAGCTCGTCCATGACCTCGCGCACGACGAGCGCGATCTCACGCACGTACGGCCACTGGTGGTCCGTGGTCGGATCGAGGTCGATCAGCAGATAGTCCGGGCGCTCGATGTCGTCCACGCGCGAGTGCCACGTGTGCAGCTCGATGCAGCCGAGGTTCGCCACCCAGGCCAGCGCGGCGGCGTTGTCGATCACCGCGAACACCGTCGAGTGCCCGCTCGGGAACTGCACGAACTGCTCGCCGACGTACTCCGGGTGTTGGGGGACGCGCTTCTGGTGGAAGAACTCGCCCTCGACCCCGTGCGGATAGCGCTTCATGTGGAAGGGCCGGCGGCGGATGTGGTGCAACGCGCAGTCGGCCAGGTCCACGTAGTGCCGGACGAGGTCGCCCTTGGTCAGGCCCCGCTCGGGAAAGAAGATCTTGTCCGGGTTCGAGATCCGAACCTCGTGCCGCCCCACGCGCATCGCACAAATTCTTCCCTAGAAAGCGCGAAGCCCGCCTGGCAGTCACACTAGGCGGGCGCCGCAAATGCCGGGGTATGAGGGGGGGAGCCGGCGTACACAGCATCTTCACGTTGGCCCCCGCGCGCATACCCCTGAAGGGTGATTTGTAGGCAGGGACGGCCAAAAGAGTGCGGTATCCTGAAGGGGCCGGAGAAGTGGCCGAGTGGCTGAAGGCGGCGCCCTGCTAAGGCGTTAGGTGGGGAAATCCCTGCCTCGAGGGTTCGAATCCCTCCTTCTCCGTCTCGCTCGCCGCGGCTACGCCGCGAGCTCGCTCTCACGGGGGAAACCATGTTCCCCCATGTGCCCCCTTCTTCTTTCGCTGCGTTTTCGCGACTCGGTGCTCGGCTCCCGGCGGGCGAAGCCCGCCTCCGCCGGCGACCCGCGAGTCATCACGGATCGGGTGGGGCTCGGCTACCCTTCTCCTCCGGCCGAGACGGCCCCTTGGAGGGGTGGCAGAGCGGTCGAATGCGGCGGTCTCGAAAACCGTTTCGGGCGGTTACGTCCGACGAGGGTTCAAATCCCTCCCCCTCCGCTGCTCGCAGCCGGAACCCGCAGACGACGCGGGTTTCGGTGCCTCCTATGCTTTAGGACAAGGCGACCTGTTCGATCAGGTCGGCCGCCTTCACTGTCCCCGGCATGGTTCGGAGCCGTTGCGAGAGTCGTAGCATCCGCGCGCTGAGCGCTTCGTCGGCCAGGAGCCGGTCGATGGCACCTCGCAGCTCGTCCGCGTCGTGCTCGTAGGTGCTCAGCCGAGCCCCATAGCCGAGCTCGTCCACCCGCTGCGCGTTGTCGTACTGGTCCCAGAAGAGCGGCAGCACGACCATGGGCTTGCCGAAGTAGAAACTCTCGGTGACCGTGTTGTTGCCGCCGTGGGTGACGACGAGGTCGACCTGCGGGAGGATCGACGTTTGCGGCAGAAACTCCGCGCCGACCATGTTGTCGGCCAGCTCGAACTGGTCGTGCTGCGGGCCTTTGGAGACGATGAACCGGTGCGCGCTCTTGGCGAGCTCAGCGATGAGGGTCTTCATCAGCTCGACGTCGGCGGAGCCCAGGCTGCCGAGGCTCAGGTAGACCACCTTTCCGCCGTCCGCGAAGCCTTCTGGCATCGACCATTCGGCATCCGTTCCGCGCACGCACGTGTCCAGCCGCTGCCAGGTGGACGGCAGTGCCCGCGCCCGCGTGTAGTCCGCCTCCCCGGGATAGAGGTAGAGGTTCAGCGTCGGCGACTCGTGGATGAACTCGAGCTCCGCCAGCGGCGGCGCCCCCTGCTCTTGCATGAACGTGTCGAAGTCCTGCCACAGCGCCCGGTTCGTCCGCTCGTACTCGGCCCGAAAGTCGTCCCAGCCCGTCCGATCGTCGGTCGGGTAACCCGAGAACGTGGGCGGTACGTCGGCATCCTTGAGCTCCGCCGGGTTGCAGGAGACGATCCGCACCCACGGCCGGCCGGAAGTAGGCAACGCGGCGAACCCGGCCACGTTGTCCTGCACGATCACGTCCGGCTGCACCTCGTCGAGAATCTCCCGCAACCGAGGCTGAACGTACTTCGCGCCGTCCACGAGCGCCTGCCAGGTCGGCTGGATGAAACCCTCGAGCTGGTCGATCGTCGGCTTGCGAAAGACCGGCGCCGTCTCGCGGATGAAGTCCTTCCAAAACTGCCCCGGCACCTCCTCCCGCTCCGGCGGCGGCCCGAGCCGCATCAAAGCCTCCTCAAACCCCTGCGCCTCGAGCGTGCCGGCAAACGACTCCTCGACGATGAAAACGACCCGATGCCCGCGCTCGCGCAAGACCGCGCCAATCCCCACGCAGTTGTTCGTCGGCCCGTAAGCCCCCTCAGGAAAGAACACGACGGTCGCCATTCAAGTGTCACCGTAATTGCCCCACCCTCGCGCCGCGATACCACGGCGGTAGCCGGCGGAGGCGGGCTCAACCTGCCGGGAGCCGAGCCCCCAGCCGCAAAAACGCAACGAAGAAGAAGGGGGCACACGGGGGAAACATGGTTTCCCCCGTGAAGCGAGCCGCCGCGTAGCGGCGGCGAAGCGGAGAGGGCGGGATTTGAACCCGCGACCCACCTTTCGGCAGGTACGCGATTTCCAGTCGCGCTCCTTAGACCGCTCGGACACCTCTCCAGGAGCGGCTCAGCGCTCGAGGCTCAGGGTATCGCGGTTAGGCCACCTTGATCTTGACGTCCATGCCGAGCTGTTTGTGGCCGGGCACGGAGCAGTAGAGCTCGTACTCCCCCTTTTCGAGCGCGACCCGGAGCTTCGCCGTCTTCCCGCCCGCGATCACCGGCGTCTTGGCCGCGTCGATGCCCGGGCCTTTGACGACGAGATCGTGAGGGACCTTCCCCTCGTTCTTCAACTCCAGCTCGTAGGCCCCGGGCGAGAAGCTCTTCTCGGCGAGCTTGATCTTGAACTCGGTCTCGACGACTTCGACCTTGCGTTGCGGCTCGCCGGCGTTCGTCGTCGCGGGTGCGGTCGTGGCGGAGGGAGTCGTCTCGGTCGTCGCCGTGCTCTCGGTGGTCTCGGGCGCCGTCGTCTCGTGCGCAGCCGTCTGCTCCCCGGCGGCGTGCCCTTCCTCAGGCTCGCGGCCGAAGACGTAGACGGCGGACATCATCCCGAGAAACAAAGCGATCGAGCCCGCGACGAAGACGGGGAGCCCGACGCGCCCTGGATAGTCGGGACGGTAGCGCGGGAAGACGAACGCCGACAGGAGCGCGAAGACGATGAACAGCCCTCCGACGAGCGCAAGCCCGACCTTGTTCCCCGTGGACAGCGCCGCGAGCACGGCCGGAACCTAGCAGGCCGAAACGGACTTCTAGGAGGCTGCCGTATCGCCGGGGCGCGGCTCAGCCACGCCGGTCTCCGGCGGTCCGACAGGCACCGGCCCAACGGGACGCAGATACAACCACTCGTAGGTGAGCGCTCCGATCACGGCGCCGAGCAGCGGCCCGAGGTACCAGATCCAGGCGTCGTTCCAGAAACCGTCGATCAACTCGGGCCCGAAAGCGCGCGCTGGGTTCATCGCGGCGCCGGTGAGCGGCCCACCGGCGAAGATGTCGAGCGTGATCGTGAAGCCGATCGCAAGCCCGGCGATCGACTTGAACGTGCCGCGCGGGTCGACCGCGCACGCGAAGATGACCCAAACGAGGAAGAAGGTCAGGACCGCCTCGAGAATGAGGCCCGCGCCGGACCCGATCGCGGGGCTCAGCACGGGCGCGCCGAGCTTGGCCGGTTTCGCGAGGGCATCCGGGAGGATCCCTTTCAGGAGCGCTGCGCCGAGCACGGCACCGACGAACTGCGCGATCCAATACGCGACGGCGATCGCCGGTTCGATCCGGCGCGTGACGAGGAAACCGAAGGTCACCGCAGGGTTGAAGTGGCCGCCCGAGATGTGCCCCACAGCTGAAGCCATCACCCCGATCACGAGCCCGTGGGCCAGCGCGATCGCCACGATCGACCCGCTACCACCGCCGCTGACCATAATCGAGCCGGCCCCGACGAAGACGAGCGCAAAAGTACCGACGAGCTCGGCCACGGCGCGGCGGAGAACGTCGGTTTCCACGCAGGCGAGGCTACGTTTCGTCTCGGACGGTGCCCACCTTTGAGGGATGGCGCCACGGCCCATCCTGGTCCACGCTGAGAAGCGTAAATTAACTGCGGAAAGGCGTCCTCATGACTGCGGAACAGCTCAAGCGGAAGCTGCGGAATTTCCCCGCCGCGAACCTGAGCGCTCGGCTCGCCACCAGCTAGCGGAAGCGCAAACACATTGAGGCATCGCTTGCGATGCCGACTGGAGGCCGTGCCGGCTTTGCCGGTGCGGCCGTCCAAATAGCAGGCTTGGTACGCCGACGGTCGGACCCACGCGCGTTTTTCGGCGTTTAGCTCGGCTTTCTCGGGCCTCACGGTTGCGGTGGGGCCGAGGATGTCCTAACCTGCCGCGCTGCGGCATGTTGGGGCTAACCGGACAAGCGAACATCGCGTGAGTGAGCAGGAACACTCGCCCTTGAGTGGCGGCAACAGCCTGGCCGAAGAAGGCGAGCCCCAGCCGAGTCTCCCGCGCGATTCCGAGCCCGACAACCGCGACGCGTCCCGGGGTGTCGGCGACCGCGTCACCGGCATCCTGCGGGCTGCCGAAGACGCGGCGGAAGAGATTCGAGCCGAGGCGCAGCGCGAAGCCGACCGGGTTCGTGCGACGGCGAACGAAGAGGCCGAAGCGCGCGTGCAAGAGCTCGTTCGCGATTCCGAGCAGGAGCGCGAGGAAGCAGAACACTACGCCCGCGACATCCGGCTGGCCGTCGAGGCCTATGCGAGCAAACACCGCCAGCAGGCCGAGGAAGAGGCCCGCGGCCTCCTCACCGACGCGGAACGGCGAACCGAGGCATTGCGCCAGGCCGCGCAGGAGGTCGCCGACGAGATCGAGGAAGCGGCGCTGCGGCGCCAGGAGATGCTGCGGGAAGAAGCAAAGAAGCTCGAGGAACGGCGGCGAACCGCGCTGGAGGGTCTCCGCGACATCGGACGGAGCATCGAGGACCTCCTGGCGGACGCGGGAGAGCAGCGGCGCGAGCCGGAGACGCTCCCCGACGCGCTCGAGGGCCGCAGGCGCCTGCTCGGCCGCTCGCGCGACGACGCAAGCTAGTAGAGCTGGGCGTCACTTGCTGGGCCATGCCGGCCTTGCCGGTGCGGCCGTTCTAGAGCCTGTTCAAGTGATGTAGGTGTACACCTACATCACGCAGCGCCTGCGAAAACTCAACCGCTGTGTTGTGTGGGGCGCGCCGTACGTAGGCGGGTAGCCGACTACCGGCAGACGGCCGAGAGCCGCGCGGAGCGCGCCACGACGTTTTTGGCATAGCGCAACGTACCGAGCGTCGGCGCCGCACCGGCCTTCTCGACCGCGGCCGGGCCCGCGTTGTACGCGGAAAGCGCGAGGTCCACGTTTCCGTTGAACCGATTCAGGAGCTGACTCAGGTACGTCGCACCGACGAGCACGTTCGCCTCCGGCGTCTTCCAGTCGACCGCGAGCGAGCGGGCCGTCGCCGGCATCAGCTGGAAGAGCCCTTCAGCCCCTGCGTGCGAGCGGGCTGCCGGATCCATTCGTGACTCCTCGTAGGCGGTCGCGACGAGCAGCGCGAGGGGCACGCTGGTCTGCGTGGCAGCGTTCCTGAACGCCCCGTGGAACGCAGCCGGTACCCCGCAAGCGCGTGGAAGCGGGACAACCGTGGCCGGCTTCGGCTTATCCGCTGCACTGCGCGCATTCGAGATCTCCAGGCGCGTGGTCTCTCCGACGAATCCGAACAGGAGCGCGAGCACGAGGAGTCCCCGCACGGTCCGCCAGCGAACGGTGGGTTTGCGGACAGGGTGAAGCCGCTTCGTCGCCGCGCGTCGACGCGAGCGCGCAAAGCGCACGTCCATCTCGGACAGGGTTTTCCAGGAAGCGTTGCCCGCCACCGAAGGCAGGATCCTACCCCGGATCGAGACTCGGAAACGTGCGGCTTTGCGCTGAGCGCCGGCGCCTAGGACGCGGTGCCGGCCCGCTGGAGCTGTGCGTTACAGCTCGAGCGTCCCTGCTTCTCGAGGTAGCGCTGGTGGTAGTCCTCGGCCCGGTAGAACGTCTGGGCGGGCTCGATCACGGTCACGACCGGCTGCGCGTTGCGCGCTTGCTCCTCGGCCTTTGAGCGCGCGGCAATCTCCCGCTGCTCCTCGTCGTGAAAGAAGATCACCGAGCGGTACTGGTCGCCCACGTCCCAGCCCTGTCGGTTGAGCTGAGTCGGGTCGTGCTTGGCCCAGAAGACGCCGAGCAACTGCTCGTAGGAGACCTGTTCCGGGTCGTACGTGACCTCGACGACCTCGGCGTGCCCCGTTGTGTGCGAGCAGACGTCCTCGTACGTCGGATTCTCGAGCGTCCCGCCCTCGTAGCCGACCGCGGTCTCCGTCACGCCGTCGATCTGCCGGAACGCCGCCTCGACGCCCCAGAAGCAGCCGGCGCCGAACGTTGCCTTATTTTCCACTTACTCCTCCTCCAGTTTCAGGGCTGCTGAATTGATGCAGTAGCGTTGGCAGGTCGGCGCGGGGCCGTCCGGGAACACGTGTCCGAGGTGGCCGCCGCAGTTCGCGCACATGACCTCGGTTCGCACCATGCCGCGGCTCGCGTCGGTCTCTTCGTCGATCGCTTCGTCGCTCGCTGGTGCGTAGAAGGCGGGCCAGCCGCAACCCGAGTCGTACTTCGCCTCCGACTCGAAGAGCTCCGCCCCGCAACCGGCGCAGCGGTACTGCCCCGGCTCGAAAACGTGGTCGTACTCGCCCGAGAACGGTGCCTCTGTTCCCTTTTGGCGCAGGATCCGGTACTGCTCAGGCGTCAGCTCCGCCCGCCATTGCTGCTCTGTTTTCTCGATTTTCGGCATCGGAGAACAGTCTCGCAGAGAGTCGGGGCGTTACAGCCGCCTCCGGGCCTGTCCCTCGATCGAGGGATGGAGAACGTTGCGTTTCCGCCACAAACAGCCGATAACCGCGCAGAGACGCGTGGTTGCTGCGGACACATTTGTCACGCGCGGGTGGGCAGTGAAGCGTTCTTTGACGCTCCTTCGCGCGTTCTTGGTCGCGAGTGCGGCGATCCTCGTGCTGGGCGGAATCGCGCTCACCTCGGTGCTGACCATGCAGATGCGCAAGCAGGCGCTCGCCGACGCACGCACGAGCCTGAGCCAGTACGTCGACGGGGTGCTCCGGCCGCACGTCGTGGTTGGCGACGAGATCACCGTTCCGTACGGCATCGCCGGCACAGTCGCCCGGGCGATGAAGCAGCAGCCCGACGTGGTCACGATCAAGGTCTGGCGCAGGAATGGAGTGCTGGCCTGGACGAACCGCGCCCAGGAGCGGATCGGGCGGCGCTTCGACGTGACCGGAAAACTCGGTCAGGCGATCCACAAGGGCACGGCGACAGCAGGCTTCGACGTTCCCGACAACGAGGAGAACGCCGCGGAGCGCAAGCTCGGCTTCGACAAGCTGCTCGAGGTCTACGTCCCGATCCGAAGCATCTACGGCAAGCGTGCAATCGGCGCCTACGAGATCTACGCCGACCCGCGCCGAGTCGAAAGCACGATCGCCGCGGGGACACATGTCGTCTGGATCGCCGTCGCGCTCGTCTTCCTCGCTCTGTACCTGGCTCTCGCCGTGCTGGCTCGGCGCGCGTCTCGCACCCTCCGCTCCCAGACGGAGGCCCTCGGCGAGCGAACCGAGGAACTGTCGGAGGCCTACCGCCTGCTCGAGCAAAACGCGGTTGAGACGGTCGAGACTCTGAACGCCGCGGTCGACGCTCGCGATCCGTACACCGCCGGCCACTCGCAGCGCGTCCAGGAGATCGCCCTCGCAGTCGCCGACGAGCTCGGCATCGACGGCGAGGAGCTCGAGGCGATCCGCGTCGCCGGTCTGTTCCACGACATCGGCAAGCTCGGCGTCCCGGACGCGATCCTCACCAAGCCGACCAAGCTGAGCGAGTCCGAGTACGCCCTGATCAAGCGCCACCCGACGGACGGTGCGGAGATCGTGGGCCGGATTGCGCGTCTGCGCGGCGCGGTGTCGCTGATTCGCCACCACCACGAGCGCTGGGACGGCCGCGGATATCCCGACGGGCTACGCGGCGAGGAGGCCCCGCTCAGCGCCGCGATCGTCGGTCTCGCCGACGCTTGGGACGCAATGACGACCGACCGCCCGTACCACCGGGCGCTCGCGCCCGAGGAAGCTTTGCGCGAGCTGCAGGAGAACCGCGGCACACAGTTCGCCCCGATGGTCGTGGACGCCTTTATCCGGCGTTACCGCGAGCAGCTCTCGGAGCAACCGGGCGAGACCGCCGCTCCGAGAGCCGCCGCAGTGAGCGTTTAGCCGACCAGAGCCTGCACCGTAAAGCGGCAGTCGGTGAGGATCGCGGCCGACGTGATCCAGATCGTCGCCACGTGCGGCGTCGTGCCGGCCAGGCGGCTGAACTGCCACCAGACGCTCTGCGGGCCGTTGCCCGAGTTCGGCGCTGTGATCGTCTGGCCGTCAATCGGGTTGGTGTGGTCGACGAAAACGGTGTCGGTCGCCGCGCCGTTGTCCACCGTCGTGTACTTCGCGTTGGGTCAACCTCTGGTACCAACGCGGCTCCCCTCTCGCTTGCCTGACACGCCGCATGGAAGAACCCTGTCCCCCTGCGGCGTTCTCGACGATCCGGGATGGGCGTCGGTGATGAGCATCGCCGCCCTCGAATTCTCCGGCCCGACTCCCCGGCTCCTCGCTCTCCCCGAGCACAGTCAGTAATCGCTTCGCCTTTAACTTCCCCTCCTGGGTTTCCCTCACCTCTGGTCACTCCAGTCCCTGCCAGAACTTCCTTGTTCCTGGCTCCCGGCCCGCCGGCGGGTCGGGAGCCAGGAACGTAGCGGCGCAAGCCGCTACGGAAAGCGCCGGGTCTGAAATGAGCAATGGGAACGAGGGCGGCCTGAACCAACGTCTGGTGTGGAACCAGGCTCCTGACTCAGGCTACAACGCAGCGACGTCTGAGAATCGAATCTGTTACGCGGTTCGTTCTGAAGAGAGGGCGCACCGTTTGCGCGCAGGAATCGCGCTGCTCCGGGGACTGCGTCCGCCGGGTCGTAGACATCGAGACGGCCGTCGCCGTTGCGACTCAACACTTCATCGTTCATCCCGTCGCGAGACGGTGGCGGGCCGCGAGCGCCTGCGGCGTCGGCCTGCGATCAAAGCGGGTGCAGCGGCAGCGGCAGCGACGAGGGCGCCCCCGACGAGGAACTTCCGGCTGACGCGGTCGGGCGGCCAATAGATACCGATGACGGTGCCGATCAGGTTCCTGCGCGGGACATGGCCCCAAACGCGCGAGTCGCATGATTGCCCGCGGTTGTCGCCAACCATGAAAGTAGTCGTGAGCAGGTACGAACCACGTGCGATTGCGGTTGGCGAGGTCCTGCGCGCGGCGGGCCGGCGCAACGTAGGGCTCGGCGAGCTTGCGCCCGTTTACCCAGAGGAAGCCTGCGCCGTCTTCATGGATGCGGGTCGCCCGGCAGACCGATCAGGCGTTTGACGAAAGTGGCCCCGCCATTGCCACAGCCCGATGCGCGCACGGAGGCCGGTACCTTGAAGACGACGATCTCGCCGCGGCGCGGGCTGCGGAAGTGGTCTCCCTACCAGCTGATGCGCTAAGCGGTGACGACTTGCAGCTCGTCAATCCGCTCTCCGGCCGTGGATTGAAGATCTAAGGAGAGGTGCCGTGCGAGCGGCTTCTCAACCGCCTGTGTTGGTTCGGTTCGGGCGGGCACCGAGGCAGCTTGGTGGGCACGGAAACCGCGGGTACGATCGCCAACGGTGCAGATCCTCAAGCAGATCGAAGTGCGCCGCTCTCTCCGCGAGGCGTTCGACTACGTCGCCGACTTTTCGACGCGTCCGAGTGGGATCCCGGAATCGTCGAGGCAACGAAGCTCACCGTCGGCCCAGTGCGTGAAGGGAGCGAGTTCGACATCGTCGCGCTTTTCGCGGCAAGCAGCACCGTTTCCGCTACGTCGTGACGGCCCTCGAGACCGACAGGCGCGCCGTGCTTTCGGGCGATGTCGAGCGGGCGCACTCGGTGGACGAGGTCACCCTCGAACCGGACGGCGAGGGGACGCGAATCACCTACGTGGCCGATTTTCGCCTTAAGGGTCTCTTCCGGCCAGCCGGCCCGTTCCTGCTGCCGGTCATGAACAGGATGGCCGACGACGCTCTTGAGGGCTTGGAGAAGGCTCTCGGACCCGCGCGCTGATCTTGCTCGTGGGGGTTCCCTGATGCGTCTTGCGACCGGTGCGGAGATGCGGCTGACTGGCCCGACTGATCGACTGGCTGTCGTCTGCGTGAACGGCGGGCAAAGAGGCGAAGTCGCGGGAACCTGGAGCGCGTCGCTCGAATGGCTCGTAGGCCGGCTGGCCCCGCGGTTCCCCAAGATCGGTTTCGCGGAGGTGAAGTACCGGATCAAGTCATGGAAACGCATGTCCTGGTGCGTGAAGGACGCGCGCGCCGCCGTCGAGGAGGTAGGCGCGCCCCGGGCGCTTTTGCTCGGTTTTTCGATGGGCGGCGCTGTGGCAATCCAGGCCGCAACCGAGCCGACCGTAGAGACCGTGCTTGGGCTAGCGCCCTGGATCCCCGATCGCCTCTCGCTCGAGACGCTCCGGGGCAGGCGTTTCGACGTCATCCACGGAGCGTTCGATCGGTGGCTGCCGGGAATCCCGGGCGTCAGCGCGACTAGCTCGCGCCGGGGCTACGAACGCGCGAAGAAGTTAGGCGTCGAAGGGGACTACACGCTGATCCCGGGCGCGGTGCACGGGATCGCCTTCCGCGCGAGCGGACGCGCGCTGCCGCTCCCGCGGGCCGGAACCTGGGCTCGTCTGGTCGGAGCGGAGCTCGAGCGCTTTCAGGCCGCGGTGGTCTGAACCCGACGCCGTTCGAGCTGCTTTGCCTCGGGCACTTTCACGTCCCAGGCGAGGCGGAGCTTCTCCATCCCGCGGATCACCCACCAGGACACGTCGATCTGCCAGCGATGGAGCCCGTGTCGCGCCGACGCAGGGAACGCATGGTGGTTGTTGTGCCAGCCCTCGCCGAATACGAGCAGGGCGACGAGCCAGTTGTTCCGCGCCTCGTCACGGGAGCGGTAGTCCTTGCGCCCGAACATGTGGCAGATCGAGTTCACGCTGAAGGTGGCGTGCTGGTACATGAAGATCCGGATGAGCCCGCCCCACACGAGGGCTTCGAACCCAGCGCCGACAGTTCCGCCGATCGTGTAGCCGAGCAGGAACGGCAACCCGAGCGTCAGCACGATCCAGACCATGTAGAGACGGTCGATCGAGCGAACGAGGCGATTCTCGTAGAGATCCTTGCCGTACTCACGTCCTCCCTCTTCCATGCCGAGGTTGGCGAAGAGCCAACCGACGTGCGCGTGGACGAATCCCTGGACCGCGCCCCATGCACCTTCGTCGTGCCCCACGTGCGGCGAGTGCGGATCCCCGGGTTTGTCCGAGAGGGCGTGGTGCTTGCGATGGTCGGTAACCCACTGTGTCAGCGGGCCCTGCATGGTCATGCAGCCCAGAACACCGAGCAGCGCCTCCACCGGCTTCCAGGTCGTAAAGCCGCGGTGCGTGAAGTAGCGGTGAAAGCCGATCGTCGTTCCGAAGGCGCACAGAACGTAGAAGCCCGCGAGTACGCCCAGGTCGACCCAGTGGAACGCAACCCCCCAGAGGACGCCCATCGCCGACAGGATCCCGAGCGGCGGCACGATCACTGCCACAAGCGTCACCACCTGGCTGATCCGGCTCGTGCCCTCGCGAACCGTGCCGACCGGTGCTGCCGGGCTCAGGGGTTGCTCACTGAAAGGACTGTTCACTCCGAACCGTTATTCGCACGCGAGCGAACAATGGTTGCATGGGATTCGCCTCGTCGTGAAGATCGCCATCGTCGGCAGCGGCATCTCCGGGCTCGGAGCCGCTCATCTTCTCGTGCGCGCACACGACGTGACGCTCTTCGAGCGCGACTCGCGTGCCGGCGGACACACGCACACAATCGAGCACAAGGGCCAAGCGCTCGACACCGGGTTTCTCGTCCACAACACGCGCAACTATCCGCTCCTCGTCCGCCTCTTCGGCGAGCTGGGCGTCAAGACACAGTCTTCGGAGATGTCCTTCTCGGTCAGCTGCGACGGGTGCGGTCTCGAGTACTCGGGGCGGCGGCCGTTCGCGCAACGCCGCAACGCCGTCAGCGCGCGCTTCGGCGCGCTCGCCTGGGAGATCGCCCGTTGGCTCCGGACTGCGCGGCGGTCGCTCGACGAGGTCGACTACGAGCGCCACTCCCTCGACGCGTACCTGGACGAGCGCGGCTACTCGCAGCGGTTTCGGCGCCATTTTCTGGTTCCGCTCACCTCGGCACTCTGGTCGACCGCGCCCGGCCGCGCGCTCGAGTTTCCCGCCGCCTATGCGATTCGCTTCTTCGACAACCACGGAATGCTCGGCTTCGGCCGCTTTCGCTGGCGGACCGTGACCGGAGGGTCGCACTCCTACGTCCGGGCGATCGGCGAGCGACTCGGGCCACGCCTCAAGCTTGGGCTGGGCGTCCGCTCACTCGCCCGCAACCCCGACGGCGTCGCGCTGACAACGGACGACGGGGAGCGGCACCGCTTCGACGAGGTCGTCGTCGCGACCCACGCCGATCAGGCGCTCGCTCTCCTCGAGGATCCGAGTGAGGCCGAGAGTCGTGTGCTCGGAGCTTTCCCGTACACGAAGAACGACGCCGTGCTGCACACCGACGCGAGTCTGCTTCCGCGCACGCGAGGAGCGCGAGCCTCCTGGAACTACCGGCTCCGAGACGACGGGCTGCCGACGGTCACGTACTACCTGAACCGTCTGCAGGGCATCGACGACCCGACCGACTTCTGCGTGACCCTGAACGAGGACGTGGCCGAGGAGCACGTGATCCGGCGCATGGTCTATGACCACCCGCTCTACACCGTCGAGTCGTTTGCTGCCCAGCGGGCGCTCCCGTCGCTCTCCGGCTTCAGGCACACACACTACGTCGGAGCACACCACGGCAATGGGTTCCACGAGGATGGATTGGCGTCCGGCGTCCGAGCCGCCGCGGCCCTCGGTGTGACCTGGTGAGGTCGGCGCTCTACACGGGCACGCTCACGCACGCCCGCCGGACTCCAAAGCGGAACTCGTTCCGCTACCCGATCTCGTACTGGCTCCTCGACCTGGACGAGCTGCAGGAGCTCGATCGCCGGCTTGCCCTCGTATCGGTGAACCAGCCGAACGTCGTCACCTTCCGCGACAGCGATCACTTCGACGGCGACAAGCCTCTCAAGCAGGCGGTGATCGAGTTCGCCGGCGACCCGACAATCGAGCGCGTCCTCGTTCTGACGCAGCTCCGGGTGCTCGGCTACGTCTTCAACCCGGTCAGCTTCTACTGGTGCTACCGGGCGGACGGCTCGCTCGCCTGCATGGTCGCCGAGCTGAACAACACCTTCGGCGAGCGCCTGCCAGAGCTGCTGAAGGGCCCGTCGCTCGAGTACGAGCACGAGAAGCACCTCCACGTCTCGCCGTTCTTCGGGCTGGACGGCTCGTACGAATACGCCTTCTCGGAGCCAAGCGAGGAGGTCTTCGCCCGCATCCACGTGCGCGAGGGCGGCGCTCGGCCCCTCACGGCGGTCCTGCACGGGCGCCGGACCGAGCTCTCGAACGCCTCGGTCGCTCAGATGCTCCTCCGCTACCCGCTGATGCCGGTGCAGGTGATGTCGCTCATTCACTGGCAGGCCCTCCGCCTGTGGCTCAAGCGCGTGCCGTTCCATCGCAAGCCGGCATTCGTGCCTGGCAGGGGCTCGGTTCGGGCATGAGCGTCGCCCCGACCGCACGCACGCTGCGCGTGGCCCCACCCGCAGGGCGCATCCGCGTACTCGAGCGGACGGCGTTTGCGATCCTCGAGCGCGCGCTTGCCCATCTTGTAGGCGGAACGCTCGAGGTGCGCCTCCCAGGAGGAGCCGAGCGTCGCTTCGGCAGCGGCCCCCCGGTGTCGATGGAGATCCACGACTCGAGCTTCTTCCGGCGGGTAGCCACCCGCGGCAAGCTGGGAGTGGGCGAGTCGTACACGGCCGGCGAATGGGACAGCGACGATCTCGTGGCGCTGTTCGAGCTCCTGCTGCGAAACGCCGCCTCGGCGGCGGAGCGGCATGCGCGGGTGCGAAGCCTGCTCGAGGCCCGCCCCCGACTCAGCAGGCGGAATGGCCTGCCGGGCGCGCGACGGAACATCTCGTACCACTACGACCTCGGTAACGATCTCTTCGGCCTGATGCTGGACGAGACGATGACCTACTCCTGCGCCGTGTTCGAGTCCGACGACGAGCCGCTCGCCGACGCACAACGGCGAAAGTACCGGCGGATCTGCGAGAAGCTCCGGCTCGGGCCGGACGACCGCGTGCTCGAGATCGGCTGCGGCTGGGGTGGGTTCGCCACCTTCGCTGTGCAGGAGTACGGGTGCAGCGTCACCGGCCTCACGATCTCCGCCGAGCAGGCCGCCCTCGCACGTGAGCGCACCGCCGGGCTCGACATCCGGATCGTCGAAGAGGACTACCGGCTTCACGAGGGCAGCTACACGAAGATCGCCTCGATCGAAATGCTCGAGGCGATCGGCGAGCGGCAGTTCCCCACCTACTTCGAGGCGATCGACCGGCTGCTCGAGCCCGGCGGCGTCGCGTGCGTCCAGACAATCCTCGTGCCGGACGACCGCTGGAACTGCTACCGCAAGGCGCCGGACTGGATCGAGCGCTACGTCTTCCCCGGCTGCCTCATCCCGTCTCTGAGCGCGCTGACGAAGGCGATGACCGGCAGCTCGCGGCTGATGGTGCACGGGGTCGACGAGATCGGCCCTCACTACGCGGAGACCCTGCGGCGCTGGCGCGCGAGCTTCCACGAGCGGATCGACGAGGTGCGCGCTCTAGGCTACGACGAGCGCTTCGAACGCACGTGGAACTTCTATCTTTCCTTCTGTGAAGCGGCCTTCCGTACGCGGGCGCTCCGCGACGTGCACCTGACGTTGACCCGCCCCTTCAACGAGGCGCTCGTGTGACCGCCTACGACCTACTCGAGCGCAGCCGCTCGCGCCAGATCATCCGGCGCCTCTACGACGTCCGGATCTCGGGTGCAGAGCGGATCCCCCGGGATGGCCCAGTGATCCTGGTTGCCAACCACGAGTCGATGTTCGACCCCTGGATCCTCGCGCTCGCGACTCCACGGCCGATCCGGTACATGGCGAAGGGCGAGCTTTGGCGCTTCCGCGCGGTCGGTCGGGTGCTCGACTCGTTCGGCGCTTTTCCGGTGGAGCGCGGCGCCGGCGACGCGACGGCGATCTCTCGTGCCGCGGAGCTGCTGCGCCAGGGCGAGGTGCTGGGGATGTTCCCGCAGGGGACGTCGAAGCGGCTCCCCAGTCGCCCCTACCACCGCGGCGCCGCACGCCTCGCACTCGCGACCGGCGCGCCGCTCGTCCCGGTGCGCCTCGTCGGCACTCGCGGGTTTCCTCATCCGGGCCGGCCGCCCGCGCACCTGATCGTCGGCGAGCCGATTCTCGTCGAGCCGACCAGGCCGACCGTGGCCGCCGCGAAAGAGCTCACGCAAAACGTCGAGCACGCGATCGCGGAACAGGCCGCGTGATCGATCAGCGCTGGGAGCTCTGGCTCGTCGGTTGGGCAGCCGCGGCGCTCCTGCTCGGCGTCCTCTACCTCGTCCAACGCAGGACACGCGACGCGACCGCGGTCGATGCCGGCTGGGCGTCGAGCCTCGTCCTGATCGCGGTCCTCGACGCCGTCCTCGGCCCCGGCGAGGCCAGCCACCGCGCCTTGATCGCCACGATCGCCGGACTGGAATACCTCCGGATCGCCTCGCTCGTGCGAGGACGGCTCGGCAAAGGCGAGGACACGCGCTACCAAGAACTGCGTTCGCGCTGGCGGGCGAGGGGACGCGAGCAGACGACCTTCGCGATCTTCTACCAGGCTCAGGCCTTCGTGGCTGCGGCCCTCTCCGTGCCGTTTGTGCTTGCGGTCTTCAACCGCCACCACGGCCTCGAGCAGGTGGAGTGGGCCGGTGCTGCGCTTTGGCTCGTCGCTGCCCCGCTAGAAGCGCTCGCCGACCGCCAACTCAAGCGCTTCAAAGCGAACCCGTCGAACAAGGGCAAAACGATGCGCTCGGGTCTCTGGCGTTACTCGCGCCATCCGAACTACTTCTTCCAGTGGCTCACGTGGGTGGCGTACGCCCTTGTCGCGCTCGCCGCGCCGTGGGGCTGGCTCGCCTTCCTCGCCCCCGCTCTGATCCTCTACCTGATCCTGTTCGTCACCGGGGTCAAGCCGTCCGAAGAGGCCGCCCTGAAGAGCCGCGGCGGCGACTTCCGGCGCTACCAGCGCGAGACGAGCGCCTTCATCCCATGGTTTCCGAAGTCGTCGACGGCCTGATCGAGTCCGGGCGCGTCCCGGACCCGCTCATCCGGCTCGGCATCCGCGCCAACCTGGCGCTCCGGCTCGCGCGCGAGCGGCGGAAACGCCCCGAGGCAAACCGCGAGTTCGTCGGGCAGCTGCGCGAATCGCCGATCGCCGAGCAGGTCGAGAAGCCCAACGAGCAGCACTACGAGCTTCCGGCCGAATTCTTCCAGCTCGTGCTCGGCCCCCGGCTCAAGTACAGCTCATGCTTGTGGCCTCCGGGTACCGCGACGCTCGCGGCGGCGGAGGAAGCGATGCTCGCGCTGACCTGCGAGCGCGCACAGATCGAAGACGGGATGACGCTCCTCGATCTCGGCTGCGGCTGGGGCTCGCTGACGCTCTGGCTCGCCGAGCGATACCCAGGCTCCCAGATCGTCGGCGTCTCGAACTCGCGCATCCAGCGCGAGTTCCTGGAGCCGCAGGTGCCTGCGAACGTCGAGATCGTGACCGCAGACGTCAACGACTGGCAGCCGGGCGACCGTTTCGACCGGATCCTGTCGGTCGAGATGCTCGAGCACGTCCGGAACTACGAGCGCCTGTTCGGGCGGATTGCGAGCTGGTTGGAGCCGGGCGGGCTCTTCTTCGCTCATGTCTTCAGCCACTTGAGGCACGCCTACCCGTACGAGGGCAGCTGGATGGCGCGCAAGTTCTTCACCGCGGGGACCATGCCCTCAGACGACCTCCTGCTCCACTTCCAGCGCGATCTCGCGTGCCGAGATCATTGGCGAGTAAGCGGAAGCCACTACGCGCAGACTTCCGAAGCGTGGCTCGCGCGGATCGACGAGAACCGTGACCGGATTCTGACCGTCCTTGGAGACGCCTACGGCGAGCAGCAAGCGTCCGCCTGGCTCGCAAACTGGCGTGTTTTTTTCCTCGCCTGCGCCGAGCTCTGGGGCTACCGCGCGGGCCGCGAGTGGATCGTGTCGCACTACCTGTTCGAGCCCCGGCACTAGGCGGCGGCGACAATGTTCCTTTTCGCTCACGCTCCTCGGCCGCCTTCGCTCCAGGGCTGGTGTTCGCGGCAGCGGCAGACCGCCGGCGGCGCGGTCGAGTCCGAGCAGCGTGTACTTCTCGACGCGCCGGTGGTGGAATTCAGCGAGGCTGGAGCGCGCTCGCTCGGGCTCATCTACTGGGCCCAGGTCGAGCGCTCGACCCTCGGACTCATGAAGGCTTGCCAGCGTGGAGACTCGCTCGAGCTCTGCGCGCTCGGCCGGTGGGCGGTGCTCCTTCGTTTTGGACAGGCGGAAGTCGAAGCCTCACCAAGGTCTGCGCGCTGCAGCTATCCGATCAGCGGGGGCCTTCTGGCTCAGCGGCCGGAAGGTGAGATCGTCTTCGTGCAGACCGAGACCGAACACATCGAGCTGAGGTCGTCGATCCGCAACTTCTTCCCGCGGCTCGCCGCACGGGAGGGCGAGCCCGACTGGACCGGGGCCCTGTACAGCCACGTCCAGAGCCGGATCCACGTCGCGATCAGCCGACGCTACTTCGAGCGCCTGATCGAGGGACGCTCGTGAAGGTCGCCGTGTTCGGAGCGAGCGGGACGATCGGTCGGGCCCTGCTGCCGCGACTTGCCTCCGACCATGACGTCGTGGCGATTTCGCGCCAGGAGCGGTCGGACGACCAGACCGGAGTCAGCTGGGCCGTCGCGGACGCCGCCCACCCGGATTCGGTCCGTCGCGCGCTCGAAGGCGTCGAGGTTGCGTACTACCTCGTCCATTCGCTCGGCAGCAGCGACTTCGAGGACCAGGACATCCGCGCGGCCGAGACGGTCGCACGCGAAGCCGCGCGCGCCGGGCTGAAGCAACTGATCTATCTCGGCGGCCTCGGCGACGACGAGGACGAGCTTTCGCCCCACCTGCGCAGCCGGATCGAGACAGGCCGGCGTCTCGCGGCGGGATCCGTGCCGGTGACGACCCTGCGGGCCGCGATGGTCGTTGGGCGCGACAGCGCTGCCTTCGAGACGATCGTCGCTCTCGTCGACCGGTTGCCGGCGATGCTCTGCCCGAGCTGGGTCTCGACGCCGACGCAGCCGATCGCACTCGACGATGTCGTGCGCTATCTCGCCGGCGTCTGCGGCCTGAACGAAGCGATCGGGGAGTCGTTCGACGCCGGCGGCCCCGACGTGATGACCTACCGCGAGATGATCGAGCGAATCGCGGGGCTGCGGGGCCGCCATCCGTTGATCATCGAGATTCCTGCGCTCACGCCGCGCCTGTCCTCGTATTGGCTGCACCTCGTTACGCCGGTGAACGCAAACGTCGCTCGCCCCCTGATCGAAGGCCTGAGGAACGAGACGGTCGCGCGCGAGCAACGGATCCGCGAGCTCGTTCCGTTCGGCCCGACGAGCTTCGAGCAGGCGGCGAAAGACGCGCTTGAGGGTCGCCCGGACTGACCGGGCGGGAGACGAGCTTGAAGAGGCGTGCCCGCAGGAGCTAGGCGGCGAGCGCCTCGCTCAGGTGGCGAAGCGCCGTGCGGATCCTCAATATGTGGGCTCGACCCCGCAGTGGTCTCAGTGGCAAAAGTTCTGGCAAAAGTTGCGAAGGCGACAAAGGCCTCGCAACAGAAAAGACCCTGCGGTGCAGGGCCTTTCCCAGTAGCGGGGGCAGGATTTGAACCTGCGACCTCCGGGTTATGAGACGTCTGTTGCCAGGTCATGCAACGCTTGACTCGGCTTTGCTCCGTGAGCTGAGATGGCCCAGGGTCACCTCAAGTGAGCTGAGACGGGCAAAAGTTTTGGCAAAAGTTTTCGTCTGACCCAGCCGCAAGCCCTCGTGCGACTTGCGCGAGACTGAACCGTTCAGTCTGCTCTGTGCGAACAACACCTGCAGACGGTTCAGAACCTCGATCAACCGGATCGACTGATGCCGTCCGCGAGAGGAGAGTCGTATGTCATTTCTTCCCGCGTTGGAAGAGCTGGACCAGGATGGCGCGATCCGTGAGTATGCCGAGAAAGTTGATGGCGACACGCGGGCTGCGTTCCTGCGCAAGGCCGGTGTCGGTGCAGGCGCAATTGCCGGAAGTGGTGCCTTTCTCGGCATCCTTCCCTCGATTGCAAGCGCTGGAGTCGCCAAGAGCGACGTGGCGATTCTCAACTTCGCCCTGACGCTCGAGTACCTCGAGGCCGCCTTCTACAACGAGGCCGTCGCGAAGGGCCGTTTCGGCGGCGACGTCGGCAAGTTTGCTCGCATCGTCAAGGACCACGAGAACGCACACGTCGCGTTCCTCAAGGGTGCGCTTGGCCACGCTGCGGTCAAGAAGCCGAAGTTCAACTTCCGCGGAACGACCATGGACGAGGCGAAGTTCAAGGCCACCGCACAGGCACTTGAGGACACGGGCGTCTCGGCCTATCTGGGCCAGGTCGGCAACATCAAGTCGAAGAAGATCCTCGCCGCCGCCGGCTCGATCCTTCCGATCGAGGCCCGTCACGCCGGTTGGATCCGGAACATCAACAAGGTCAGCGGCGCACCCAAGGCCTTCGAGGGGCCGCGCACGAAGCGTCAGGTCCTGGCGATCGTCAAGAAGACCAAGTTCATCGTCTCGTAGTTCGTCCTCCAGGTCGGGGCGGCTGCGGCC
>JALYTD010000097.1 GCA_030854475.1 Actinomycetota bacterium
GGCGTCCTGAAGAGCAGAAACCGTCACCGTACCGACTGCTGGCCTCTGGAATCGGTGGCGCGGCAGCGCGCTGAAGCAGAGACTCGACAGTCCGCTCGATCCGGCCGAGAGCGTCCAGCGCAGCGGCAAGCTCGGGCGTGTCGCTGCGCCCGCGTTGAAGCAACTCGAGGTGACCGCGCGCGATCGTGAGCGGAGTCCGTAACTCGTGCGCGGCGCCGTCGAGGAACCGCTCGTGACGCTCGAGCAGTTCAACCCCGGTCCGGCCAGTCGCGCGCGTCTCGTGCCGGCTGCCCGCCGCAACGAGCATCGCGAGTGGAAACAGGACGAGCGCGAACTCAAGTGCTTCGAGCGCAATCTCCGGCACGACGGCGGGCTACGCCACAGCGCGAGAGCGGCGTGCGGAGGCGCGATCCCGCTGGCGCGCGGGCATCGCAGGGGGCGCGCTCGTCCGCGCGCGCTCTTGCCGCCGCTCTGCGGACGGGCTTGGCGTCCGTACGAGGAGGCCGAGCCAGCCGCGGCGCTCCCATGTGTAGCGTCGCATCGCTGCTTCGGCGAAATCGTCCGCCGCAAGCACGCCTCGCGTCGTCGCCTCGAGCTCACGCACGACATCGGAACCGGTCGACATGTTTCTGGGGAAGGCAGCCATCTCGATCACACCGACGGTACCCGCCCTTGGTTAGGGGACGGTAACGCCGCGGCTACCACTCGGTAAGCGCTGCGACAATCCACCGATGAGCGAAGCCGCGCGTGTGCTCGTCGCCGACGACGAGAAGTCAGTCCGGAGCCTGCTGCGCCTCTATCTGAGCAAGGAAGGCTATGCGGTTCTCGAGGCAGCGGACGGCCTTCAGGCCCTGTCGCGGGTTCGTGCAGGTGGCATCGACGTGGCGCTTGTCGACGTGATGCTTCCTGAACTGGACGGCTTCGAGGTCGTGCGGCGAATCCGCAGCGAGTCGAGCATCCCGGTGATCCTGATCACGGCTCGCGGTGAGGAGGTCCACCGCGTCGCCGGTTTGGAGCTCGGCGCCGATGACTACGTCGTCAAGCCCTTCTCCGCGCCCGAGGTGGTGGCGCGCGTGCGTGCCCAGCTGCGGCGCGCACGCGGTTTTGCCCCGCAGGAGACGAAGCTGCGCGCGGGCGCAATAGAACTCGAACGGCTCGAGCGGACGTGCCTCGTCAACGGCGAGCCGGTCGAGCTCACCCGGCGCGAGTTCGATCTCTTAGCCGCTCTGCTGGAGCAGGCCGGCCGCGTGCAGACGCGCGAGCAGCTGCTGGAAGCTGCCTGGGGCACCGCCTATGTGTCCGAGAAGACGGTCGACGTCCATGTTGCTGCGCTCCGACGCAAGCTCGGCGCCGCCATCGAGATCACCGCCCTCCGCGGCGTCGGTTACAAGCTCGAGCGCTGATGCTGCGCCGCCTCGCCTCGCTCCGGCTCTTGCTCGCCGCCACCATGATCCTCACCGCCGCTGCTGCTCTCACCGGCGCGTACTTCGCGATCTCGGCAATCGAGCACGCCGAAGAGCGTGCGATCGTGCGGCAGCAGGCGAGCGAAGCGGCGAGAGCCGTGGCCGTGCACGTGTTGGCCGGAGCGGGACAGGCGCGCTTTCGTGTCGATCAAGCGGTGCTCGCGAACGACCAGCTGCTGATCTTCCGTGGCGGTAGGCGCGTCTTCGCGGGTCCGGCCGGTGGCGGCGACCTGAGCGCCACAGCGACACGCTCCTTCCCGGGCGGCCGCGTCGTCGTCGTCGGCTATGCGAACGAAAGCAACAGGGTCCCGATCGATCTGACACTCGTCCTCGGATTGGTGATCGCGCTCGTGATTCTCGCGGCGGCCGTCACGGCAACGCTGATCGCCCGCACGGTGCGCGGTCCGATCGAACGCACGGTCGCCGCTGCCGACCGTGTCGCGGCCGGCGACTTCAGTGCCCGGATCGGGACCGCCGGCCCAGCCGAATTCGCCCGTCTCGGACGCGCCTTCGACGGGATGGCCACGCGCCTGGAAGCGGCGGACCGGCAGCAACGGGAATTCCTCGCCGACGTCGCGCATGAGATCTCGACGCCGGTCAACGCCATCGCCGGGTTCGCGCGAGCCCTCGGCGACGGGACGGCCAGCGACGAGCCCGAGCGAGAAGAGGCGGCGCGGACGATCGCGAACGAGAGCGAGCGCCTCGAGGCGCTCGTCGCCGACCTGCGGCGGCTCACACGGCTTGACGCTGCCGAGGCGGTGCGGGTCGAGCCGGTCGACGTCGGCGAACTGTGCCGCGAACTCGGCCGGCGGTTCGAGGCGGCGGCGCGCACCGCCGGACTCAGCCTCGAAGTCGAGGCGCCCCCGCTCCCGGCGCGCTCGAACAAGCGACTACTCGAGGCCGTGATCGTGAATCTGCTGACGAACGCGATCCGGTACACGCCGACGGGCGGCAGCATCGAGCTGCGCGCAAGGCGAAGCCGGGAGGAACTCGCGATCGCCGTCAAAGACACCGGCATCGGGATTGCGCCGGAACATCGCGCCCGGATCTTTGATCGTCTCTACCGAGTCGACGAAGCACGCGACCGTGTGCGCGGAGGCTCGGGACTAGGCCTCGCGATCGCGCAACGGGCCGCCCAGGAGCTGGGTGGGCGGATCGAACTAGAAAGCGAGATCGGCAGGGGCAGCCTGTTCAGGCTCGTTCTCCCACCGAGGCCAGCAAGTACGGCTTCAAGCTGAAGTGGGACGCGTCGCAGTCAGGCGACACGTTCGTGGACGCCACCTGGGCGTACACCGCACCGTAGAACGCTGACTCCGGGCGAGGGCGTCCTTGAGGGCGTCCTCGCCGGGGTTAGGCTTGCGCCTTTGCTCGTCCCCAAAGCCCCGGCCGGGCTTCCGCGACGGTGACGAGGGTACGCCAGACAATCGCGCCGAGTAGGACCGCAGTGCCGGACAGCACGCCTAGCGCGCCGACGGCGACGGCAACCGCGAGTGCCTCGGAGCCGCCGACACCCGATGCGATCAGGGTCGCCGCGCCTGCGCCGACCTGCGTGGCCGCGCCCGCGGGGCCGATCGGCACCGCCGCCCCAGCCGCGCCCGCGCAGAGAAAGAGCAGCGTCAGCGGGAACGAGTAGCCGACCCCGAGCGTGCCCAGGAGCAGAAAGAAGGCAACTGCCCGGAGGAGCCAGCAGGCCGACACGAGCGCCCACGCCTCCAATGCCCTCCGCCGAGAAGTCGTACGCGGACTCACCCAACGCCCGATGCGGAAGCGCAGAGCCCGCTCACTCGCGGCCAGACGGGGCAGAGCAAGGATCAAAGCTGCGGCCGCGACTCCAGCGGCAGCGACCACGGCGAGCCCGGCGCGCACGCCCATGCCGGCGCCCGGAAACAGAGCTGCGACAAAGGCGAGGGGCGCCAGCGCGACGCTGTCGATCAGGCCGAGCATGACAAGCGAGAGGCAGAGCGTGCGCACGCCGGCAGGACAGCCCGGGTAGCGGCGGACGACTGCGACCCGCATGGCATCGTCGAAGCGGCCGGGAAGGACGACTCCGATCAGCGCCGCGCCGCCGTTGCCGGCCGCGAGCGAGAGCGCATTGGGCCGTTCAGCCGGCGCGAACAGCCTTCCCCACCCGTACGCCTTGAAGGCCTGTGCCAGCAAGAGCAGTAGCCCGGCCGCGACGATCACACCGGGCTGGCCCTTCGAGAGCGGCCAGGAGGTCGTCGCGAAGTGACGCGCTGTCAGCAGAGCCAGAGCGATCATTACGCCCCCCGACGCGACCGCGAGCCCCCAGCGGCCCTTCCGCGAACGGCGGAGACGCCAGAGCGCCGTGACCAGCACGCGATACCTGCCCTCGAGGACGATCGGCGCGGCGGAGACGGCGATCGCGGTCAGGGGGTGTCGAACGAATCCTGTCTCAGCCGCGCTGGGGGAGCCTAGGCCGTCGGCCGACCGCGTCCGCAGGCGCGGCTCGACACGTTTAGTTGCCGGCAGCGCTTGGTGAGTGCTCAACTCGCATCTCTTCTCCTTGGCGGCGGGTCTACGTCTTGCTGATCTCGCTTCAATTCGAGGAGCCGGTGGTTCGCGGACAATGCGCTGACGCGGCTAAGCGCCTTTCTTTCCACGTGCTTGTCAGTGAAGTCGAGCACGTCTGCTACCAGCGAGGAGAGGGCGGACCCGTCGAACGGCTTCGTCACGTACGCGAGGGCGCCAAGCTCCTGGGCCCGGTCCGCGTTCGCCTTCCCGGACTCGCCGCTGAGGAAGATGACCGGGATCTGGGACGTTCGCTCGTCGCGGCGCAGCTCTTCGGCGAGCTGGAAGCCGTCGAGCCCGGGCATCGTCACGTCGGTCACGACCAGATCCGGGCGTTCGGAGCGGGCCTGTTCTAGGCCGCGTCCGCCGTCTTCTGCTTCAAGCACGAGGAACCCCTCGATCTGCAGGTTGATCGCGCAGAGCCTCCGAATGTCGGGGTCGTCGTCGACGATCAATACGCGTGGGGCCTTCTCGTTCCCGTTCCCATTCCCGTTGAGCCGACCGTTGCGCGGCGCACGGTGGTCGGTCGCAACAGGCCATTCGGCAGCTTCCGCATCGCCGGCGGTCCCTGTCCGATGTTCAGTGATGTCCATCTTCGATCCTCCGTCGTGAGCTCGATCGCCGACCTGCGAGCTGAGGTCAGCCAGCTGCTCCGGCCTGTTTGCTGAGGGCGGATCCTTCGCGGAGCCGGTTGCTTCAGGCCCCGCGGGAGTGATTCACTGCGCCGATGGATTAAGACGCCGCAGGAATAATTCTACCTGGGAACCGATCGGGAGCCAAACGGCGCTATATTTTGGGTAAGGATGGCTGAGACAGAGAGTCTGCAGCTGCGCGTCCTGATCGCGAACGAACGGCGCGAGCGGCTGGAGTTGCTCGCCCAGGTCGTGTCAGGGCTGGGGCACGAGGTGATCGCCCGCGAGATCGACGTCAAGGAGGTGGGGGCGGTGACCGCGCGCGAGCGGCCCGACGTCGCGCTGGTCGGGCTCGGCCTGCACTCCGAGCACGCGCTGGAGCTGATCTCGGAGATCGTGCGCGAGGCCTCCTGCCCGGTGATCGCGCTGCTCTCGGCCAAGGATCCCGCCTACGTGCACGAGGCGGCCCGGCGCGGCGTCTTCGCCTACATCGTGGACACAAGCCCCGAGGAGCTGCAGAGCGCGATCGACATCACCCTGCAGCGCTTCGCCGAGTACCACAGCCTGCAGGGCGCCTTCGGGCGCCGGGCCGCGATCGAGCAGGCGAAGGGGATCCTGATGGCACGCCACTCGGTCACTGCCGAGAAGGCCTTCGACATGCTGCGCGACCACTCGCAACACAACGGCCACAAGCTGGTCGAGGTGGCCCAGGCGATCGTCGAGAGCCATCTGCTGCTGGTGCCGGCGGCGGAGCCGCCGAGGGCCGCTGCGCGGCCGGCTTAACCAGGCGGCTTGTTCAAAGCAGCGATTCGCTAGCGACCGACGGACAGGACGCGCGCCCGCCAGGAGCCGCTCGGGGCATCGATCTGGACCTCGTCACCGGGCTTTGCGCCCAACAGCGCGCGCCCGACCGGCGAGTCGGTTGACACCCCGCCGACGCTCGAGATCTCGATCCGCATGCGCTCGCCGCGCTCGTCCTCGATCTCGACGTGCGAGCCGACCGCGACGGTCTTGCTCGCCGCCGCTGCTTGCTCGTCCACGAGCACAGCCCGGTCCAGCCGGTCGCGCAGCAGCGTGATCCGCCGCTCCAGCAGGCCCTGCTCGTTCTTGGCCGCGTGGTACTCGAAGTTCTCCGACAGGTCGCCGTGGCCCCGCGCGGTCGCGATCGCGTCGACGATGGACGCCCGTGCGGGCCCCTCGAGCTCCGCGAGCTCTGCCTCGAGCTGCTCCTTCTGCGCCAGGGTGAGCGGTTCCGGCTTTGCGTTCGGCACACGGCGAGGTTAACGGGAAACGGGCAAGGTGCCGATGACTGCTACCGTGACAGCACGGTCGGCAAATGGTTGCCGGTCGGTGAGATGAGCTTCTCGTTCCTCCTTCGGGTGTTTCGAGGTAGGCAAGTCTCGAACCCGTAAAGGAGTCGAACAAAAATATGTCTGAACGCACTTTTCGCGAGCTCGGCGTGTCGCAGCCCGTTGTGGATGCCCTCGCCGCTCGCTCCATCAACCACCCCTTCTTGATTCAGGACCTCGTCCTGCCGGACGCGCTTGCAGGGCTGGACATCCTGGCCCGCTCGCCGACGGGCTCCGGCAAGACGCTCGCGTTTGCCGTCCCGATCGTGGAGCGCATGACGGCGGCTCAGGCGCGCCCCTCGGCGCTCGTCCTGGTGCCCACACGCGAGCTCGCCGCCCAGGTGACCGCGGAGTTCCAGCCCCTGGCAAAGACCAAGGGGCTCACGGTCGCGTCCGCCTACGGTGGTGTGCCCCTCCGGGCACAGGCGGTCCGCGCGAAGGCGGCGCACATCCTCATCGCCACGCCGGGACGGCTAGAAGACCTGGCGCAGCGCCGTCTCATCGACCTGTCCGGCATTCGCTCGTTCGTCCTGGACGAGGCCGATCGAATGCTCGACATGGGCTTCCAGCCGCAGGTCGACAAGATCGTCCGCCGGCTACCGCGCAATCGCCAAACGATGTTCTTCTCGGCCACGCTCGACGGCCATGTCGGAGACCTCGCTCGGGCCTACACCAACAGCCCGTCTCGCTTCGAAGGCGAGGCTTCGGCGACCCCGCCCGTGGAGATCGAGCACCACTTCGTGCCCGTGACCGCCGAGACCAAGGTGGACACGCTCGTCGAACACATCCGCACGTCGGATTCGACGCTCGTCTTCGTGCGGACGAAGCGCGGGGCAGACCGCCTCGTGCAGAAGCTGGCCCGACAAAACGTCACCGCCGCCGCGATGCACGGGGACATGTCGCAGAGTGCTCGCGAGCGCGCCCTGTCGCGGTTCGAGAGCGGCAAGGTCGCGACCCTCGTGGCCACCGACGTGGCCGCTCGCGGCCTCGACCTCGACGACATCACGCACGTGATCAACTTCGACCCCCCGGACGAGGACAAGGGCTACGTGCACCGCACAGGCCGAACGGGCCGGGCGGGGCGCAGCGGCACCGCGATCACGTTCGTCCTCCCCGAGCAGCAGGCCGAGACGAGCCGCGTTGCGCGCCGCCTCGGTCACGGCGAGAAGTTCGAGGAGGCCGGGATGAGATCTGCGCCCGCGAAGCTCCTCTATACGAGCCGCCGGGGCCGCCGCTCCAAGTGGTAAGGGAACGCACGTACGATCGCGCTCGTGCCGGCGGCTCCCGTCCCACCTGAAGTCGACGAGTTCCTCCGGCAGCCCAACCCCGCCGTCGTGGCGACGCTGCGCGGCGACGGCTCTCCACACACGGTTCCGACCTGGTACGACTGGGAGGACGGCCGCGTCCTACTGAACATGGACGAAAGCCGGTTACGGCTCAAGTTCATGCGGCGCGACCCGCGGGTGGCGCTCACCGCTCTCGACCACGAGGGCTGGTACCGCCATGTGAGCCTGCTCGGGCGGGTCAGCTCGATCGAGGAGGATCCCGAGCTCGCCGACATCGACCGGCTGGCGGTTCGCTACACCGGTGAGCCGTTCAGCAGCCGCGAGGCCCGCAGGTTCAGCGCCTGGATAGAGGTCGAGAACTGGCACGGGTGGGCCGGCAAAGGGCCCTGGCCTTAGGTAGAAGGAACCCTCCTAAGGCCCGGCGACCGCGTCGTAGACGAGCCGCTGGAAGTGCTGGAGCAGCTGCTCGCTCTCCGGCAATAAGCGCCCGTGCGGAACCATTCCGGAGTCGAGGCCCTGCTGGACCGACTCGACGAGCGCGCGGTCTTCGCTCGCGACCTGGGTGGAGAAGGCCATCATCTCCTGCGTCACGCGCTCGGGCACGTCCTCCGCGAAGTAGCGGTCGGTCGTGCCTCGGATCTCGTGCTGCCCCGCGGGGATCCACGTGTCTACCGACATGCTCATCGGGCCGGGCGGGACGTTGATCGTGAGGTTCGGCCAGAGGTGGTGAAACTGGCTCGCCTTGATCTCGCCCACCGGCTCATAGGGGAGCGTGCCGCCGCCGTTCCGGCGCACCGGGCCGAACTGGCTCGCGAGCAGTCCGTGCGCCTGGAGCACGTACGCGTCCGGATCGACATCGATCAGCTTGGAGAAGCCCGGGTGCGCGACGGGGCAGTGGTAGCACTCCAGGTAGTTCTCGATCCCGATCTTCCAGTTCACAGGGACCGACCACTGGTCGCGGCGGTGGAACCTGAGACGGCCGAAGTCGATCCCGCTGGCCGCGAGATGCTCGGGCAGGCGGCCGAGCGCGTCCTCGAGCGGCGGGGCCTCAGGGTCCGGGTTCGCGAAGACGAACGGGCCGAACGTGCCGACCGAGACCGGGAGGAGCGAGTAGCGGTCGAAGTCGAAGCCGGGCTCGCGCTCGGAACGCGGAGCAGCCCGCAGGCAGCCGTCGAGGCCGTACGTCCACGCGTGATACGGACATTGGAGGCTCTGCCTCTGCCCCTCGCCCTGGGCGACCAGGTGGCCCCGGTGGCGGCAGACGTTGACGAATCCGCGTAGCTCGCCCTCGTCGTCGCGAACCAGGACAACCGGGATGTGACCGACGCGCGTGGCGACGTAGCTGCTCGGCTCGGCGACCTGGTCCGCGCGGGCGGCGTACTGCCAGGCGCGCGCGAAAATCGTCTCCAGCTCCCTGTCGTAGACCGACTGATCGCGCCCGTACCAGGTCGCAGGAAGCGTGAGGCCCGCGTCGAGCGCCTCGCGCACGCCGGCTCCGTTCTCCGTCACCGCCATAGCTTGACTTTACCCGGGGACGCTCGCGAGGAGACTGCGCAGGACGGCTTCGTCGACGGCCCCGCCGTTCGCCTCGAGCCAGACGACCAGCCGGCCGCGACCGACGACGCCGAGCCACGTCGGAGCTGCCCGGTGGCAAGCGCAGGCGGCCGTGTCGACGAGAAAGCCCGAGCGGCCGCGACTGACGAGCGCCCCGGCCGACGATCCCACGCCGTAGAGCGTCGCGGGATGCGCGCCGACGTAGCGGACGTAGCGCCGCGCCCCGGCCGCTCGCCGAAACTCCAGGCCCCGCGAGACGACGCGGTCGATTCGCGCCGACTGGCCCTGGAACACGCGCTCGCGGCCACGGATGAAGCCCCACCGCTCGAGGCGCCGCTCGAGCCCGCGGCCCCGGCCGAAATCCGACGCGAGCTGGCTTGCGCGAACACCCGTTGTCGTGACCGCGAGCCGGGGCAGCGCCGAGCGGGGCAGCAGCGGCAGCCCGCCGGCCGTAGTGCTGGTTTCCCCCCCGCACCCCGTCGCGACGGCGAGCACGAGGAGCGCCAAGCAGAAGCAGCGCATGGGTGGACGCTAGACCCTCGGCCCCCAGCGCGTTAGGGTCGCTCAGTCATCCCCGCGTAGGAGAGGTGGTCGGATGGAAACGATCGACCGGCGCAAGTTCCTGTGGAGCTCGGCCGCTTTCGGCGGCGCCGTGCTCCTCGCCGGCTGTGGCGGTAAGAAGAAGTCGAGCGCACCGGCAAAGAAAAGTCAGCCTCCGATCACGGAGGAGCCGGGTGTCCTGAACATCCTCGAATGGCAGGGCTACGAAGCGAGCGGAACGAAGGCGCAGACGTTCGGCATGCTCGCCGGCAAGGACTACACGGCGCAGTTCGGGCCGAACAATCTCAAGTACACGTACATCGTCAACGACACGCAGGCGATCAACAAGGCGCGTTCCGGCCTGCAGTTCGACCTCATGCACCCGTGCATCGAGAACCTGCAGGACTACCACGACTCCAAGCTCGTCCAGCCGTGGGACACGGATCTGCTGCCGAGCTTCGAGAACCTGAATCCGATCCTCCTGAAGCGGGGGCAGATCGACGGCAAGCAGTACATGATCCCGTGGGACTGGGGCTACGCCAGCATCCTCTACCGCACCGACAAGGTGGATCCCGCCGACGCGACCGGCTGGGAGCTCTTCTGGAACGAGAAGTACAAGGGCAAGATCTCGATGTGGGACGGCGCCCAGAGCAACTTCGAGGTCGCCGCGCTCTACCTCGGCCACCCGGACATGGACAAGCAGTCCGCGGATCAGGTGAAGAAGTCCAAGGAAGCGCTGATCAAGCAGAAACCGCTGAACAAGTTCTACTGGAAGAGCGAGTACTCGGACATGCACCCGGCCTTCAAGTCCGGAGACATCTGGATCACGTACGCCTGGCAGAGCGCCTATGTGGCGATGAGAGACGCCGGGCTCAAGGTCGCGTTCATGGAGCCGAAGCAGGGCAAGCTCGGCTGGGTGTGTGGCTTCATGCTCGGAGCGAAGACCAAGAACTACCACCACGCCCACAAGTACGTGGAGTCGTTCATCAACCACGCCGCTGCCGTGCAGATGGTGAACCTCTTCTACTACGGCAACGCCGACAAGACGATCAAGCCGACAGAGCTCAAGGACAAGGATCTCGCGAAGAAGCTGAGGATGGGCGACCCGAAGGCGCTCGAAGGCAAGGACGTCAACATCCAAAGCTGGATGAAGAACGAGAACGACGTCGCGACTGCCTGGCAAGAGGTGACGGCCGCGTAGCGCCGGCGGCCTGAGGCGATGGCGATCGCCTCCGAAGCGAGCCTGGGCAAGCCCGGCCTCTTGGAGCGCCTGCAAGTGCGGTTCGGGAGGTCGTGGCTGACCCTGCCCACGACCCTCTTCCTCGTCGTGGTGATGATCTTCCCGCTCGTCCTCGTCGGGCTGTACAGCGTGAACCTGATGACGAACCTCGTCGGCGTGCCGACGAAGTTCTCGCTCACGAACTGGGAGAGCTTCCTGCCGCCCGGCTCGAACCCGTTCTGGAACCGGTTCAAAAGCTCGATGCTGGTCACGCTCGTGGTCTCGGTCTCGGCCGTCCTCGCCGCGTATCCCGTCGCCTACTTCCTCGCCTTCGTCGCGCGGCGGCGCCGCTACACGCTCCTCCTGCTGATCCTGGCGCCCTTCTTCACCAGCTACCTCCTGCGGGTGATCGCATGGAAGGTGGTGCTCGCCAACAACGGCGTCGTCAATTCCGGCCTCTGGCAGCTCGGCCTGCGCGACCACGGAGACGGGATCAGCTGGCTGATCTACTCGTGGTTCTCGGTCGGGCTCGTCCTCTTCTACTCGTGGGTGCCGTTCGTCGCCCTGCCGATCTACGTCGTGCTCGAGCGGATGGACACGCGGCTGCTCGAAGCGGCCCAGGACCTGGGAGCGAGCCGGCTGCACGCCTTCAGGCGGATCACCCTGCCCGCGAGTCTCCCCGGGGTGATTTCCGCCTTCGTCTTCGTCCTGATCCCGACGACCGGTGAGTTCATCGCGCCCCTCCTCGTGGGCGGCCCGGGGAGCTCGATGTTCGGCAACTCGATCCAGTCGTTCTTCTCGGACTCGCCGAACTGGAACTACGGCGCCGTGCTCGCCGTGTGGCTGATCGGCGTCGTGCTCCTGCTCCTGGTGCTCTTCGGGCGGTTCCTCTCCACTGACGTGCGCGAGGCGCGAGCGAGATGAACGTCGCCGCCAGTCGTACCGGGAAGGCGTTGCTCGGCAGCTATTTCGTCGTGCTGGCCGTCTTTCTCTACATCCCGCTCGTCGTGCTCGTCGTCTTCGCGTTCAACGACTCGCAGATCCAGACGCTGCCCTACTCGGGCTTCACGACACGCTGGTTCAGCGACGCCTTTGCGAACCGAGACCTGATCGCCGCCGTGCAGCGGAGCGCGGTGATCGGAATCATCTGCGCGGTTGGCGCGACGCTCCTCGGCCTGATCACGGCGGTCGGGCTGACGGCGAAGAAGATGGCGCTCAGGGGCCTCGTCACCGCCCTCGTGCTGCTGCCCCTGGTGATTCCCTACGTGGTCCTCGCCGTCGGGCTCCTGATCCTGCTCAACTCGATCGGAGTCAATCGCGCCCTCTGGGCCGTGCTGCTCGGGCACGTCGCCGTGTCGGTCCCCTACTCGCTCCTGATCATCCTGCCGAGGCTGCGCGCGCTCGACGAAAGCATCGTCGAGGCTGCGCGGGACCTCGGCGCGGGAGCGTTCACCGCCTTCCGCCGCATCACGCTCCCGCTGATCGTGCCGGCGCTCTTCTCATCAGCCCTGATCGCGTTCACGATCTCCTTCGACGAGTTCGCGATCGCCTCGTTCCTGATCCCGCCCGGGCACGACACGTACCCGGTGTTCGTCTACACGGGGGCGCGCACCCCGGCGCTCGAGCCCCAGATCATCGCGGTCGGCGCGATGATCGTCGTCGCGTCCCTGATCATCGTCACGGGGAGCGAGGTGTTGCGGACCCGAGCCGAGCGGAAGCTAGACGCCTAAGCTCGTTCTCCCGCCAACACCGACGCGTGCTCGTTGGACCACGTCAGCACGACCGGGCGGCCCTCTTCCAGCCCACCGGTTCCCTCGTCGTTCATGCGGTGGCTGACGATCCGCCCGGCCGCGGTGTCCACGTGGATCTGCGTCACCGAGCCGAGGTAGACGAGCTCCGCCACGGAGCCGTTCACGCGCGAGCCGCCGTCAGGAGCGCGACCGTTGGTTGGGTCGACCCTGACGCACTCGGGCCGGACTGCGACTTTGAACTGCTCGCCCCGGCCCGTCTTTGCGGGGGCCAGGACGGCCAGTCGCGCGTTTTCGCCGATCTGCATCACGGCGACGTCGCCGTCGATGGCGTCGACGCGGAAATCAAGTGCGTTCAGCGACCCGATGAAGTCCGCCACGAACGCGGTCTCCGGATGCTCGTAGACCTCCCGTGGCGAACCGATCTGCTCGACGAGACCTCCGTTCATGACGGCGATCCGGTCGGACATGCTGAGCGCCTCCTCCTGGTCGTGCGTCACGTAGACGAACGTCGTGCCCAGCTCGGCCTGCACCCGCTTGAGCTCGAGCTGGAGCTGCTTCCGCAGCTTGACGTCGAGCGCGCCGAGCGGCTCGTCGAGCAGGAGCGCAGCCGGTCGGTTCACGAGCGCGCGGGCGAGCGCGACGCGTTGCTGCTGACCGCCTGACAGCTGCGCCGGCTTGCGTTTCTCGACGCCCTCGAGCTCGATCACTCCGAGGATCTCCTGCACCTGGGCCCGCTGCTCTGCCCGCCCGAGCTTCTTCAGCTTGAGCCCGAACGCGATGTTCTCGTAGATCGACATGTGTGGGAAAAGCGCGTAGTGCTGAAAGACCATGTTCACGTTGCGCCGGTTGGGCGGTACGTGCGTCACGTCCTCGCCTCGCAGGAGAATCGTCCCCTCGTCGGGCTGCTCGAATCCGGCGATCATGCGGAGCGTCGTCGTCTTGCCGCAGCCGGACGGGCCGAGCATCGTGAAGAACTCGCCGTCGACGATGTCGAAGCTGGCTTCTTTGACGGCTTCCACGTTCCCGAAGCGCTTGCGCACTCCGCTGAGACTGATCGCTACGTCGGTCACGGACTGCCGATCCTAAGCCGCATCGCGCCTCGTGTCAGCTGACGGCGCGTGGACCGCCGAGGAGCTCCGTCAGCTCCAGCCCCAATTCACGGAGCCTGTTGTCCTGCCGGAACTCCGTCTTCCAGTGCGCCGTCGCCTGGGGCGGCTCGGAGACGTCGCTGATCTGTGCGAGCCGCGGGCCCGTGGAGACGTTCGCGAGATAGTCGCGCGACGCGGCCAGATCAGGCTCGTCGCCGTCCGAGCGCGGTCCGCCCAGCCGCTCGACGATCAGCCCGAGCACGTCGTAGGCCAGCTGCCGGTCGAACTGAACCAGGCGTTCTGCCAGTTCGGACGAGGCCATACGCGAAAAGATACGAGCAAATCCTGAAAAGCAGAAGCTTTCGCCCGGCTCCATCGGCTCGTTGGCTTCTTTATGCTCGGTACGTGAGCACCGTCGGCGAACTGATGACGCGCGAGGTCCTGACGGTCGAGCCCTCGGACACGATCGGCGAGGCCGCGCAGAAGATGGTCGACCAGGGGGTCAGCTCGGCTGTGGTCTCCGACTACGGGAAGCTGATCGGGATCCTGACCGAGCGCGACCTCACGCGCGCCGTGGCCGGGCGGACGCACTCGAGCGAAGCGCGGGTGCGAGAGTGGATGACGGCCGACCCTGTGACGATGGGCGAGTCCGACTCCGCCGAGGAGGCGGCGCGGATCATGTTCGAGCAGCGTTTCCGGCACATCCCCGTCGTCGACGGCGAGACCACGATCGGCATCGTCAGCATCCGCGACGTCGCCCAGTGGGGCGTGGAGGAAGCCGCGGACTAGAACTAGACGAGCTCGAGCTGGTGGTGCGGCTCGAGGCCTGACACTCCGACCCCCACCAGGCGCAAGGCGCCCGGCCGGTCGGCAAGGGCGCGGTCGAGCAGGGAGCAGGCGAGCTCGCCGATGCGCGCTGCATCGGCGGTGCCGACCGGCAGCGTCGTGGAACGGCTCCGGATCGAGAAGTCGGGGTACCGAACCTTGGTCGAGACGGTGCGGCCGGTCTGGCCCGCAGCTGCCAGTCGTTCGGCTACTCGCTCGGACATCCGACGCAGCTCGTCGTGCAAGCGCTCGCGGTCCTCGATGTCGCGCGCGAATGTCTCCTCTGCGCTGATCGAGACGGTTTCGGTGGCCGTCTCCAGGCCACGCGGGTCGATCCCACGCCCACGGTCGCGGAGCAGCGGCCCCAGCTTTCCAGGCAGCAGGGAACGGAGCTCGCCATCCGAGAGCGCGGCAAGGGCGCCGATCGTCTCGATTCCGGCCGCGCGCAGCCGTTCCTCGGCGCGTGGGCCCACCCCGGGCAGTCGGCGCACGTCGAAGGGAGCGAGAAACGCCGCCTCCCGGCCGGCCGGCACGACGGTGATTCCGCCTGGCTTGCGACGGTCACTGGCGATCTTCGCGACCACTTTGGAGGGGGCGACCCCGAGCGCGCAAGAGAGGCTGGTCGAACCTCGCACGGCCGCCTGGACGGCCTCGGCGACCGCGCGCGCCCGGCCGAAATCCGCCGCGACCTCGCCGATGTCCAGATACCCCTCGTCCATCCCGGTCCGCTCGACCGTGGGTACGACCTCGCGCACCGTCGACCAGACCGCCAGTGAGTACTCCTTGTAGGTCCGGTGCCGAGGCTGGAGGAAAACCGCCTGCGGACACCGCCGCAGTGCCTCGGCACAGCTCATCGCCGAGTGGATCCCGTACTTGCGGGCGACGTAGTTCGCGGTCGCGACGACACCGCGCCCGTGGGGATCGCCGCCGACCACGAGCGGCCGCTCGCGCAGCTCGGGCTGCTCGAGCTCCTCGACAGCCGCGAAGAACGCGTCGAGATCGAGGTGGGCGACGATCACGAGGCCTCGCCCTCGGTCGGCCGCATTTCGATCCCGAGCCTGCGCGCCGCGAAAGGGATCGTCGCCCCTTGCAGGACGACCGAAAACGCGACGACGACGAAGACGATCGCGTAGATCCGGCCGGCTTCTCCGGCACCGGCGATGAGGGCGAAGGCGGCTAGGAGGATGGGAACAGCACCCTTGAGCCCGGCCCACATCACGAATACACGCTCGCCTCGATCCAGGCGCGCCGGATAGAGCAGAGCCGCCACCACCGCAGGCCGCGCGACGAACGCGAGGATCAGCGCGAGGATCAGCCCCTTGGCCCAGAGCCAGTCGTAGCCCACGAAACCCAAGTGGATCGTGAGCCCGAGCGCGACGAACACGACGATCTCGGCGAGACTCGAAAGCGACGTCTGGAAGCGCTCCACCTGACGCCGTTGCGGGAGACGGGCGTCTCCGACAAGGATGCCCGCGACGAACACGGCGAGGAAGCCGGAGCCATGCGCCACTGATGCCGCTCCATAGATGGTTCCCGCCGCGAGCAGAATCCACAGGGGGTAGAGGCTTTCCTCAACGAGGCTGATGCGACGGATCAGCGCAAGCAGCAGCCAGGCGCCTGCGGCTCCCACCGCGAGACCCACGGACATCTCGATCGCGAACTCCTCGATCACGATCCAGAACGAGGCGTCCGCGTGCGTGGCGAACTCGAGCATTCCGATCATCAGCGCTATCCCGACCGGATCGTTGGCTCCCGACTCCCCCTCGAGAATCGTGCCGGTCCGCCCCGGCACCTCGTGCCTGCCCAGGACCGAGAACATGACCGCGGGATCAGTCGGAGCGACCGCGGCCCCGAGAATCCCCGAGGTGGTCCAGCCGAATCCGATCACGAAGTGGGAGGCAAGCGTCATCAGCCCCGCCGTCGCGAAGGTTCCCAGCAGACCGAGCGACACGATCGGCGCCGCCGCTTCGCGGAAGCGCCGCCAGCCGATCCGCATGCCTCCGTCGAAGAGGATCACGAGGAGCGCGATCACCGCGATTCGCTCCACGTCGCGGATCGAGAGGTAGCGCTCGAGGCGCGGGAAGACATCCGAGGTGATCGCGGCCGCAACGAGGAAAATCGCCGGCGCCGGGAGCGGCACCCACTCGCTGAACTTGTTCGAAGCGACCGCGAGCAGCAGAACGCCCGAGACGAGCAAGACGATCTGACCGAAATCGACCAGTTCCGGCACGGTCGGACCCTAGCCGGGGCGTTTGTCGTCCTCGGTCAGCCGGACGGAGCGAGGGCCTGTTTCGCCGCTGCTTCTGCAGCTTCGACAGCCCTTTGCGCGCGGGCGAGGCGATTGTCCTCCGGCCTCATGCCGAGATTGATCACGACCAGGTTCGCGCCGGCGCGGGCCGCCGCATGCGCGAACGTGGCAGCTGCGGCGGCGTCGCCACGTAAGGCGGGATTCCCAAGCTCGGCCGCTCGCGCAGCCAGCTCGGCGACGTCGGCCGCCGTCTCCGCGATCACGAGCGGGACGTCGGCAGCGAGGGACAGTGCCTGGCCGAGCTCGAAGTCTCTGTGCTCTTGCCGCGTCTTCTTCGTACCCCGTCTCGCCCTCAAGACGTTCCCGTATGCCGCGGCGTCCTCGTCGGCCAGCGACAGCGCGCGCTGCCGAAGCCTCTTCGCCTGGGCGTGCACCCCCGGACCCTCATCCCAGTCGCGGGAGATCAACGCAGTCTTCTCGACGAGCCCGGCTGCCATCGCGACGACCGCAGCGGCAACCGACCCTCCGCCGGGCGCCGGCTTGTCCGTCGCGAGCTCCTCGAGGAACGGCTGTAGCCGCTCCTCGAACGACTCAGAAGAGGCCGACGGTACGGCCACGCTCGTCGATGTCGACGGTGAAGGCAGCCGGCCTCTCTCCCAGCCCCGGCATGGTCTGCATGTCGCCGCAGAGAGCGACGATCCAGCCCGCGCCGGTGTAGGCGCGCAGGTCGCGGACGGTCACGGTGAAGCCCTCGGGCGCGTTCAGCAAGGACGCGTCGTGCGAGAGCGAGAGGTGCGTCTTGGCCATGCAGATCGGGACCTTGTCGAGGCCTTCGTGGGCGAAGCTCTCGAGCTTGTCCTTGGCCGTCTTGAGCAGGAACGCGTCGTCGGCGCCGTACACCTTCTGCGCGATCGCGCGGATCTTCTCGTCGATCGGTGCGTCGATCTCGTAGGTGTGCTGGAACTGCGACGGGGTATCCGCCGCGGTCACGACGGCCTCGGCGAGCCCGGCCGCGCCCTCGCCGCCGCGCTCGAAGGCCTCGTTGACCTCGGCGCCGTTCGCTCCGTGCTCGAGCGCGAGCTTGCGCACGAGCTCGATCTCCTCGTCCGTGTCGTTCGGGAACTTGTTCACGGCCACGACCGCGTTGACGCCGAAGCCGCGGATGTTCTCGAGGTGTCGGCGCATGTTGGCGGCGCCCGCCTCCAGCTCCTTCAACCCGCCGTGCTCGTCGCCGCCGTGGTGCTTCAGCGCCCGCACGGTCGCGACGAGAACGATCGCGCTCGGCGAGAGGTTGCCGACGCGGCAGACGATGTTGAGGAACTTCTCCATGCCCATGTCGGAGCCGAACCCGCTCTCGGTCACGACGTAGTCGCCGAGCTTCGCGCCGACGAGATCCGCGACGAGCGAGTTGTTGCCGTGGGCGATGTTCGCAAAGGGCCCGCAGTGGATGAACGCCGGCTGGCCCTCGAGGGTCTGAACGAGATTCGGCTTGATCGCGTCCTTGAGCAGGACTGTCATCGCGCCGGCGGCGTTCAGGTCGTCCGCCGTGACCGGCTCACCCTCGAACGTGTGGCCGACCGTGATCGCACCGAGACGGCGGCGCAGGTCGAACAGGTCGCGCGCGACGGCGACGATGGCCATGACTTCCGAGGCGGCGGTGATGTCGAAGCCGGTCTGGCGCGGGTAGCCGTTGGCACGGCCACCGAGGCCGATTGCGATGTCGCGCAATGCTCGGTCGTTGATGTCGACACAGCGGCGCCAGCTGAGCGAGAGCGGGTCGAGTCGAAGCTTGTTCCGGTACAGGATGTGGGCGTCGATCATGGCCGCGAGCAGGTTGTTCGCCGCGCTGATCGCATGGATGTCGCCGGTGAAGTGGAGGTTGAGGTCCTCCATGGGCACGACCTGCGCGTAGCCGCCGCCGGCCGCGCCGCCCTTGATGCCGAACACGGGGCCCACTGAGGCCTCGCGCAGGGCTAGCACCGGCTTCTTGCCAATCGCGCCGAGGCCCTGGGTGAGCGAGACCGACGTCGTGGTCTTCCCTTCGCCAGCCTTGGTCGGAGTGATCGCGGTGACGCAGATCAGCTTCGCGTCCTGCTTGCCCTGGAGGCGCTTGAGGATCGAGAGGTCGATCTTGGCTTTGTACCGGCCGTAGAGCTCGACCTCGTCCGAGTCGACGCCGGCTTCCTCTGCGATCTCCATGATCGGACGCATCACGGCCGACTGGGCGATCTCGAGGGACGAGGGCAGCAAGCGCGCCATCAGTGGCTCACCGCCGCGGCAGCCAACTCGGAGACCATCGTGTCGGTGTAGAAGCGCTCCAGCTCGAACGGCTTGATCAGGTCCGGCGTGCGCTTCGTCGCGACGAGCTCGGCCAGCGTGGTGCCGACGATCGGAGCCGCCTTGAACCCGTAGGTGCCCCAGCCACAGCTGATGATGAACCCGTCCACTTCTGTCACGCCCAGGATCGGACTGTAATCGGGCGAGAGATCGCAGAGCCCCGTCCACTGGCGCAGGACGCGCACGTTCTCGAGCTGAGGGAAGAGCTCGAGCGTGTGCCGCGCCGAGTACTCCATGAACGGGAAGGTGCTGACGCCGTTGTAGGTCGTGTACGGCTCGATCTCGGCGCCGATCAGGAACTCGCCGCGGTCGGTCTGGGAGATGTACACGTGCATCTGCGAGGAGACGATGATCACGTCGAGGAACGGCTTCACGGGCTCGGTCACGAAGGCCTGGAGGATGTGCGTCGTGATCGGCAGAGGCACCTCTGCCATGTCGGCGATCAGGGTCGACCAGCCGGCGGTCGCGTTGATCACGGTGTCGGTAGCGATGTCGCCGCGGGTCGTCCGGACGCCGGTCACGCGGCCGTTCTCGCGCTCGATTCCGGTGACCTCGGTGTAGGGATGGATCTCCACGCCGCCGCGGTCGGCCCCCCGCGCGTAGCCCCAGACGACGGCGTCGTGGCGGATGATCCCGCCCGGCGGGTGGAAGAGCGCACCCATGATCGGCCACGTGACGTGGTCGGACACGTCCAGCTCGGGACAGAGCTTCGCGACCTCGGCGGCGTTGACGAGGCGGCTGTCGATGCCCAGCAGCTGGTTGACCTCCGCGCGCTCGGTCATCGTGATCATCGCGCGGTCCGAGTGAGCGAGGGTCAGGTGGCCCTGCTGTGAGAAGAGCAGGTTGAAGTCAAGGTCGGCGCCCAGGCCTTCGTAGAGCTTCAGGCTCGCCTTGTAGAACTCGGCGCCCTCGGGCGTCCGGTAGTTCGCGCGGATGATCGTCGTGTTGCGGCCGGCAGCGCCGGAGCCGATGTAGCTCTTCTCCAGGACCGCGACGTCCGTGATGCCGTGGTTCTTCGCGAGGTAGTAGGCGGTCGCGAGCCCGTGGGAGCCGCCGCCGACGATCACGACGTCGTAGCGGTCCTTGAGGCGGCCGCGCGGGCGCCACATGCGCTCGGGCCGGAAGATCTCCCTCAGCGCCATTCGGGCAGCCCTTCCGCCGTGTCGAGCACGACCTCGGCGACGTAGTGGCCGAACTCCTGCGGGAAGAAGACGCGGAAGCGGCCGCCGTCGTCCCGGAGCACCGTGGCGGGCACGTGCGCAAACGGCCCGGCGACAGGCAGCGCGTCGAGGTCGAGGTCGGTCAGGCGGCGCATAAGGCGGTCGCCGCGCAGCTCAAGCCCGGCGAGCGCCCCCGTCATGTCGACGACGAAGAGACCTTGTTGCCGCACCCGGGCGCGGACCGTTTCAACCTCGCTTGTGTTGCACAGTACAAGCGCTCTTTGGTCCGTGAGTCGCACGATGTCACCCTCCACGTCGAGTAGGCCCAGATCGCCGCGGACGTCCAGCTTGCCCGTCTTGAGCGAGAGATCCCGGAGCTCGAACCGTGGGTCGGCCTCGCGTAGCGCCCGCTCGAGGGGTGACTTGGCCACCGCCTCGGGGGCGGCGCGGTCGACGGAGAGGAATTCGAGCTCGCTCATAAAAGAAGAAGTGGCATGCAACACAAGGAATCGGCCCTGGGAGCGGTCACGACCGGAGCCTTTCACCGTCGGGGTCGAAGAACGGCTTCAGGCGCACCCGGGCTCGCTCGAGTTGGCCGTTCACCTTGATGTCCAGCGGCGTCCCGTCCTCCGCCAGCTCGGGCGGGACCCACGCCATGCCGATCACCCGGCCGAGCTCGTCGCTCCACCGTGAGCTCGTGACGCGCCCGCCGGGCTTGCCGTCGGTCACGATCTGGCCGCCCTCCGGCGGGACGACGCCGTCCGCCATCTCGAAGCCGACCAGCTGCTCGCGGAAGCCGCGCTCCTGCACCTGCTCGAGCGACCACTTGCCGACGAAGTCCTCCTTGTCGAACTTGACGATCCACGGCATCGCCGCCTCGAGCGGGTTCGACTCCGAGTCCGTGTCCTGACCGATGAGGATGTGCATCTTCTCCAGGCGCAGGATCCGCTGAGGCTCGAGCCCGAACGGCTTGCAGCCCTCCGCCAGGAGCGTGTCCCACACGTGCTCGCCGAACGGGCTCGGGAAGTGCAGCTCGTACCCGAGCTCGCCCACGAAGCCGATGCGCAGCAGCAGGCACGGCACGCCGGCGACCTGCGCACGCTTGGCGTCGAGGTACTTGAAGCCTTCAGCGGAGACGTCGAACTCGGGCGCAAGCTTCCCGAGCAGCTCGCGCGACGGCGGCCCCGCAACGTTCACTGCGGCAAGCGCTCCGGTCACGTTGGCGATCTCGACGTCGAGCCCCCAGACCGCGTTCCACCACTCGAACCATTCGATCACGGTGTCCGCGCCGGTCGAGGTCGTGGTCACGTAGAACGTGTCGTCCGACAGCCGAGCGACGGTGCCGTCGTCCATGATCCGGCCGGAGTCCGTGCCGAGGACCGCGTAGCGGATCCGCCCCTCCTTCAGGTCGGCGAACCGGTTCGGGTAGAGCTTTTCCAGGAGCTCGGCGGCGTCCGGGCCGGACACGATCAGCTTCCCGAGCGTCGAGACGTCGATCACGCCGAGGCCATCGTGGACCGCCTGCGCCTCCTGGCCGGGGTCGCCGTACGAGTGCGGGCGGCGCCAGACGCCGGTCCACATCATCTTCGCGCCCGCCTCCTCGTGGCGGTGGTGGATCGACGTGCGCTTGGCCGGCTCGTGACCCCGGCCGGCGAGCACGCCGAGCTTGACCGGCGACCATGGCGGGCGCGCTGTCGTCGTCCCGATCGAGCCCTCGTCGGTCTCGTTCTCCCGCGCGTAGAGCCGTATCGACTGGAGATGGCAGAGGCGTCCCTGACAGGGGCCCATCGTCACGGTCGTGTACCGCTTGGCGAGCTCGATCGAGTCGAAGCCCTCGCGGATCGCTCGCTTCAGGTCCTTGTCGGTCACGTCCTCGCAGATGCAGACGAAGCACTTGTCCTTGGCCTCGGCTCCGTTCAGGGACGCGGGCGGGACGGCGGATTCACCGGCAGGACCGAGCACCGCACCCGCCGCCTCGACGTTCGGCGGCAGATCCGTCGGTACGAAGATCCCTCGCGAACGGTCGTACTCGACCCGAGCGCCGGCCTGGGCCAGCAGCGAGTACGCCGGCTGGCGCTGGCCCGACGCGACGAGCAGGTCGCACCCCACAGTGTCGCCGTCGAGCGAGACCGACCTCAGCCGGCCACCCTGTCCTTTCGCGATCACCTGGCGCGGCCCGTACTTCCGGAAATCCAGCACGCGCAGAACGTCGACCTCCGCGCGCCGCAAATCGTCGGCCACGGCCACCGCCTCGTCGTCGGCGCCGAGCACGACCGCTCGGTGGCCTGGCTTGAGGGCGTAGTCGTTGATCAGCCGGCGCACACCTTCGGGCAGCATCACGCCGACGAGGTCATTGCCCGGGAAGACGAGCGGCTGCTCGAGCGCGCCGGTCGCGACGACGATCCGCTCGGCGCGGAAGCGATACAGGACCTCCCCCGCGTCGACAGGCACGAGCCCGCCCTCGTAGACCCCCAGCGCCCGCGCGGGAGCGAGCACCTCGACACCGGCAAGCTCCGGCGCGGCGCGCTCGTCCACGAGCACGACCTGCCGCCCCTCGGCCGCGTGCCGCCGGGCGGCCTCGATGCCGGCCGAACCACCGCCGATCACGAGCACCTCGGCGCGCCGGTGCTCGGTGTCGAAGCGGTGCCGTCGCACCGCATGCTTGTCGACCCGGCCGAGGCCGGCCACGTTGCGCAGGAACTTCTCGTAGTAAGGCCACAACCCCCGCGGCTTGATCATCGTGCGGTAGTAGAAGCCCACCGGCGTAAACGGCCCGCCGAGCTTGTCGACGATCGCCAGCCGGTCGTGCTCGAGCGAGCCGAAGACGTTCTGAGCCCTGACGCGCGCACCCTCGCGCACCGGCTCGACGCACACGCGCACGTTCGGCACGTCGTCCACCTGCATCATGCAGTTGGGGCACGCGCCGGAACAGCAGACGAGGCCGCGCGGGCGGTGGTACTTGAACGAGCGCGAAAAGACGCGGCGCCCGGCGGCATAGAGCGCGGAACCGAGCGTGTCGCCCTCGAAGGCGTCGATTCGCTGCCCGTGGTAGAAGAACGAGACGGGCCGCTCGCGGTCGATCCGTTCCCCCGGCTGCGGCGGTAGTCGCATCAGACGGCGGGCGAGTCGGGCACGGCGGCTTCGGCCGGCGCGGGAATCGCCTCGCGCTCAGGCTCGGCCGCGGCAGACGGGAGCTCGGTCTTGAGCACCTCGTTCGTGCGGGTGTCGCGCTCGGCCAGGAACCACGTCTCGCAGCCGTAGCGGTGGTACCACCACTCCCGCTGGACCCCGGCCACGTTGCGGCGGAAGTAGAGGTACGAGGTCAGCTCGCGAAAATCGGGCGCCGGGCCCTTCGGCCGCACGGTCACCTCGCCGGCGTAGGCGTACTCGTTCACGTCGCGCGGCCCGCAGTTCGGGCAGGGCAGCAAGAAGGACATCAGCGCGCGCCCGGAACCCAGTCCGTGCCGGCCAGCGGAACCTTCGCCATCGCGGCGGCCTCGACGGTCAGCGCCACGAGGTCCTCCGGCTCGAGGTTGTGCACGTGGGATTTCCCGCACGCGCGCGCGAGCGTCTGGGTCTCGAGCGACAGCACGCGGAGATAATTGGCGATCTTGCGCCCGCCGACGACCGGGTCGAAACGCGCTGCCAGCTCGTCGTCCTGCGTCGAGATGCCGACGGGGTCGCGACCCGCCTGCCAGTCGTCGTAGAAGCCCGCTGCGCTCCCGATCTTCCGGTACTCCTCGTCGTGCTCGGGACTGTTGTCGCCGAGCGCAATCAGGGCTGCGGTGCCGATCGAGACCGCGTCCGCTCCCAGAGCGAGCGCCTTCGCGACGTCTGCGCCGGTCCGGATCCCCCCGGAGACGACGAGCTGCACCCGCCGGTGCAGGCCGAGCTCTTGCAAGGCGTCGGACGCGATCCGCACGGCGGGCAGCGTCGGAATCCCGACATGCTCGATGAAGACGTCCTGAGTCGCGGCGGTTCCCCCTTGCATCCCATCGAGGACTATCACGTCGGCGCCGGCCTTGACCGCGAGCTGCACGTCGTAGTACGTGCGCGTTGCGCCGATCTTCACGAAGATCGGCTTCTCCCAGTCGGTGATCTCGCGCAGCTCGTGGATCTTGATCTCGAGATCGTCGGGCCCGGTCCAGTCCGGGTGCCGGCACGCGCTGCGCTGGTCGATCCCGACCGGCAGGTCGCGCATGTCGGCGACTCGGTCGGAGATCTTGTGACCGAGCAGCATCCCCCCGCCGCCGGGCTTCGCGCCCTGCCCGACGACGATCTCGATCGCGTCCGCCTGGCGGAGGTCGTCCGGGTTCATGCCGTAACGGGACGGGAGCAGCTGGTAGACGAGCGTGTCCGAGTGCTCGCGTTCCTCGGGAGTCATTCCTCCGTCGCCCGTCGTGGTCGACGTGCCGACCTCGCTCGCCCCGCGCCCGAGCGCTTCCTTCGCCGGTGCCGACAGCGCGCCGAAGCTCATGCCCGCGATCGTGACCGGAATCTTCAGCTCGAGGGGTTTCTTCGCAAAGCGAGTACCGAGGACGACGTCCGTGTCACAGCGCTCGCGGTAACCCTCGAGGGGGTAGCGGGACACGCTCGCGCCGAGGAAAAGCAGGTCGTCGAAGTGGGGCAAGCGCCGCTTGGCGCCGAAGCCGCGGATGTCGTAGATGCCTTCGCGGGCGGCACGCTGGATCTCCGCAATCACGTTGCGGTCGAAGAGGTACGACTCCCTGAGGTTCCAGCCGTTCCCGGTCACCGCCATCAGTACGCCCCCGCGTTGTCGACCTTGAAGTTGTAGAGGTTCCGCGCAGATCCGTAGCGGCGGAAGGCCGCAGGATCGCAGTCGGAGATCTCGGCGAGCCCGAGCAACAACCGCAGCTCGTCGACGTGCTCGGGCCGCAGCTCCTTCTCCACGCAGTCTGCGCCAAGGCTCGCCACCTCACCGCGAACGTAAAGCCGCGCCTCGTAGATCGAGTCGCCGAGGGCGTCGCCGACGTCGCCGCACACGACGAGGCGTCCCTGTTGTGCCATGAACGCCCCCATGTGGCCGATCGATCCCTTGACCACGATGTCGATGCCCTTCATGGAGATCCCACACCGCGCGGCAGCATCCCCGTGGACGACGAGCAGGCCGCCGCGCCCAGTGGCACCCGCCGACTGGCTCGAGTTGCCCTCGACGACCACGGTCCCCGACATGCTGTTCTCGGCCACGCCGGTGCCCGCGTTGCCGTGCACCCGCACGGTCGCGAGCTTGTTCATACCGGCGCAGTAGTAGCCGACATGGCCGTCGATCTCGACCTCGAGCTCGGCATCGAGCCCGCACACAACCGCGTGCGCGCCGTTCGGGTTCAGCACCCGCCAATGCCGTGGCTCCCCCGTGCTGCTCGCGTCGTGCAACCGCTGGTTGAGCTCCCGCAGCGGAGTCTCGGCGAGGTCGACTGTTTCCACCGCGGTGGCCTCGGTCGCCACGGTCACGAGACGAGCTGCCGCTCCCAGGCGTAGACGACCCGCGGTTCGGGCTCCCAGATCCGCGCGTCGGCAGCTCCCGGCAGCACGGCGAGCGCCCGGTACTCGGAGCCCATGGCCACCCAGTCGTCGGTCTCGGCGAGCACGGCCGGCTTGCAAGCGATCGGATCCCGCAGCACCGCGAAGCCGTCCGCTGTGCCGACGAGGAAGGTGTAGAAGCCGTCGAGGTCGTCGAGACAACCCTCGAGCGCCTCCTGGAGCGTCGCGCCCTCGCGCATCCGCCAGGTGAGGTACCCGGCGGCGACCTCGGTGTCGTTCTCGGTCTGGAACTCGATCCCCTCGCGCCGGAGCTCCCGGCGCAGCCGGTTGTGGTTCGACAACGACCCGTTGTGCACGAGGCAGAGGTCCTCGCCCGTCGAGAACGGGTGCGAGCCCTCCGTCGTGACCCGGCTCTCGGTCGCCATGCGCGTGTGGCCGAGCGCGTGGGTGCCCTGGAAGTCGTCGAGGTGAAACGCCCGCGCGTAGTCCGTTGGGCGCCCGACCTCCTTGTAGATCTCGATCACCTGGCCGGCGCTCATGATCCGCAGATCGGGCCGGTGGGTGCGCACCCAGGCCTCGGCTTCCGCGGCGCCGGCGTCCACGACGATCACGGTGTGGCGCGCGCGGGCGCTCGTTTCGCGCGCACCTCCGAAGACCTCCGTGAGCTGGTCGCAGAGCGGGCCCCAGTCCATTTCGGGGTCGGCCGAATAGAGGGTCAGCTTGCTCGAGCCTGGAGGCGCGGGATCGCGGTAGACGGCCACGCCCGCGCTGTCGGGCCCGCGGTCGTCCATCTGGACGAGCATCGCCCCGAGGTACTCCCCGAGCCGGGCTTCCAGGTCGGAGGACTTACAAAAGAGACCGACGATCCCGCACATCGTTAGGCACGCATCTCCATGTGGAGGAAAGCTCCAAGGCAATCCATTGCTCAGTTCGCATAGTAGAGCCGTTTAGTCCGTCTCTCACCACAGATGTTCCTAGTTTTCTATGGAGGTTTCTTACATATGCCTGAATGTCCGGTCAGACGCCTAGAACCGGGTCAGATACTCCTTGATCTCCCAGGGCGTGACCTGCTCGTGGTAGCGGTTCCACTCATCGCGCTTGACCTTGAGGTAGTAGTCGACGTAGTCCTCGTCCCGGCCGCGACCTAGGGCCTCGCGCATGACGTCGTCCCGCTCGAGCTCCACGAGCGCGTCGGAGAGGTTCGACGGCAGCGTCTCCAGCCCGCGGCTCTTCAGCTCGTCGTAGCCGATGGCGTAGAGGTTGTCCGAGTTCGGCTCGCCCGGGTCAAGCTTGTTCTCGATCCCGTCCATGCCGGCCGCGAGCACGACCGTCGAAGCGAGATACGGGTTGCACGAGCCGTCGATGGTGCGGTCCTCGATCCGGCCGGGCCCCGGGATGCGCAGCATCTGCGTCCGGTTGTTGTAGCCGTAGGAGATCCAGACCGGCGACCAGGTCGCGCCGCTCGCCGTCGAGCCGAGCTTCAGCCGCTTGTAGGAGTTGACGGTCGGCGCGGTGACTGCGGAGTACGCCCGCGCGTGCTGCTTGAGGCCGCCGATGAAGTGGTACGCCGTCTCCGAGAGACCGAGCCCTTTGGGGTCGTTCTCGTCGAGGAAGAGGTTCGTGTCCCCATCCCAGAGCGACATGTGGAAGTGGCAGCCGTTCCCTGTCAGGTGCGTGAACGGCTTTGGCATGAACGTGGCCAGGATCCCCTGTTGCTGAGCGAGCGTGTGCACCATGTAGCGGAAGAAGATCCCGCGGTCGCAGCTCGTCAGCGCATCCGTGTAGGTGAAGTTCTGCTCGAACTGGCCGTTCGCGTCCTCGTGGTCGTTCGCGTAGTTGCCCCAACCGAGCTCGTTGACGTAGTTCGAGACCCGGCGGAGGAAGTCGTAGTTCCGCGTCAGGCCCTTGAGGTCGTAGCAGGGCTTCTCGAGCGTGTCGAGCGGGTCGGCGATCTTGATCCCGCCGTTGCCGTCCTCCTGGATCAGGAAGTACTCGAGCTCGAGCCCCATCTTGAACTCGTAGCCCTTCTCCCGAGCCTTCGCCATCTGGCGGCGCAGGATCGTCCGTGGGTCGTACGGCCACTCCTCGCCCTCGACCGTGATGTCGCAGGCGAACCGCCCCAGCGAGGGCTCCCAGGGAACCGGCGTGAAGCTGTCGAGGTCCGGAATCGCCGCTATGTCGGGATCGCTGGGCACCTGGCCGATCTCGCCGGCCGCGAAGCCGGCGAATCCGGCGCCCTCCGACACGAGCTCGTCGAGGTTCGCCGCCGGCACGAGCTTCGCGCTCGGCCGCGCGTACATGTCCACGAACTGCGCAAAGTAGAACTCGATCCCACGCTCGTCGGCGGTCCGCCGGACGTCATCGATCGTCACGTGTTGCTGCTCGGTAGTGGCCAAGACAGCTCCTCCTCTCTCAGGTGGCGCGGAAAATATCCGTCAGCAAACGGCTTGAGAAGGTTCGCTCCCTACATTCCTCGTGCTCAACCCATGTCGGGGCCGGTGCGGAGAGCCTGCTTCAACGCGACGAGCTTGACCGCGATCTCGACCATCAACCAGTCTTCCTTGCGCAGGTCGAGCCCGGTGAGATCGGCGATCCGGCGTAGCCGTTGGCGCAATGTGTTCGGGTGGATGTAGAGAGCCTCCGCCGTCGCACTGATGTTGCCGCGCCGCCCGAGGAACTCCTCGAGCGTGCGCAGGAGCTGGGACGAGCGTTCTTCGTCGTACTCCGCCAGGCGGAAGACGGCATCGCGATGGGAATCCCGCATGCCGGCGTCCAGCGACATGCGCAGCAGGTACTTGTACGGGCCGAGCTCGTCGTACGCGGTCACGGCAGAGCGGTTGTGCAGGACGGTCGTACCGAGCAGAGCGTGACGTGCCTCCTCGAAGCCTGCAGCGAAGTTGGCGGCACCCGAGCAGAGGTTCGAGACCCCCACCCGCGGCGCGGGCTCGACCGTCTCGATCGCTAGGCCGATCGCCTCGACGAGCTGCGCTTCGCCGGCCAGCGGCACCCGGATGAGCGCCCGCAGCAGGTCGTCCTGCCGATCGAAGAGCGAGCCGGGCGCGCACGACCCCAGGGCTCGCTCGAGAGCGTCGCTCGCCGGCCTCGCGCTCACCACGAGGTGCGGCCGGTTCAAGTCGGCGCCGAGCCGCTCGGCTCGTGAAGCGATTTGCGCGAGCTCCTTGCCGGCGGCGAGCTGCTGGAAGAAGTCCTTGATCAGGTTCTTCTCCGTGAGGCGCTCGATCAGCTCGATCTTCTTGATCGCGACCGCGACCTGGTTCGCCGCCGCCCGCGCCAGCTCGACCTCGGAGGTGCCGTCGGCCGCGAGCAGACCGAGCAGCTCGTCGTTCGCGACGAGGGGGGCCGTGGCGCCGCCCAGCTTGGCCGGTCGGGCCAGCTCGCTGAGGCCGATCGTCGACCGCGCCGGCGAGTCGGCCGGGAACACCGCGGCCAGCTGAAGCTGCTCGCTGGACGGGTCGAGCAGGTACACGCGGCACGTCTCGGCACCGAGCAGCCTGGCGCTGCGCTCGAGCACCGACGGCAGCAGCTCGTCGAGGGTCTGCGTCGCGGCGACCGCCTCTCCAAGCTCGGTCAGCTGCTCGAGCTCACTGACACGCTGCCGCATCTCGTCGTACAGGCGCGCGTTCTCGATCGCCCCGGCCACCAGCGACGCACTCGACACGAGCAGATCGACCTCGCTGTCCGTGAACTCGCGCGGAGCCTCGGTGTGCATCGTGATCACGCCGATCGCCTCGCGGTCCTTCCCCAGAATGGGCACCGACACGAGCGACTGGAACTTCTCCTCGTCCAGCTCCGGGACGTACTTCACGCGGGGGTCGTCGAGCGCCTGCTCCCGGATGAACGCCGGCTCCTTCCGGTCGGCCACCCACCAGGCGAGACCCTCGCCCTGCTCGAGGGCGACCTTGTCCACCAGGTCGCCGTAGGGCTCGCCGGCCGCCTTCAGGACGAGCCGCGAGCCGTCATGGTCGAGCAGGTAGACGAAGCAGGCGTGGAC
>JALYTD010000002.1 GCA_030854475.1 Actinomycetota bacterium
CGTCCGGGTAGGCGAGCAGCAGCACGAACGAGCCCGGCCAGCAGGCGAGCACGAGCGCGGCGCGCCAGTCGCGCGGTCCCGGCCGCGCCGCTACGACCCCGAGGAACGCAACCGCCGTCGCAACGAGCGCGAGCAGCCCTCCGAGCTGCCACGCCGTCAGCGGCCCGTTGTGGCGGAGCAGCCATGGCCAGAGCGGAAAGAACGCGTACACGCGTCCAGGGTGTGACGGGTACCCGTCGATGACGAGGCGCTCGTACCAGCCAAAGTCCCACGACCAGAGGGGCCACAGAAACCCGCCGTGATGGAACCAGCGGTTAGGGACCCTGTCGTCGATCCCGCCGATCGCCTCCGCCAGCGCGATCGCCAGCACGACGAAGCCGACCCAGGCGGCCCAGACCGCGAGCGACGCGGCGTACCAACGGTCGCGTGCCCGCGCCTGCATCGCGGCGAGGATAACCAGCCTTTCCTCCGCAGGCGTACGTCTACTCCAAATCGCTCTACAACCGGACGCTGATTAGCCCGGCCACGCCGGCAAAGCCGGCATGGCCTCCAGACGGCGTCGCAAGCGATGCCTCGGCCTGAGGGTGTAAGCGGAAGGCGCGGAGTCAGCCGCGCCTTCCGCGCTTCTTAAGCCGCGTTGACCTCCGCGTCCTCGGCCTCCGCTTCGCGGCCGAGCTGCTTCTGCCACCACTCGGCCTCGCGGCGCTGGAGCTCCGCCTGCGTCTTCGCGACGTAGGCGCCGAGCTCTGACTCTTTCTGCTTGAGGTGCTGCTCGAGCTCGGCGAGCTTCTCCTCGCGGTCCTCGATCTTGTCTGCGCGGAGCACGACGTCAGCCTCGGACTGCGCTTCGCGGAGATTGACCTGCAGCTCGCGCTCCTCCAGCTCGGCCAGCCGCTCGCTCAGTGACTCCTCCATCTCCGCGAGCCGCTCCTCCCGCTTGTCGAGGCGCTTCTGGTTGGAGTCCGACATGCCTTCGCTGCTCTCGATCGTCGACTCGCGGGCGGTGAGCTCGCGCTCACGCGCTTCCAGCAGGGCGGCCTTCTCCTCGAGGTCCTGCGCCTGGCTGAAGTTGCGCGTGTCATGGGCGAACGTCGCCTGCCGGCGGTGGAGCTCCGCCTCCTGTGCGGCGAGCTCCTCCTCGCGGCGGTCGAGCTCGGCCGCGCGGGCCATCGACTCCGTCGCGACCGACGCCTTGTCGGCGACCTCTCGCTCGAGCCGTTCGGCATCGGTGCGCAGCCGGTCCTGCTGGACGAGCAGGTCAGCCTCGCGCTCGGCGAGCGTCTCGTCCTTAGTGGCTACGCGAGCCATCTCCTTCTTGACGTCGGCCTCGCGTGACGCGAGCTTTCGCTCCCGTTCCGAAAGCTCCTTGTCCCGGGCGCGCCACTCGGTGTCGCGCTTGCCGAGCGCCTTCTCGCGGCCGTCGAGCCTCACGAGCCCGGCACGCTCGCGGGTCTCGAGCTCTTCCTCGGCCCGCGCGATCTTCTGCTCGCGGTCGTTCAGCGCAACCCGCTGCTTGTCGAGATCCGCGTACAGCTTCTGCTTCTCGCGGTCGAAGTTCTTGAGCTCGAGCAGCTTCGCTTCGGCCTGCTCGTGCCGGTCGACCGACAGCGCTTGCTCGGCTGCAACCTCGGCCTGCAGCTCGGCGAGGCGAGCGTGCTCGGACTCGATCGCACTGCGGTCCGCGCGCACCCGGCTTTCACGCTGTTCGAGGTCGGCCTCGAGCTCGGCCAGCCTCGTGTCGCGCTCGTCCAGTGCGTTCGCGCGCCGGTCGAGATCATTCCCGGAGACCGCCTTCTCTTCGAAGGCCGGAACCGCATCGACCTGTTGCGCAATCGTCGCGCGCAGCTCCTGCTCGCGTTCCCGGGAGGCTGCGAGCTCGGAACGGAGAGCCTCCATGTCGGGGGACTCGCCGGAGTCCAGGTCGCCCGGGCGTGCCTTCAGCTCGAACCGCAGCTCGACGTTCGGCTGCGCCTCGGCCGCTGCGGCTGCCTGCTCGGCCTCGACTTCACGCCGCCGCTCGAGCAGGGTGCGGAGGCCGGTTCCGAATTCTTTCTTCTTCTCGGGCTGGGGGTTGTCGTCGGGCATGTGGTTGGCTCCTAGAAGATCTTGGACAGGTTGAGGAACGCCGGCCCGAGGATCACGAGGAACATGGCCGGGAAAATGAACATCACGGTCGGGAACAGCATCTTGATCGGGGCCTTCATGGCCCTTTCCTCGGCGGCGGCCTGACGGCGCAGGCGAGTGTCGGTCGCCTGCACGCGGAGGATGCGGCCGAGCGAGATACCGAGCTGGTCGGCCTGGATGATCGCCCGCACGAAGCCGGAGACCTCAGGCGTGTCGCACCGCTCGGAGAGCTTCTTCAGTGCGTCGGAGCGGCCTTCGCCGATCCGGATCTCGTTCAGGGTCAGACCGAACTCATCCGTCAGCGGGCCTTCCATGTGGTCGGTCAGCTTCGAGATCGCGCCGTCGAAGCCGAGGCCGGCCTCGACGCTCACGGCGAGCAGGTCGAGGGCGTCGGGAAGCTCCGCCTTGATCGCGTCCTTGCGCTTGCGGGCACGGCCGGAGACGACGAAGTCGGGAAGGATGAACCCGATTCCCCCGAGCGCCACGGCGAAGAGCAGCACGCCGCGGGCACCGGTCACGGCGCCGCCGAACAGCGCTCCGACGAGCAAGCCGCCGAGCGCGAGCGCGCCCTTGGCGGCGAGGAACGTGGTTGCGTTCAGGCTGCGTCCGAGGCCCGCCGAGAGCAAGCGCGTGTTCACTCCCTCGACCGTGGTCTTCGGGTGAACCTTGAGCACGAGCCTGGCGAGCTTTTCGCCCAGCGGCCCGAGCACACGCTCGCGGAAGGACAGCTCCCGGCGCATGAGCAGCGAGCGGAACGTGCCGTACTCCTTGGCGCGGCGGAGCGAGACCTGGCGCTCGCGCGCCGGCTCCGTGGCCGCCTGGCCGAGGAGATAGGCGGCGACCGCGAGGCAGAGAATTCCGAGGAAGATCAGAGCCATGGCGGCTACCCCCTGAAGGACACGATCTTCCTCAGGATCAGCGACCCGAAGGCCATCATCCCGAGCCCGACGAAGATGAGCGTGTGTCCGGTTGACGTGTGATAGAGCGGGTCCATGTAATTCGGGTTCAGCACGGTGATCGCCAGCGCGACGAAGAACGGGAGACCGACGAGCACGTAGGCCGAAGCGCGGCCCATGGCCGTGAGCGAGCGGATCTTCCGCGCGAACTGCTGACGCTGGCGGACGGTGTCCGCGACCATGTCGAACAGCCCGGCCAGCGAGCCGCCGACCTGGCGCTGGATGTTCACGGCGGTGATCACGAAGGAGAAGTTCTTGGAGCCGATGCGCTCCGCGGTCTCGAACAGGGCCTCTTCCATCGGCCGGCCGAGCCGCGTGTCGGTGAGGACGCGCTTGAGCTCCTTCGCGGCCGGCTCGTGGCCCTCGTCGACGACGCTCTGGATCCCCTGCTTGAAGCTGTGGCCGGCCTTGAGCGAGGCGGCCATCGTGATCAGCAGGTCGGGCAGCTGGTCCTCGAAGGCCCTCATCCGGTTCTTGGCCTTGAGCGCGACCCAGCAGTACGGGACGAGGCCGCCGACGGCGAACCCGACGAGGATGACGAGCGTCCGCTGGCCGATCATGGCCATGAAAAGGCCGAACCCGAACGAGCAGGCGGCGACCAGCCAGGCGAACTCGACGGTGCGCAGCGGCACGTCCGCCCGGTCGAGCATCAGGCGAAGCCTGTGCCAGACCTGGCGGTGCGAGAACGCACGCTCAGTCGCGGCATACAGGCCGGCCATGAAGGCGAACCGCGGGCCGCGCTCTTTCGCCAATCTGCGCGTCGGTTCGACGTGCGGTGCGAGGCGCTTTTTCAGCCACGAGCCCTTGGCCGCGGTCATCACGAACATCCCCCCGCCGAGTACGAGCAACGCTGCGAGCAGCGTGAAGAGGAGGTCCCCGAACTTGCCGTAGACCGGGGCCGGCAGCAGCTTTGACGGCGTTCCGTCGGAGGCCGGACCCGCTCCGAAGCTCGCCGGCACCCTGGAATTCGCGTCGTCCCTGCCGAGCCCACGGACGTTCGTGGCGAGATGCAGCTTGTCGCCCGGTCGCGCCGCCGTCACATACTCGACGCGCCACGTCCGGCGCAGCTCGCGCGCGATCGAGCCGTACACGCCGTTCAGCGTCGAGCTCGCGCCGGCTCCATGGAACGTTCCGCCGGTCTTGCCGGCGAGGTTCTGGAGCACATCTGTTGCGGCCTTCGAGCCCACGGCTACCGAGTAGACGATCGCGCCGGCCGATCGAACGGCCGTGACCGCCTGTGACTCAGAGGTCTTGCTGCCGACGTCCTTCCCGTCGGTGAGCACGACGATCACCCGGCCCCCGCCGGACTCGCTCTGCAGGGCGCGAGCGGAGAGCGCAACGGCGTCGTACAGAGCCGTGCCCTGGTGAGGGTCCAGGGCGATCGTGCGCAAAGCGTTGTCAGCATCGATTGTGGCCGTCGAGAACCGGCTCAACTGCACCGCTCGGGCGCCGAAGGTGACGAGCGCGACACGGTCGCGGCCCGGCTTCGAGGTCACGAAACGCCGTGCCGCCTGGGCTGCGTCCGCCAGCGCGCGTCCGGCCATCGAGCGCGAAGTGTCGATCGCGAGCACGACGCTCTTGGCGCGGCCGAGGTTAGCGGTCTCGAGCCCGGCCACCGGCCTGCCGTTCTCGGTCAGCGTCGGTGCCCATTTCGCCGGGAGCGAGGTCACGACGGCGGCCCGGATCGTCGGGAAAGCACTGGGATCGACGCCACGCAGGCGAACACCGCCCGTGGCGAGGCTCGGCAGAGCCAGCGCCGCCACCAGGGCGACGAAGACGAGACGCGTGCGGATCATGCAAACGCCCCGTAGCTTGAGTTCGCGAATCCGACGTACGAGTTGTCGTCGTCGTTGAAGAACGCCGGCGGCATGGAGACGCCGTTGGCGGCGAGCTTGTCGAGGAAGTGCGGCTTCAGGCCGGTGCACTCGAGCGGGCTGAGCAGCTTGACGGCTTTCCCAGAAGACGCCTGCTCCTCGTCCGGAGGCTTGGCCAGGAAGATGTCCTGGAGCGTGATCACGTCGGACTCCATGCCGAGCACCTCGGAGACGTGCGTGATGCGGCGCGAGCCGTCGACGAGGCGTGCGATCTGGATCAGCACGTCGAATGCGCTCGCGATCTGCTCGCGGATCGCGCGGTGAGGCAGCTCGATGCCGGCAGTGAGTACCAGCGTCTCGAGACGTGCAAGTCCATCACGGGGTGAGTTGGCGTGGATCGTGGTCAGCGAGCCCTCGTGGCCCGTATTCATCGCCTGGAGCATGTCCAGGGTCTCGGGGCCGCGGACCTCGCCGACGATGATCCGGTCGGGGCGCATCCGAAGTGAGTTCCGGACGAGCTCCCGGATCTTGACCTCGCCCTCGCCCTCGATGTTGGGCGGGCGGGCCTCGAGCGGGATCACGTGCTCCTGCTGGAGCTGAAGCTCGGCTGCATCCTCGATCGTGACGATGCGCTCGTCGTTCGGGATGTAGGCGGAGACCGCGTTCAGCGTCGTCGTCTTACCGGTACCGGTACCGCCCGAGATGAGCACGTTCAGCTTCCCGCGCACGCACGCGGAGAGGAACTGAGCGGCCTTCGGCGAGATCGAGCCGAAGTTGATCAGGTCGTCCATCGTGTACGGGTCGCGCGAGAACTTCCGGATCGTCAGCGTCGGCCCGCACAGCGAGAGCGGCGGGATGATCGCGTTGACGCGGCTGCCGTCCGGCAGGCGGGCGTCCACCATCGGAGAGGACTCGTCGACCCGGCGGCCGATCGAGGAGACGATCTTGTCGATGATGCGCATCACGTGCGCCTCGTCGACGAAGGTCGCCTTCTTCTGGAGCTCGATCTTCCCGGCGCGCTCGACGTAGATCTGGTCGTGGCCGTTGACCATGACCTCGGTCACGGAGTCGTCGCGAAGGAACGGCTCCAGCGGCCCATAGCCGAGGATGTCGTCCGTGATCTCGCGCGTGATCTGCCGCCGCTCGTCCCGGGTCAGCGGGGTGCGGTCGAGCGCGAGCTGCTCGGTCACCGCGCGCGTGACCTGCTCGGACAGGTCGTCTTTTGGGTCTGCGGTGAAGAGCTGCGGGCCGAGGTTCGCGATGCACGCGTGGTGGATGCGCGTCTTCAGCTCCGCGTAAGGATCAACGGCGCCGCGCTCCGCGGGCTGGTCGCCGTGCGCGGGCGCAGCGCCGAGCACGTCGGGACGCTCGGCCGTTGCGGCGGCGGCGCCGTTTCCGTTGTGCCCCTTCAGGCGGTCGTGGAGGCCCATGACAGTCCCCCTACGCTCTCGCCAGCGCCGCGAGGAACTTGCGGCGCTCCTTGGCGGCGGCCTGGGCGGTCACAAGCGTCTTCCCGAGCTCCTTGACGGCACGCGAGAAGTCGGCCCGCGCATCACCAAGCACCGCCGGGTTGCCCCGGTTGACGGCGATCGGGACTGCGCGGTCGCTCGGAACCTCGAACCCGACGCTCATCTCGAGCGCCGACTCGACCTCCTTGCGCTGCATGCCGACCTTCGAGTTCGCCCTGTTCAGCACCACCTTGATGCGGTCGCGCGGGAACGAGAGCAGCTCGAGGGTCTGGAGCGAGAGCCGGACGTTCTTGATCGTCGGCACGTCCAGGCTTGTCAGGAGGAGCAGGTCGTCCGTGCGGTCGAGCGTGGCCAGCATCGGCCCGTGGAAGAACGGGGATGTGTCCACGACGATCACGTCGTAGGACTCGCGTGCGACCTCGAGCAGCCGGGCCAGCTTGGCCTCGGTCACGAGCTCGGCATCCTCGGGGCGCAAGGGCGCCGGGAGGACGTCGAGGCCCGACGCGTGGCGTGTCGTGTAGCCGGCGAGCTTGTCGGAGTCGAGCTCTCCTGGAGCGGAGACGAGGTCATAGATCGTCTTCTCCGGCTCGAGCCCGAGCATGATCGCGGCGTCGCCGAACTGGAGATCCAGGTCGAGCAGGAGCGCCCGCTTCCCCCAGTGCTTCGCGAGCGAAACAGAGAGGTTCGTCGCGAGGACGGTCTTGCCCGTCCCGCCCTTGGGCGAGAACACGGTCACGACGCGGCCGTGACGCTTGCCGTTTGCGCTCGCGGCCTTCCGGCCCGAGTGGCTCGCCTTCTTCATGGCGAAGAGGATGTTCTCCGTCAACTGCGGAAGGAGAAGCACGTCGGCGACGTCGGCCTCGAGCGCTTCCTCGAGCATCGTCGGCGTTCCGCCTGAAGCGAGCAGGATGATCGGCGCCCGGGTGTGCTCGCGGATGGCGGCGATGTCGTTCGCCGGCAGCGAGTTGTCGCGGGTCGCGTGGAGGACGACCTGAAGGTGTCCGCCGGTCAGCGTCGACGCGCCTTCGAGCACGGTGTCGCTGAACCCGACGAGGTCGACCTCGGGGTGGTTGCCGAGTGCCTCGCGAAGGTCGGGGAGACCGTCGCAGGTTCCCGTCATGTAGACGCGGAGGCGATCCCGGGTGCTCTGGTCTGTGTCGTGATTTTCCATGGGTGGCCTCCTATCGCCGGCCGCGCCGGATGCCGTCCAGCAGGACGGTGCGGACGCTGTCGACGTGATCCGGGCTGTCGGCGGGGTGCACGACGGGCCGGAGCTGGAAGTGCCAGTCCGAGCCGCCTCCGGTGCTGCCGGAATTGGTGGTGGCGAGGATCAGCTGGATCTTCTGCGCCTGGTTGTCCGTGACGGCCAGGAGCGCCGTGAACTTCTGATCCAGCCCGCCGGTCAGCTTGCTGCCGATCGCTGGGTCCTGCGGGGCCTTGAGCACCTTGATGTCGCGCAGGGCGACGCGGCTCATCTTCGTGGAGTCGCCGGAGGTGCCGCTCTTGACGTCGAGGGCCGCGACGAGGTCGACGTGATCGCCGTCCTTGACTGTCCCTGCGAGCAGCTGGTTCTGGTCTCCGCTGAGCTGATACGCGCGCATGGCGCCCTTGAGCTGGCCGTCCACCCCGGCTTCCGCCACGGTGCTGAACCGGCGGCTGGTCACCTGCTCACCGGCATAGGTCGGCTGCGCGGCAACGCGGCTCTCGATCTCACTCGCGTTCGAGATGGCGCCGGGAACGACGTTGCGCCGCGGCACCTCCGTCGTGCTGAGCATGTTCGCGACATCCGAGCCCGGCGTGCCGACCGGAATGTCGTTCTTTGCGACGAGTACCGTCACGCTGTTCTCATTCCGTTGAACATGACGCTTGTAATTCGTCACGTAGAAGCTGGTTAGAAGGGCTGCGACGGCGGCGAGCGCGACCGCAATCCCGACGTTTCTGACTCTGTAAGTCATGTTTCTAGAGTCTCCTTTTCCTTGGTCGCGTTATTCGAGTAGTGAAATCGTGCGCACGCCGTAATACGGCGCCTTTGGATCGGTGCTGCCGACCCCTCCGGTATTGACGCTGGTGAAGTAGCCGACAAGCGTCCCTTGGGCCCCGCTGCCGTTGAAATCGGTGATCACGAAGCCGGCCCAGCCGACCTCGGTGTAGAGCGCACCGGCCTGCCCCTCGTTGCCAGTCGCATTCGTGTGAATGAGGACGACGATCTCTTTCCCGCGCATGTCCAACATCGCCTGCCGAAACTCGGGCGAATTGAACTGCGTGCTGCTGACGCCCGGGTAGGAGCCGGGCTGGACGTAACCGTTGTAGCCCTGGCGGAGCCAGTTGGCGAGGGTGGTCGAGGACTGCCTGCCACCGTTCTTCGCGAGGTCGACGAGCTCGAAGTTCGTCATGTTCCCGCTGTAGTTGCCGGTCGGCAGGGCGATCAGGTTCGTCTGCCGCCCGTAGCAGGGGGCGCCGCACTTCAGCTGCGGGTTGTCGCTCCCGATCGTGATCGGCGCGACGTTCAGCGCCTTCGCGGGGACGGCGGCCTGCGCCAATGCGTGGGCGCCGACGGTCGCCGAGCCGAAGCCGAGCGCCTTCGAGAAGTACGCCGGCTGCTTCTTCTTGATCTCGACGGAGATCGCGTCGTTCGGGCGCGTCTTCGTCTTGAACTTGACGGTGGCGGTACCGCCACCGTTCTTGGAGACGTAGCTCTGGGCCAGGGCGGAGGCCTTCGCCGGGTCTTCCGGCAGTACCTGCGCGCCGGCAAGCGCCGCGGCGTCTGCCGTGGCCTGCGCGTGGCGGTCGGCGCGGTACCAGGAGCCGACGTCGAGGACGAAGGCTGCCATGGCAAGCAGCGCGACGAGGAAAACGAGCGTGAGGACAGTCGCCTGTCCCTTCTGGTTGGCGGCGTGATGGTTCATTCGACTCTCTCTGTGGTCGTGCTCGACAGGCGGCCCGACTTCGCGACCATGCCGAGCAGGCTGATCTTGTAGGGGTACGTCGCGGAGACCGTCACATCCGATGCGGGCGCCCACGACGAGCTCACCGAGACGTTGAGGTTGCTCTGCTTCAGATCCTTCGCAGAGGCGCGCACGGCTGCGACCGTGCTGCCGCTCGGATCGGTGAGATGCCGGCCGACGGCGCCCTTTCGCGCACCCGCTCGAGTCGCATCGGTGAGCGTGACGTAGTTGTTGAACACAATCCCGAACTGGATCACTGCGAACAGGATCAGCGCGAGAACCGGGAGCACGATCGCGAACTCAGTGAGGCTCTGGCCTCGCTCGTCCGTGATCTGAATTCTTTTTTGTTTCTGGTTCGACATTGGTTTCTTTCGTTGGTTCGGAGGGAGCGGGCCCCTTCCACGTGGGAAGGGGCCCTTTAGCCGGAATCGATGCTCAGGTGTTACTTAGCCGGGGAGGATGGCCGCGACGTTCGAAATCGCGTTGCGGACGTTGTCCGAGAGGAGCGTGATCGCTCCGATCACCGCGAGGGTGATCACGGCGAGAACCACGCCGTACTCGGCCATCGTCTGCCCTTCCTCGCGCCTCTTCAGGGCCGTTGCGGCATCGGTCGCGAAGACCTGCGCAAAGGTGAACAGCTTCAGCATCTACTTCACCTCCCTTCGTTGCATGCGTGGCGCACCAACGGGTCCGCCGAATTGCCGAAGGCATTGGAGGAGAAAGCTGCTTGCCTGTTTTGTGAGCCCAGTGCTGCGGCGGCTGCTTGTTTCGGTCACGCCGGAATGTCCTCCGTACGTCTTCGGCGTGGCCGCGCCGCCTTGGTTGGCTCGATCGCCGAGGTCATCGTTCCGAAGGAGGGACGCGCACATCCCTCGTCCTGAGGATTAGCCCCGGACTTCCCTACTTTGGGGGAGCGCACCGGCGGCCCACGGCCGATGATCGGAGCGATCCCGTACAGCGGCCACGCGGATTTCGAAGTCAAGTGAATCCGCGCCGACCGGCGGCCTCGGCGCCCGAACAACGGAGCTAGGCAATGCCACAACGGAATTCTTGGTCGCGGCGGCTGCTCCCCGGCCGTCACGCATGGGACGAATGGGATGAGCAGGATGGCGGAGGCCCGAAAGAGCCCGAGCCCAAGCAACCGCGGCGTCGCCGCGCCTTCGCTGCGCTTGCGTTCACCGCCCTCTTCTGCGCGGGTGCCTCGCTGTCGGCGATCGCCGGCAACGGTGTCCGCGACATGCTCGATGCGGGCAGCTCGACAGCGACGACCGCCACGACCGACACCACGACGACGCCGGCCCCGCCGACGTCTCCTCCAGAGCCGACCCCGGCGCCCGCACCGGCCCCGGCTCCGGCACCGGCACCGGCTCCGGCCCCGGCACCCGCCCCGGCCCCTCCGACGGTCCACGTGACCCCGGGCGCAGGCGATGACGGCGGGTATCCGGGTCACAGCACACCCGCGCCGTTCGAGACCGTGACGCCGACTCCGGAGTCCGGCACCGCGAAGACGCGGGCGGGGACGCCCAAGCCGGCCACTCGCCAGATCCGTTCCGCCAAGCGCAGCCGCGGGAAGTTCCACACCACTCGCGCACGCCGTGGGCGGACCGGGCCCAAGGCCGTGCCTAAGCCACATGTCGATCACGAGGGGGCTTCGGCGGCCATCGTCTGGCTCAACCGGGCGCTGCCCGATCCGACGCCGCCTGCGCTCCGTCTCACCCCGAGCTTCGCCTCGCGTCTCTACCACGTGTCGAAGCGCCAAGGTGCGGACTGGGCACTCGTGCTCGGCGTGCTACGGACGCAGGGCCGGCTCGGCTCCGCTCCCGCAGGCCGCGTTCAGCTCGTCCGCACGGCCTCGAAGCTCGCAAGGCTCGGCGGCCGGAAGCAGCAGCTCTGGGTCGCCTCGTTCGCCTTCTCGGGTGGCTCGCGCTTCGCCGACAAGGCGACCGCGCTAGCGCAGTACTACCGGGCTGTCGGGCTGAGGGCGCTCGTACGCGGCCTCGAAGCCGAGAAGCGCACGATCGCTAAACGGCTGCTGGCCGACAAGCGCGTCTCGATCTACGACGCCGGCCGCAACGATCTCACTCAGGGCCGGATCAACGTCCGCGTGACTGCGATGCTGGAGTACCTGGCCAACTCCTTCGGCCAGGTCACGGTCTCGTGCCTCGTCGCCGGACACCGGCTGTACGCGCGACCGGGAGTCATCTCGGCTCACATCTACGGCCTCGCTGCCGACATCAGCTCCGTCGGTGGAACATCGGTGCTCGGGCACCAGCAGGCCGGGAGCCCGACCGAGCAGGCTGTTCGCGCCCTGCTCCGTTTGCCTCCGGAGATGCTGCCCCGCCAGGTGATCTCGCTGCTCGGCCTGGGCGGGCCATCGTTCCCGCTGGCGAATCACTACAACCACATCCACGTCGGTTACTGAGCGGGGGAAAGAGCACGGGGGAAACGCATGTTTCCCCCGTGTGCCCCCTTCTTCACCGTGAACAAGACGCCACCCGTAGATAGTGCTCCCGCCGGGCAAAGCCCGGCTCCGCACGCGACGCGGTTCGGTCCATGGAGGAACAAGGCGTGAGAGAGGTTCAGCTTCACCAGGAGGGTCGGGTCGTTTGCGAGCGGTGCTTTGTTGCAGAGTCGCCGCTCGCTCGAATGCGCGGGTTGCTCGGACGGCGCGGGCTGGACAGCGGCCAGGGGCTGCTGCTTCAGCCTGCGTCGTCCATTCACATGTTCTTCATGCGGTTTCCGATCGACGCGGTTTTCCTCGGTGCGGACGGCGAAGTCGTGAAGGTCGCCCGCAACCTGGCGCCGTGGCGAGTAGCGAGCTGCCGCGGTGCCAAGGCGGTCGTCGAGCTCCGAGCCGGCGAGGCTGAGCGCCGCGATTTGCGTGAGGGGTCCCGGCTGAACATGTCCCAAACGGCCGGTACGTCCCCGGGGCCGGCCGCGAGCCTCCCTCCGTTTACAGCCTAATTCGAAAATTGTTGCGTGTGGTGCGCGGAAGTGCGCCAAAACCGTGACGCTTGCACGGGGTTAGTTAACCCGCAATCCTCTAGACGATGCTCGACGTCGATTCGATCTCGAAGCGCGCGCGTGGCGAGAATTTCCCCGTTGCCTCGCGCCTGTTTCCGCGCGAGCTGCGCCCGCATCTGCGCGCCGTCTACGGCTACTGCCGCGGGGTCGACGTGCTCGGCGACGAGCTCGAGGGCGGCCGAGACGCGCGGCTGCAAGCCCTCGACGAGCTCGAGCGCGAGCTCGAGGCCTGTTACACCGGCATCCCCACGTGGCCGCTGATCGTCGAGCTCCAGCCGACGATTCGTGAGTTCGACTTGCCGCGCGAGCCGTTCCTGCGCCTGATCGAGGCCAACCGGATCGACCAGCGCATCGCGGCCTACGAGACCTGGACCGACTTGAAGCGCTACTGCATCCACTCGGCCGACCCGGTCGGCCGGCTCGTGCTCGGCCTGCTGCGCAGGGGCGACGACGATCACGCGGTCGCGCTCAGCGACGATGTCTGCACGGGGCTCCAGCTCGTGAACTTTCTCCAGGACGTGCCGCGCGACCTCGCGCTCGGGCGTGTCTACCTACCCGCTGAGGACCGGCGCCGCTTCGGGGTCGTCGCGGTCGACCGCCCGAGCGACGAGCTCGGCCTCCTGCTCGAGTTCGAGGCGGCGCGGGCGCGGGGGCTGCTCGCCTCCGGAGAGGAGCTTGCCCGCCGCCTCGGCGGACGCGTCGGGCGCGCCGTCGGCGTG
>JALYTD010000026.1 GCA_030854475.1 Actinomycetota bacterium
CTCCTAGGTGTCCTACCCACGGACGTTGTGAACGCGGCTGATCGGCGGCCGGTCTCCGAGCGAGCTGTGCGGCCTGTGCCGGTTGTAATGGTCGAGCCAGTGTGGCAGCGCCTGGTTGCGTTGTCGATGCGAGCGGTAGACGAGCCCGTAGGCCCATTCCCTGGCCATCGTCTGGTGGAAGCGTTCGACCTTGCCGTTCGTGCGCGGGCGGTAGGGCTCGGTCGTCAGGTGGCGGATGCCGCGGTTGGCGAGCAGTTCTCGCAGCGAGCGGTTCTTGACGTAGCTGAAGGCGTTATCGGTCATCAGCCGTTTGGCCGTCATGCCGTGGCGCTCGAAGAAGGCGAGCGCCCGCTCGACAAAGCCGGTCACGGTCGCTGCCCGCTCGTCGCGATGGAGCTCGACGTAGGCGAGGCGCGAGTGATCGTCGACGATCGCGTGCGCGAAGTCGTAGCCGACCAGCCTCTGCGAATGCATCGACTTGCGCCAGCGCGGGGAGCGATCACCGGTGACGGCGTGGCCGGGACGCTCGAAGCGGGCGTAGCGGCTGACGTCCATGTGCAGCAGATCGCCCGGGCAGGGCCACTCGTAGCTGTTGGCAGGCTCTCGCGGCGAGCGCTCGGGCCGGGAGATGCCGGCCCGCTTCAAGACCTTCCAGACGGTCGAGTGGGCGAAGCCGGTGGCGGCAGCGACCAAGCGCGGCCCCCAGCCTGTCTGCCGGCGGCAGGCGCAGATCCGCTCCTGCAGCTCGGGGGCGAGCTCGCGCGGGCTGCGGTGGGGTCGACTCGAGCGATCGAGCAGACAGCCGAGGCCCGAGCGCGCCTGCTCGCCCGCCCCTCGCCAGCGATGCCACCAGCGGTGCGCCGTTGCCGGCGAGACGCTGAAAGCCGCCGCGGCGGCTTTCATACTCATTCCCCCTTCGATCGCTTGGACGAGCGCGAGGCGGCCAGCCAGTCCGAGCTTGGCGTTACGGTGAAGCGTCATCCGGGTCCCTCCTTCGGGCGTGAGTCGTCGCAGACCCACAGCCTCAAAGGAGGCCCGGATGTCCTCTCAGCCGTTCACAACGTGTGTGGGCGTGACAACTAGCGAGTACGAGACTTTTTAGTCAGCGCGTCCGAGACGCGCTTCGCAGTCGCCCGCAGCTCGCGATCCTGCTCGTCGTCACCCGCGATCCCGGACAGGAGCACGATCGTGTCCCGCTGCGGAGACGCGTTCTTCAGACAGACGATCGCAAGCCGCCGCACCGCGGGGTTCTCGTCCGCGTCCGAGAGCATGCGGTGGAGGAGCGGACGAACCGCGTTGGCGGCGCCCGGATGGTCCCGCGAGAGCAGCTCGAGCGAGATCAGCGCCGAGCCGCGTGCAGCGGGGCTGACGTCCTCGAGGCCGCGCGCGAGCAGGTCGAGCTTCTGGCGAAACTGGAACTGGCCGATCGCCCGGTAGGCAACCGCACGTTCGCGATAGTCCGAGTTGCGGGCTGCGAACTCGAGCTCTTCACCCCATTCGGAGCGCAGGCGGGCGAGCTCGCGCTCGTTCCCGGCCTCGGCGAGCCCAGCAGCCTCAGCCGCGGCCTCGCGGAGACTCACGACGCGACCGGAGCTCCGCCGACGGCGGACGCGGGCCGGCTCGCCGGGCCGACGTACTCCGCGGAGGGCCGGATCAGCCGGCCGGTTTTCATCTGCTCGAGGATGTGAGCCGACCACCCAGCCACACGCGCGCACGCGAACATGGCCGGCGCGAGCGGGGGCGGAATCTCGGCGACGTCGAGGACGACCGCAGACCAGAACTCGACGTTCGTCGCCAGCACACGTTCCGGGTGACGCTCCTGGAGCTCGGCCAGCGCGGCCTCCTCGAGCGCCTCGGCGATCTCGACGCGCGGCGAGCCGAGCTCCTTCGCCGTGCGCTTGAGGATGCGTGAGCGCGGGTCCTCGGCACGATAGATGCGGTGCCCGAAGCCCATCAGCCGCTCACCCCGGTCGAGCAGGTCCTTCACGTACTGGACCGGGTCGCCCGCCTTGGCGACTGCGTCGAGCATGGGAAGCACGCGCGCGGGGGCGCCGCCGTGCAGAGGCCCCGAGAGTGCGCCGACCGCGGCCGACACGGCAGCGGCGGTGTCTGCGCCGGTCGAGGCCACGATGCGCGCCGTGAACGTCGACGCGTTGATCCCGTGCTCCGCTGTGCAAATCCAGTACGTGTCGAGCGCCTTGACGTGGCGCTCGTCGGTCTCGCCCCGCCAGCGGATCAGAAAGCGCTCGGCGGCGGTGTCGCTTTTCTCGACCTCGGAGTCAGGCACCGGCGGCTTGTCGGGGCCGCGCGCGGACTGCGCGACGATCGACATCGTCGTGGCCGAGAGCCGGGCAAGGTCGTCCCGCGCCTGGCCGGCGTCGATGTCGACGAGCTTCTCGAGCTTCCACTCGGCGGAAAGCTTCGCCGCCGCCGCCTGGAGGTCTGCCGGCGCGTCGCCCGTGGGATCCCTGAGGACGTACGGCTCCTCGACGGGCATCCCCGGCTCGAACGAATCGTCGACGAGCAGGCCCCAGACCTTCTCGTAGGGAACGCTGCCGACGAGCTCTTCGATGTCTACGCCGCGATAGCGAAGCGAGCCGCCTTCCTTGTCGGGCTCGGCGATCTCGGTGCGAAAGGCAACGACCCCTTCGAGGCCCGGGCGGAACTCGTTCATCGCGAGGAAATCTACCCTGGCCTCCTGGGGCGCCGCTGGCGTTGCGCTGCCGGAGGGCACAGTGTTGAACACACGGGCCCGTAGAGCAGCGTGGCGCCAGCGGTGTCAGGCGGCGGGGGGGCTGGGCTCCGCCCAGCCATTAGCCGTCGCCGGCCAGGAGGTCAGGAGCTAGAGTCGAGCGCCGTGGCGCATGAGGTGACGCTGATCCCGGGTGACGGAACCGGCCCCGAGCTGACCGAGGCGACCCGCCGCGTGCTCGAGGCGACGGGGGTCGAGTTCGAATGGGACGTGCAGGAGGCCGGGGCCGATGTGATGGACAAGCATGGCGGCAATCCGCTGCCGGAGCAGACGCTCGAGTCGATCCGGCGCACCGGGGTCGCTCTGAAGGGACCGATCACAACCCCTGTCGGCGGCGGCTTTCGCTCCGTCAACGTCGGGTTGCGCACGTCGCTCGACCTCTATGCGCAGGTGCGGCCCTGCAAGACCTACGAGGGAGTGCGAAGCCGTTTCGACGACGTCGACCTCGTGATCGTGCGCGAGAACACCGAGGACCTCTACGCGGGGATCGAGTACGAGGAGGGCAGCGCAGAGACGCGCGAGCTGATCACCTGGATCGAGCAGCACGGCGGGAGGCTGCGCCACGACGACGCCGGTATCTCGATCAAGCCGTTGTCAGTCAGCGGCACGCGGCGGATCGTCCGGTTCGCGTTCGACTATGCCCGCCGCAACGGCCGGCGCAAGGTGACGGCCGTGCACAAGGCGAACATCATGAAGTTCACGGACGGGCTATACCTGCGGGTCGCGCGCGAGGTCGCAGAGGAGAACGCGGACGTGGAGTTCGACGACCGAATCGTGGACAACATGTGCATGCAGCTCGTGCAGCGACCGGAGGAGTACGACGTGCTCGTGCTGCCGAATCTCTACGGCGACATCGTCTCCGACCTCGCGGCCGGGATGATCGGCGGGCTCGGGCTCGCCCCCGGCGGAAACTTCGGCAAGGCTGCGGCGGTCTTCGAGCCGACCCACGGATCCGCGCCCAAGTACGCCGGCCAGAACAAGGTCAACCCGATGGCCATGATGCTCTCGGGCGTCCTGATGCTGCGCCACCTCGAGGAAGGGGAGGCCGCCGACCGCCTCGAACGCGCGCTCGCCGACGTGATCCGGGAGGGCCGCAGCGTGACCTACGACATGAAGCCAACCCGAGACGACCCGTCCGCGGTCGGGACGAGCGACGTCGCCGATGCGATCATCGACAAGATGGGAGCCCGGGTTTGAGCCGCCGCAGGAAAGTGACCGTCGTCGGGGCCGGCAACGTCGGCGCAACCTGCGCCCAGGTCCTGGCGGCAAGCGATTACGCAGACGTCGTCGTAGTCGACATCAAGGAGGGCCTGCCGCAGGGCAAGGCGCTCGACATCAACCAGATGGGCGCCGTCCTGGGCTACGAGCCGAACGTCGTCGGGTCGAACGGCTACGAGGAGAGCGCAGGCTCGGACGTGGTCGTGATTACGGCCGGTGTCCCGCGCACCGGGGACATGAGCCGGGACGATCTGGTCTCCACGAACGAGAAGATCGTCGGCTCGGTCACCGAGGCAGCGGTTGCCCAGTCGCCCGAGGCGATCCTGATCGTCGTCTCCAATCCACTCGACGCCATGTGCCACGTCGCCAAGAGCGTCAGCGGCTGGCCGAAAGAGCGCGTCTTCGGCATGGCCGGCATCCTCGACACGGCGAGGTTCTCGACCTTTATCGCGTGGGAGACCGGCTCGTCCGTCAAGGACGTGACCGCGATGGTGCTCGGCGGCCACGGCGACCAGATGGTGCCGGTCGTCTCGGCGACCACCGTCGGGGGCGTTCTGCTGCGCAGGCTCGTGAGTGAGGACGCGATCCAGGCGATGGTCGAGCGCACGGCCAAAGGAGGCGGCGAGCTCGTCAAGCTGCTGGGCACCTCGGCTTGGTACGCGCCCGGCGCTGCCGCCGCTCAGATCGTCGACGCGATCATGCTGGACGAGCACCGCGTGCTCCCGTGCACGGCCTATCTCGACGGTGAGTACGGCATCGACGGTCTCTACATGGGCGTCCCGGTCAAGCTCGGCCGCGAAGGGATCGAGGAGATCGTCGAGCTCGAGCTGAGCGAGGACGAACAGACGATGCTGAACGAGTCCGCCGACGCCGTGCGCGAGGTCGTCAGCGTGCTCTCAGGGTGACGATGAGCAAGCCCTTCCAGGCGGCGCTGTGGATCGAACGACACACTTTCGGCGCAAACGGAGCCCGCCACGAGCGATACGCTGACCGCGGGTGGCGGGTGGATCTCTTCCCCACCCAGAAGGGTGGGGAAGTGGGCGCTACGCGGCCGCTGGGGACACGTCGGAGGGGGTCATGGATCTAGGGCTCAAAGACCGCACCGCAATCGTCTGCGGGGCTTCGTCGGGCATGGGGCTCGCGATCGCGGAGGCGCTCGTCGGCGAGGGGGCGAATGTGGCCATGTTCGCCCGGCGCCGCGACCTCCTCCAGCGCGAGGCCGAGCGGCTCGGAGCGCTCGCCGTGCGAGGCGACGTCACGAACCCTGCCGACCTCAAGCGTCTGGTCGACCGCACGATCGAGGCGTTCGGCGGTATCGACATCCTCGTCAACAACAGCGGCGGGCCACCCCAGGGCCCCGCTGCGGGCCTGGACGACGACGCGGTCGAGAGCGCCGTCGAGCTCCTGCTCCTCTCAGTGATCCGCCTGACGAACCTCTGCCTGCCCCACCTCGAGCGCAGTGGGCGAGGCCGCGTGATCACCATCGCCTCGAGCTCGGTGCGCCAGCCGATCGACGGTCTTGCGCTCTCGAACGCCGTCCGGCCTGGCGTGATCGGCTGGGCGAAGACGCTCGCTCGCGAGGTCGGGCCCAGCAAGATCACGGTCAACTCGATCGCGCCGGGCCGGATCGAGACCGAGCGCCTCGCCGAGCTGTACGTCGACCGGTCGCGCTCCGACGATCTCGAGGAGATCCCGCTCCGCCGGTTCGGGCAGCCGGACGAGGTCGCAGCCGTCGTGTGCTTCCTCGCATCGGACCGCGGGTCTTACGTCAGCGGAGCCGTCATCCCCGTCGACGGCGGCTTGACCCGGGGGTTGTTGTAACGCCGACCGAGCGTCTCGACAGGACTCACTAGGCCGGCCCCAGGCTATCCTCGGCAGGTGAGGCGGATCTTCACGCCCGCGCGCCTGGCGGCGGGCACTCTCCTCGGC
>JALYTD010000085.1 GCA_030854475.1 Actinomycetota bacterium
GCCGCGACCTCCCAGACGGGCATCGCAAGCGACGCCCTTTCGCTTCTTTGCAACCGGTTCCGTTTGCAACCGACAGCTAGCCTGATCTCGTGATCGAAGCAGTCGGCGATTCCTCTCGCGACGGCGAGTTCGCCCTCGTCCGCCTGACCGTCGATGGCGACCGGATCGTCGATGCTGACTCAGAGGGCCTAGAGCGACAGCTCGCAGGGTTGACCCTGCTCGAAGCCGCCGCTGTGGGCGGGGAGACACTCGCGGTGGACGCCCTGGCCAACGCGCTCGGTCCGATCATGTGTTGCACGCCACTTTCTTCTCGGGTCGCCGTCGCGATGAGCGGTGGGGTGGACAGTGCAGTGACGCTCCTCAGGGCCGGCCCCGACGCTGTCGGAGTAACTCTGCGGCTCTGGCTCGACCCGCACGGGCCCGATGCCGAGCGCGCCTGCTGCTCGCCCGACGCTGTGCTCGCCGCCCGCCGGACGTGTCACCGGCTCGGTCTCCCGCACGTCACGCTCGACCTCCGCGAGGAGTTCCGCCGCGCGATCGTGGCGCCGTTCGTCGCGGGGTACGCGCGAGGGGAGACCCCGAACCCGTGCATTCGGTGCAACGGGAGCTTCCGCTTCGCCGAGCTGCTGGCGTTGGCCGACCGGATCGGGGCACCGCGGCTGGCGACCGGGCACTACGCTCGTAGCGTGCAACACAAGGGACGGAGGCTGCTGGCTCGCGCCGCCGACCCGCACAAGGACCAGTCCTACATGCTCGCCCGGCTCGAGCCTCGGTTGCTCGAGCGGTTGTGGTTCCCGCTCGGGGAGCAGACGAAGGACGAGACCCGCGCGCAGGCGCGCGCCGCGGGGCTCGAAGCAGCCGAGCGCGCGGAGAGCCAGGAGGCGTGCTTCCTCGCCGGCGATGACTACCGCTCGTTCCTGGGACGGCACGGCGTCGGTGCGGACGAGGGCCCGATCGTCGACGAGGAGGGACGCGAGCTCGGTCGCCACGACGGGTTCTGGCGTTATACGCCTGGCCAGCGCCGTGGCATCGGCGTCTCGGCATCCGAGCCTCTGTACGCCCTGCGCACCGATCCGCGCGCGAACACGGTCGTCGTCGGCCCGCGCGCCTCGCTCGCCCAGCGCGAGGTGCTCGCTCGCGGCCGCCTCTACGTGCCCGTTCGCCGGGCCGACGCGAAGCTCCGCTATCGCTCTCCGGCCGTCGGAGCCGAGGTCACCGAGACGGAAAACGGCTTCCGGCTCAGCCTCGACGAACCCGCACACGGCGTTGCGCCGGGACAGGCGGCGGTGCTGTACGACGGCGACGTGGTGGTCGGCGCCGGCTCGATCTTCCGCCGAGACCTCGCGGAGTCCTAAGATCAGGCTGTGGCCGCCGCCCAGAGCCGCGCACCCGCAGACTGCTCGCTTCCGTTGATTGATTGGCAAGCGTTTTTTGCGCGACACCGGGCGCCCACGCTTCCAGGCCAATCGAGATGAGCATCGACGAGATCACACTCACGATTCCGCGCGACGAGGAGTTCCAGCACGTCGCGCAACTGGTTCTCGGTGGGGTGGCGGCACGCATGAACCTCTCCTACGAGAGCCTCGACGATCTGGCCACGGCGCTCGACTCGCTGTTGGAGCATGCGGGACAGGACGGCGACGTCACGGTCTCCCTGTCGGTCGAGAAACGCGCCATCCGTGCCGCGATCGGTCCTTTCCACGGTCTCCGCTTGAGCAACGAGCTCGAGCGAGGCGGCGAGGCCGACCTCGGGCTCCGACGCGTCCTGGAAACCGTGGTCGACGACGTCGGGATAGACACACGTGACGACGGCGAGTGGGTCGAGCTGACGAAGCGCGTCCAGACGTCGAACGGAAACCCCTGATGGAGAAGCACGACAAGACTCTGCTGCGCCGCTACCACGAGCAGGGCGACCTGCAGGCGCGCGAGCAGCTGATCGAGCAGTACATGTCGCTCGTCCGCTCCCTGGCCCGCCGCTACTCCTACCGCGGTGAGCAGCTCGACGACCTCGTCCAGATCGGGGCGATCGGGCTGATCAAGGCGATCGACCGCTTCGACCTCGACCGCGGCGTCGAGCTGACCACCTACGCGACGCCGAACATCATCGGCGAGATCAAGCGGCACTTCCGCGACCGCGGCTGGTCGGTGCGCGTCCCACGCGGGCTCCAGGAGCTGAACATCCAGCTCTCGAGACTGCTCGAGGAGCAGACCGTGCAGCTAGGGCGCTCACCGACGATCGCCGAGCTCGCGAAGGCGGCCGAGGTATCGGAGGAAGAGGTGCTCGAGGCGCTCGAGAGCGGCCGTGCATACAGCTCTCTCTCACTTTCGTCCGGCGGGGGCGGGGGAGACGAGGACGGCGATCTCGACCCCCTCGAGTCACTCGGGACCGAGGAGCACGAGTACGAGGTCTCGGAGGACCGCGCGGTGCTGGCGCCGGGGTTCAAAGTGCTCGACGAGCGTGAGCGGAAGATCCTCCACCTGCGCTTCTTCAAAGGGCTGACGCAGTCCCAGATCGCGCAGCAGGTCGGGATCTCGCAGATGCACGTCTCGCGCCTGATCCGCCGTTCGCTCGAGAAGATCCGAGACGAGATCGCAGCGGACGAGATCGAGGCCGAGCGCCAGGCAGCGCGCGGCTGACTAGACGACCGGCGCCTCGTGGATCTCGCGCACGGCGCGCAGGCCCGATTCCAGCGAGCCCTGGATCCACGCGTGGCCGGCGATGCCCGCGCCGATGACGATCACGCGCTTCGGCCGCTCGGTCACCGGATCCGCCGCAGGATGGTCTGGAGCCGTTTCCATTGCGCGTTGACCCGTTTCTTGCCACCGCGTGGAAACCAGCCGCAGACGAGGTTCTTGCCGAACACCGTGGTCGCGGCCCAGCCGCCCTGCTGGTCGCGCGTCCAGTAGATGCCCCGCGAGTCGCGCTTGGCCCCGGTGAGGATCGCCCGGCGCGTCCGGCGCGCCGTCGCCGGTCGCAGGACGTACAGCTCGAAGCTGCCGAATCTCGCCGTACCCGCGGGCGTCGGCGCGAGCGTGGTCACGTCACGCGTCGTTGCGGACCCGAGGTTGACGAGCCTGACTCCGGTCTGGGCGCGAAACGAGCGCTGGACCTGCCCGACCGTGTATGTAGCTGCACTGACGGCGAGGACGGCAGCGACGGCGAGCACGCGCATCGGCCCGGATCATAGACCCGTGATCCGAGGCCGATAATCTGGCGGCCATGCGAACCACGGCCGAGCTGCGGGAAGGCTTTCTCCAGTACTTCGAGTCGAAGGGCCACACGCGGTTGCCCTCGACCCCGCTGATCCCGCCGCCCGAAGACACGTCGACGTTGCTGATCAGCGCCGGGATGCAGCCCCTGAAGCCCTACTTCCTCGGCGTCAAGGAGCCGCCCGCGCCGCTCCTGACCACGTACCAGAAGTGTTTTCGCTCGACCGACATCGACGAGGTCGGCCTCGACGGCTACCACCTCTCCTTCTTCGAGATGATGGGCAACTTCTCGATCGGCGAGTACTTCAAGGAAGGCGCGGTCGAGCTCGCGTGGGAGTTCCTCGTCGATCACCTGGCGATCGACCTGGACAAGCTCTGGGTCACCGTCTTCGACGGTGATCCCGGCCTCGGGCTAGCCGAGGACGAGGTCGCAATCGCCGCGTGGGAGAAAGTCGGCATGCCGCGCGAGCGGATCGTCGGCCTGCCGCGCTCCGAGAACTTCTGGCAGGCGGGCGAGACGGGGCCATGCGGGCCGTGCTCCGAGATGTACTACGACCGCGGTGAAGCGCTCTCCTGTGGCAAGCCGGACTGCGGGCCCGGCTGCTCCTGCGAGCGGTATCTCGAGTTCTGGAACCTCGTCTTCATGGAGTTCGACCTGGCCGCCGACGGCAAGCTGACGCCTTTGCCCAAGCCTGTGATCGACACCGGCCTCGGGCTCGAGCGGGCGGCGGCGGTCCTCCAGAGCGTGATCAGCGTGTACGAGACCGACGGCTACCAGGCGATCATGGATTGGATCGAGGCGGAGAGCGGCGTCGCCTGGCGGAGCTCCGAGAAGGCGACCAAGGCCCACCGGATCATCGCCGACCACGGCCGAGGCATGACCTTCCTCGTCGCCAACGGTGTGCTGCCGTCCAACGAGGGGCGTGGGTACGTGCTGCGCCGGGTGATCCGCCGAGCCGTGCAGCAGGCGCGCGGGATCGGGCTCGCCGAGCTCTGGCGGATCTCGGACGTGGTCACCGACCAGATGTCCTACTGGTACTCGGAGCTCGAGGAGAACCGCAAGCTCGTGCAGGACGTCCTCAAGGCGGAGGAGGAGCGCTTCTCCGAGACGCTGGAGCGAGGGCTGGGCCTGTTCGAGGAGATCGTCGCTCGGGGCGAGATCAGCGGCGCCGACGCGTTCAAGCTGCACGACACGTACGGATTTCCGCTGGAGCTCACGCGCGAGCTGGCGCTGGAGCGCGGGCTCACGATCGACGAAGAGGAGTTCACGCGCCTGATGGCGGAGCAGCGGGAGCGCTCCCGGGCCGGCGCAGGCAAGCAGGACGCCCGCTCGGCCGAGTTCGTGAAGGAGGCCGGGTTCACAACCGAGTTCGTCGGCTGGGAGCGGACGGACGTGTTCACGCAGATCGGCGCACTCGCGGAGCTCGACGACGGGACGTTCCTGACGAAGCTGCGCGAGTCGCCGTTCTACCCCGAGGGCGGCGGGCAGGTGAGCGACACCGGCTACATCGAGCTCGACGACGGAAGCGGCACCAGGGCGGAGCTCGTGGAGGCGTACCGCTTCGGCGACGATCAGGTCTTGCTCTTCCAGGGCTCGGGCTTCGCGGCGGGCGACCGTGTGCGCGCCGTCGTCTCGTGGCCGGCGCGCTTTCCGACGATGGCGAACCACACGGGGACGCATCTCCTGCACCAGGCGTTGCGCGAGGTGCTCGGCGACCACGTGCGCCAGGCGGGCTCGGCTGTGCGCCCGGACAAGATCCGGTTCGACTTCACGCACCCGCAGGCGCTCACGGCTGAGGAGCGCCATCGGGTCGAGCACGCCGTCAACGAGGCCGTCTTCCAGAACCGGCCGGTGCGCACGTTCTTCACCACGCAGGAGGAGGCCCGCAACCTCGGCGCGATGATGCTCTTCGGCGAGAAGTACGGCGACGAGGTTCGGGTGGTCGAGATCGACGGTTACTCGCGTGAGCTGTGCGGGGGCACGCACGTCCGCTCGACGGCGGAGGTCGGTTCCTTCGCGATCCTGTCCGAGGGCTCGGTCGGCTCCGGCGCGCGGCGGATCGAAGCCGTCACCTCGGGCGAGGCGTTTGCGTTCCTGCACGAGCGGGCGAGGGAGGCCGAGGTGCTGCGGGACGAGCTTCAGCAGGCCAAGAAGGACGCCAGGAAGCAGCCGGCGAAGGACGAGGGGATCGAGCTCGAGGCTCGCAGCGAGGCCGAGGTCGGCGGCATCAACATCTACGTGGGTCGAATCGGGAACGTGGACATGGCCGTGCTGCTGGCCGAATCGGACCGGATCAAGCAGGAGCGCAGCCCGGCCGCCGTCGTGCTCGGCTCGAACGAGAACGGTCAGGTTCATCTCGTGGCCAACTTCGACAAGTCGCTCGAGAACCGCGTCAACGCGGTCGAGGTGATCAAGGTCGCGGCCGCAGAGGTCGGCGGCGGTGGCGGCGGGCGACCGACGATGGCGCGCGCGGGCGGGAATGACCCGGCCAAGCTGGATTCGGCGCTCGAGAAGGCCGAGGAAGCGCTGAGGAACGCACTCGGATGAAGATCCTGGCGCTGGACTACGGGTCGGCGCGGACCGGCCTCGCCGTCTCCGACCCGACCGGCGCGCTGGCCCGGCCTCTCGGCGTCGTCGAAGACGTGGGGAGCGAGGCGGGTCTCGAGCGCATCGCAGAGCTCGTTCGCTCCGAGGACGTGGAGCGCGTGGTCGTCGGCCTGCCGCTCACGCTGGGGGGCGGGCGCGGCGAGCAGGCGGAGGCGACGGAGCGCTTTGTGGCTACGCTCAGGTCGATCGTGGGCGTCCCGGTCGAGACGTATGACGAGCGCTTCACCACGGATCTCGCCGAGCAGACCGGCGGCGACTCCGCAGAAGACGCTCGCGCTGCAGCACACCTATTGTCCAGCTACCTCGAATGGTCCAGCCGGCGCCTAAAGGCGTAATCCCGCCGCAGCAGCGGCAACCCCATCGAGAGCCGACGCCGCGGTCTGTGATCGTGCGCCGCCGGCTGATCGCACTCGGCGTTCTCCTGACGGCGCTCGTGTTGCTCTTCTTCGCCGTGGCCGGGCTACCAGGCGGGGGTAAGAAGAAGGCGCCGCCCAATCCGCTCGCGCTCGTGAAGCCGCTGCACATCGTCTTTCCCGAGGGCTTCACCCGTAAGGACATGGCGAAGCGCATCACGGCGGTGAACAAGATCGCCAAGGAGAAGAGAGGGAAACAGCCGCTGCTCTCGCAGCCGGAGTACCTGCGCCTGACGACGAATCCGCGGCTGGTTCCGCGAGGCTTCCGCCCGGCGCACCGGCTCGAGGGTTTCCTGTTTCCGGCCACGTATGAGTTCACTCTTCGGACCCCGACTCGGCGTCTCATCGCGCTGCAGCTGCAGGCCTTCCGGCGCAATTGGGCGCAGGTGAACCTCGGCTACACCCGCTCGAGGAAGCTGACTCCGTACGACGTGCTCACCATCGCGTCGATGGTCGAAAAGGAGACGCTTGCGCCGGACGAGCGCCGCAAGGTGGCGCGCGTGATCTACAACCGGCTGCACGACGGGATGACGCTCGGGATCGACGCCACGATCCGCTACGGCCTGGACGTGCCCGGCACAGAGCCGCTGAAGCAGTCCGACCTGGACAGCAATTCGCCCTACAACACGCGCAACCACACCGGCCTGACGCCGACGCCGATCGCCAACCCGGGTCTCGCCTCGATTCAGGCGGCCGCGCATCCGGCGAACGGGTGCTGGCTCTACTTCGTGCGCAAGCCCGACAAGGTGCACCACTTCTTCGCGTGTAACGAGCGCGACTTCATCAACTACAAGAACGCGCACGGCTACAAGTGACCCTCACGGGCGCGACGCGCCTCGTCGGCTTGATCGGCAAGCCCGTCGCGGAGTCGCTCTCGCCCCGAATGCAGAACGCGGCCTTCGCGGCGCGCGGGCTCGACTGGGCGTACGTGGCGATGGAGGTTGAGCCCGAGGGTCTCGAGGCGGCCGTGCGCGGTCTCGTGGCCGAGGGGTTTGCGGGCGCGAACGTGACCGTCCCGCACAAAGAAGCAGTCGTGGGGCTCTGCGACGAGGCCGACGGCGACTCGGTGAACACCCTCGTGATTCGAGACGGCCGAGTTCTCGGCACGAGCACGGACGGAATCGCGGTCGCGGGAGCGATCGACGCCACCGGCGCGCACGTGCTGCTCCTCGGGGCGGGGGGCGCAGCGCGCGCAGTCGCGAGAGCGCTGCTGCTGTCCGGTGCCGCGTCAGTTTGTGTTGCAAGCCGCAATCTCAACCGGGCCGCAGCACTTGTGGAGGCTTTGGGGGACGAGCGCGCGGCCGCCTCGCCTCGGTGGCCGCCGGAGACCCGCGCAGGAAGCGTGATCGTCAATGCCACGCCGGTTCGGGACGATCCGCTCGTCAGGGTCTCGTCCGAGCACGTGGTCGTCGATCTCGCCTACCGGGGTGACGGGGGGAAGACGACCCTGGTGGCGGTGGCTGAGCAAGCAGCATGCAACACAATCATTGACGGCCTCGAAGTGCTGGTGCGCCAGGGGGCTGCGTCGTTCGAGCTCTGGACCGGCGTCCCGGCGCCGGTAGACGTGATGCGCGCCGCAGTACGCTCCGCGGCATGACGCTCAGGCTCTCGACCGCCGGTGAGTCGCACGGGCCGGCGCTGGTCGGCATCGTCTCGGGGCTGCCGGCGGGACTCGTGCTCGACCGCGAGGCGATCGACGCGGACCTCGCGCGGCGCCAGCAGGGCTACGGCCGCAGCCCGAGGCAGCAGCTCGAGCAGGACCGCGTGGAGGTGCTGGCGGGCCTCAGGCACGGACGGACCCTCGGGACCCCGCTGGCACTGGTGGTGCGGAATCTGGATCACGCGAACTGGGAGTGGGGCATGAGCCCGTGGCCGCCGGACGGGAAGCCGGAGGGCAAGGGCGCCAAGCCCGTCACGCTGCCGCGTCCCGGCCACGCGGATCTCCCCGGTTGGATGAAGTTCGGGCTCGACGACACACGCGACGCGCTCGAGCGTGCCAGCGCGCGGCAGACCGCCGTCACGGTCGCTGCAGGGGCGGTCGCGAAGGCGCTGCTCGGGGAGATCGGCATCCAGGTTCGAGGCGAGGCCAAGGCTGAAGCCGGCGCCGACGAAGCGGCAGTCGACGAGGCGCGCGGCCAGCGCGATACGCTCGGCGGCGTCGTCGAGGTGCGAGCGCAGGGCGTGCCGCCCGGCCTCGGTTCCTACGCCACGAAGGAGGAGCGGCTCGATGCGCACCTCGCGACGACGCTGATGGGCACCCAGGCCGTGAAGGCCGTCGAAATCGGGGCCGGAGCCGAGCTGGCCGGCCTGCGCGGCTCGGAGGCCCACGACGAGATCTTCCGAGACGAGGAGCGTGGCATCTACCGGGAGACGAACCGCGCGGGCGGAATCGAGGGCGGGGTCTCGAACGGAGAGGAGATCGTCGTGCGCGCCGCGATGAAGCCGCTGCCGACGCTGATGCGGCCGCTCCAGTCCGTCGACCTGGACACGGGCGAGCCCGCCGAGGCGCTGGTCGAACGCAGCGACGTGTCAGCGGTCGAAGCGCTCGCTGTGGTCTCGGAAGCTTGCGTCGCCTTTGAGCTCGCCCGGGCGGCGCGAGAGAAGTTCGGCGGCGACGCGCTGGGCGACTTCATCGCAGCGCACCGCGCGTATCTGGAGCGAATCGACTGGCAGCCACGCACGCGCTAGACCGCCACGTCGCCCTGATCGGCTTCATGGGCGCGGGGAAGACCACGCTCGGGATGCAGGTCGCAGACCGGCTCGGCCGACGGTTCGTCGACCTCGACCGGGAGCTGGAGCGCGCACTGCACAAGTCGATCCCCGAGCTCTTCGAGCAACGCGGCGAGGCCGAGTTCCGCGTGCTCGAGGCCGAGGCGACCCTGCAGGCGCTCAGGCACGAGCGGCCGGCCGTCCTTGCGCTGGGAGGGGGCGCAGTCGAGACGGAGTCGATCCGCCGTGCGCTGCGCGAGCACGCCTTGACCGTGCTCGTCGAGGTCGAGGCGACCGAGGCCTGGGAGCGCGTGCGCGGCAGTGGCCGGCCCCTCGCCGAGGACGAGGACCAGTTTCGAGCTCTACACGAGCGTCGCGGCCAGCTGTATGCCGAGGCGGCCGACTTCACCGCGCGCTCGGCGGACGAGATCGTCCTCGCCGCTGGGGGGATACACGTCGAAACCGGAGCTCTGGCGCATTTGCCCGATTTCGTGCGCTCGAACGCCGAGCTCGTCAGCGACGACCACGTGCTCGGCCTCCACCGGCCCCCGCTCGACGTTCCGACGCACCGGCTCCCACCAGGCGAGGAGGCGAAGACGATCGCCCAGGCACAGAGTCTCTGGCGCGCCCTTGGGCTCGACCGCCGCGGCGTCCTCGTCGCGCTGGGCGGAGGGTCCGTCACCGACACGGCCGGGTTCGTTGCCGCGACCTACCTGCGCGGCCTCGACTGGGTCGCTGTGCCGACGACTCTGGTCGGTCAGGTCGACGCGGCGATCGGCGGCAAGACGGGAGTCAACCTCCCGGAGGGGAAGAATCTCGTCGGCGCGTTCCACTGGCCGGTTCGGACCGTAGTCGACCCGGGGACGCTGGAGACGCTTACGGCCGACCAGCGGCGCGAAGGCATGGCCGAGGTCGTGAAGACCGGGCTCCTGACCGGGGAGGACCTCTGGGAGCTTCCCGACGAGGAGCTCGTGCGCCGGTGTGCCACCTACAAGACCGCGCTGTGCTTTCGCGATCCGCTCGACCGGGGAGAGCGGCAGGTGCTGAACCTCGGGCACACCTTCGCGCATGCGCTCGAGGCGGCTTCGGATTACACACTGCGTCATGGCGACGCCGTCGCACTCGGCCTCCTTGCGGCGCTGCGGCTGTCGGGGCAACCCACCGACGCGGTTGAGCAGGTTCTCGCCCCTCAGCCGGTGCGCGTCGACCGCGACCGGGCTTGGGCCGCGCTCGCGCGTGACAAGAAGGCCGAAGAAGGATCTCCGCGGTTGGTTTTGCTCGACGGGCCAGGGAAGCCGCGGTTCGGGGTCGAGCTCCCCGAGCGAGACGTGCGCGCGGCCCTCGACCAGCTCGTCGATAACTAGAGTGCCGCCGTGCGCGTGGCCGTCCTCAACGGGGTGAACCTCGACGTCCTCGACCGGCGCGACCCCGAGCTGTACGGGGGTCTGGGCCTCGACGAGCTGGAGACGAGGATCTACGGCTGGGCGAGGGAGCTCGGCCTCAACGTGCGCTGCCGCCAGACGAACAGCGAGGGCGAGTACGTCAACTGGTGCCACGACGCGCTCGACTGGGCGGCCGGCGTGATCCTCAACCCGGGCGCCTGGTCGCACTACAGCTACGCGATCCGCGACGCCGTCGATCTGTTCCAGGTACCCGTTGTCGAGGTGCACCTGTCCAACATCGAGGAACGCGAGGAGTGGCGCAGGAACTCGGTGATCACGGACCTCGTGACCAAGCGGGTGATCGGCAAGGGCCCGGAGGGCTACCGCGAGGCGCTCGAGTTCGTCGCCGAGAAGGCGTCGTGAACCCACGCGTAGAGCGGCTGCGCGAGCGGCTCGAGGAGCCGTTGCTCGTCTCGAGCCCAGTCAACGTGCGGTACCTGACCGGGCTGCACAGCTCGAACGCCGCCGTGCTCGTCGAGCCGGAACGGGTGCGGCTCTTCAGTGACTTCCGCTACCGCGAGGCGGGCAACTCGATCGTGGGCGCGGAGTTCACCGAGACGAAGCGCGACACCTACGCGAATCTCGCGGAACTGCTCGACGGGCGTATCGCCTTCGAGTCGACCCACCTCACCTATGCGCGCTACGAGACCCTTCAGGCCGGGGGGCTCGACCTGGTTCCACGCCAGGGCCTCGTCGAGGAGCTGCGAGTGGTCAAGGACGAGGAAGAGCTGGCGGCGATCGGGCGGGCGGCGGCGATCACGGACGAGGCGTACGAGCGGCTGGCCGTCGAGCAGTTCTCAGGCCGCTCCGAGCGAGACTTCGCCTGGCGGATGAACGAGCTCATGCACGAGCTCGGAGCGGACGCACCGGCGTTCGAGGTCATCGTCGCCGCTGGCGCGAACGGCGCCCGCCCGCACGCCGACCCCGGTGATCGCACGATCGAGCAGGGAGATGCGGTCGTCGTGGACGCGGGAGCCATGAAAGACGGCTACTGCTCGGACTGCACGCGCACCTTTGCCGTGGGGCCGCTGGGCGAGGCGCTCCAGCACGCCTACGACGTCTGCTTCGAGGCGCAGCTCGCGGGCCTCCAGGCCGCTCGTGTCGGCCAGAGCGGTGTCGAGGTCGACGCGGTCGCGCGGAAGATCATCGACGACGCCGGCTTCGGAGAGAACTTCGGTCACGGGCTCGGCCACGGCGTTGGGCTCGACGTCCATGAGGCTCCGCGCCTCGCTCAGAGCTCTTCGGACACGCTCGCGCCCGGCAACGTCGTCACGATCGAGCCTGGGATCTACCTGGAGGGAATCGGGGGGATCCGGATCGAGGACCTGGTCGTCGTGACCGAAGACGGCCCCGACGTCCTGAGCTCCTATACCAAGGAGCTCGTCGAGGTCGCCTAGAGTCTCCTCGGCACCCCAGATGGCCGAAACAGTCAATACGAACCAATTCCGCAACGGCATGCACATCGGGATCGACGACGTCGTCTGGCGGATCGTCGACTTCCAGCACGTGAAGCCGGGCAAGGGCGGCGCCTTCGTCCGCACGCGGTTGAAGAGGCTCGACTCGGGCGCGGTCGTCGACAAGACTTTCCGCGCCGGCGAGAAGTTCCCGCGCATCCGCACCGAGGTCAAGGACGTGCAGTACCTCTACGACGCGGGCGACGAGGTCGTGTTCATGGACCAGGACAACTACGAGCAGATCCAGCTTCCGCGGGACTCGGTTGCCGAGGCACTCGACTTCCTCGAGCCTTCGAGCACGGTGCAGCTGTTGCTCGTGGACGAGCAGCCAGCAGGTGTCCAGATGCCCGCTGCGGTCGAGCTCAACGTGAAGGAGACTGAGCCCGGCGTACGCGGCGACACCGTCTCGAACGTGACGAAAGCCGCCACACTGGAGACCGGCGCGGTCGTTCAGGTGCCGCTGTTCGTGAACGTCGGCGACCGGATCAAGGTCGACCCGCGCGAGCGCCGCTACATCTCGCGCGCGTAGGGTCGCCTCGGCGGCGATCACGTAGCGCCGCGGTTAGGAGCGCGCCTGCCTTCGAGAACCGAAGCTATCCCCGGTGGCCCTGCGCGTTTCGGTCTCGTCACGTTGCCTGGCACCCGGACGTGGCGGGCCTGGGCGCGGCCAGATTGACCAGGCTGGCGCATCGTTTGACGCCATTCCTCCAACGGGCTCCGATGCCTGAACCTGAAGCTGTGGAGGAAAAGTCACACTCTCGTAACGTTGCCTGGCACCGGGACGTGGCGGGTCTGGACGCGGCTCGAAAGGGCGCGCGCTCTCGCTTGAACCGTCCTGGAAGGCTCGCGCTGCCGCGCTAGGCTCCACTCGACAATGCCCGCGCTGGTTGACACGACGATCCGGTTGCTGTCGCAGGAGCCGCTCGCGGGGGTCATGCCGACCGCAGAGCTGCTGCGTCTCGCCGAGACTCTCGACGGCGCCGGATTCGCCTACCTGGAGGTCTCCGGCGGCGGCGTGTTCGACAGCGCAGTTCGTCGGGGCGTGGAGAGTCCGTGGGAGCGCATCCGCGCGCTCAACGCGCGCACGAAAACTCCGCTCGCGATGGCGCTGCGGGGCCGCTTTCTGGTCGGGTCACGCCCGGTCGGCGGCGACTTCGCCCGGCGCTTCGTGTCCTCCGCCGCCGAGAGCGGGATCGAGGTCTTCCGCCTCCACGATCCGCTGAACGACGTCTCCAACCTGCGCGAGGCCGGCGAAGCGATCACCGGCGCGGGAAGCGAGTTCGACGCCGGTCTCGTCTACGGGTCGGGACACAAGGGCGAACTGGAGGATCTCGTCGAGCAGGCGAAGAAGCTGCCGGAGCTCGGCGCCGTTCGTGTGCTCGTGCACGACCCGTCGAGCGCGCTGCAGCCCCACCGGGCTCAGGAGCTCGTCACCGCGCTGCGAGAGGCAAGCGGTTTGCCGGTCGGTCTCTACTGCCAGGGCGCCGGCGGCAACGCGCTGGCCGCAGCGCTCGAGGCTGTGCGGGCGGGCGCGGACCTGATCTCGTGCGCGGTCTACCCGGTGGCGCTGACGCTGCACCGCGTCTCCGGCGAGTCGATTGCCCAGGCGCTGGCGGGCCTCGGGCTCGACGCGGGCGTCGACGTGGAAGCGCTCTGGCAGGCGTCTGAGATCGTGGACGAGCACATCGGCGATCAACCAGTTGCGCCGCTCGCCCCCCGGGTCGCCGTCCGCGCGGCCCAGCACCGCGTCCCGCCCGGTCTAGTGGCCGCGCTCGACACCCACCTGCGCGCGCAGGCGGCAGGAGACCGCATCGACGAGGTGCTCGAGGAGCTGAGACAGGTACGGGCCGACACGGGATGGCCTCCCCTGGCTTCACCGATCGGGCAGATCCTCGCCTCACAAGCGCTGCTGCATGTCCTCTCGGCGACTCGCTACCAGACGGTCGTCGATGAGCTCCGCGCCCTCGTCGAGGGCCGCTACGGCGATCCTCCCGGAGAGATCGACCCCACCGTGCGCCGTGCGATCTCCCTGCTCAACGAGCCGTCCGGTGAGGAATCCGTCGACCTCGACCGGCTGAAGGACGACGCGGAAGGCCTCGCCTCGAGCGAGGAGGAGTTGCTGCTGCTGGCGCTGTTCGGGGACGAGGCCGAGCCGCTGCTGCACGCGATTCGCGGTCGCAGCACCCGAGACGAGCTCATCGAGGGAGGCATCGACCAGGCGCGCGCCGAGCGGATCCGCGAGCTCGTCCGGATCGTCCAGGACTCCGGCGTCGGCGAGGTGACCGTCGAAGAAGGCGGCATGCGGGTCTCCGTCCGACGGACGCCGGAGCCCCTCGAGGAGGCGCTCACCCCGGCGGTGGACTTCCGGGAGCCGGGGGAGGAGCCGCTTCCGCCGGTGGCACCTGCGGACGGAATCGTTCGGGTCGAGGCGCCGATGGTCGGCACCTTCTACCGCGCGCCCCAGCCGGGTGCCGCGCCGTTCGTCGAGGAAGGGGACGCGGTCGGTCCCGGGCAGACGCTCTGCGTCCTCGAGGCGATGAAGTTGATGAACGAGGTGAAGGCGGACATCGAGGGCGTCGTCCGCGCGATCCACGTCGGCAATGCGCAGCCGGTGGAGTTCGGGCAGCTCCTGTTTGAGCTAGAGCCTGTGAACGGTCGACCGCTCGATGCGCTTTAAGTGTTGCGACCCGACACGAGGGGGGGCATGGAGTCGTCTCACCGACGTTGTTTAGACGGCCGCACCGGCAAAGCCGGCACGGCCTCTAGTCGGCATCGCGAGCGACGCCTCTGATGTTCTCGCGTGTCCTCGTAGCGAACCGCGGCGAGATCGCCGTCCGCATCATTCGCGCCCTGCACGAGCTCGGTGTCGAGGCGGTCGCCGTGTACTCGACAGCCGACGAGGAGTCGCTCCACGTACGGCTCGCCGACCGCGCAGTCTGTGTCGGCCCGCCGACCTCCGCCGAGAGCTACCTACGCATTCCTTCGGTGATCGCCGCCGCCACGACGACCGGCTGCGAGGCCGTGCACCCGGGCTACGGATTCCTGGCCGAGAACCCGGCTTTCGCGGAGGCATGCGCGGACAACGAGCTCGCCTTCGTCGGTCCGTCGCCCGAGACGATGGCGCGGATGGGAGACAAGGTGCAAGCCAAGGCCGAAATGGCGCAGGCGGGCGTGCCGCTCGTCCCGGGCACGGACGGGACGACCACGCCGGCGCAGGCGCGTGCCGCCGCCTCGGAGCTTGGCTATCCCGTCTTGCTGAAGGCGTCGGCGGGCGGCGGTGGCAAGGGCATGCGTCTGGTCGACGATCCCGACGATCTCGAAGACGCGTTCGGCACCGCTGCGGCGGAAGCGCAGGCTGCGTTCGGCGACTCGAGCCTCTACGTCGAGAAAGCGATCGCGCCGGCCCGCCACGTCGAGGTCCAGGTGCTGGCCGACGCCCAGGGCGGCGTGCTCACGCTCGGCGAGCGTGAGTGCTCGATCCAGCGACGGCATCAGAAGCTGATCGAGGAATCGCCGTCGCCGGCTCTGACCCCCGAGGGGCGCGAGGCGATGGAGGCCGACGCTGAGCGGGCCTGCCACGCGATCGGATATCGCAACGCCGGCACCTTCGAGTTCCTGCTCGGGGTCGACGGCTCCTATTACTTCATCGAGCTGAACGCCCGGCTCCAGGTCGAGCATCCCGTCTCCGAGCTCGTCACGGGCATCGACGTCGTTCGCGAGCAGCTGCGGATCGCCGCCGGAGAGACGTTGGCACAGACCGGGCGCGCGCCACGACGCGGGCACGCGCTCGAGGTGCGGATCAACGCCGAGGACCCGGCACGCGACTTCGCTCCCTCGCCCGGAACGGTCACGAGGTTCGAACCGCCGCTCGGGCCCGGCGTCCGCTTCGACACTCATCTCGAGACCGGTGCCGTGGTGCCGCCGTACTACGACTCGCTGCTCGGGAAGCTCGTCGTCTGGGACGAGACCAGGCCGGCAGCGATTGCCCGGATGCTCCGAGCGCTCGGCGAGCTGGTCGTCGAGGGCGTCCCGACCACCCGGGAGCTGGCCACGCAGATCCTCCGCAGCGAGGAATTCTCGAGTGGACGCTACTCGACGAGCTACCTCGCCGACACCGACCTCCTACTCGGCGCACGGAGCCCCTTGTGACCGAGCCGCTCGTCCTGCGTAACGACAGGGGCTCGATCTCGGTGACGGCCGCTGCGCTCTCACGGCTCGTCGTTCATGCCGCCGAAAGCGCAGACGGCGCGCGCGTCCGGCATCCGCGCCGAGGGGTCGAGGTCGAGCACGGCGACGGACGCGCATCGGTGACGCTCCAGTTCACGGCGCCGTACGGTGCCGCGCTGCCCGAGCTCGCCCGTGGCGTCCAGGCGCGCGTCGGCGAGGCGCTCGCCGCCATGTGCGGGCTCGAGCTCGAGTCAGTGGACGTGACGGTCGAGGAGCTCGAAGACTGATGGCCGGGCGTCGTGCGGCGAGACGGACCGCCCTCGTCCTGCTGTTCCAGTGGGATGTGACCGGGCAACCGCTCGGCTCCCTGTACGGCGCGGACATCGACCCGTTCGCGCAGGAAACGGCCGAGGCGGTGATCGCGGAGGCTGCCGAGCTCGACCGGCGCATCACCGAGGCCGCCGAGGGGTGGACGGCGGACCGGCTGGGGACCGTGGAGCGCAACATCCTGCGCATCGCGATCCACGAGCTCGACCACGACGAGGTTCCGCTGGAGGTGGCGATCGACGAAGCCGTCTCGCTCGCGAAGCGCTACGCCTCGGACGACGCTGCAAAGCTCGTCAACGGCATTCTTGGGCGGATCGCGAGGGAAAGGGAGGGTGTGGGGTGAGCGCTGAGGATTCCCTGAAACGCGCCGAGGAGCTGCTCGAGCGGTTGGAGCTCTCGCGCAAGCGCCTGGAGGAGACCCAGGATCCGGACGAGGCGATCGAGATCCTCACGGAGCTGGCGCAGATCGCGAAAGACGTCGAAGTGGAGCTGGGCCGTGCGAAGATTGAGGCCGATGCGGAGTCCTGACGCGCTGCGCGAGCTGGCCGACGAGTACATCGCCGAGCTGGCGCTGACGCCTGAGCTGGATGGGCTCGAAGAGGCGGTCCGCTACGCACTCGACGGCGGGGGCAAGCGGATCCGGCCCGTCCTCTGCATGGCAACCGGGGAGGCCGCGGGACGCGACGCCCAGGAGCTCTTGCCCATGGGCGCGGCGCTCGAGCTCGTGCACAACTTCTCGCTCGTGCACGACGACCTGCCGTCGCTCGACGACGACGACACGCGGCGAGGCAGGCCGAGCACCTGGGCGCAGCACGGCGAGAACGTCGCCATCCTCGCGGGCGACGCGCTGCTTGCCGAGGCGTTTCGGCTTGCACTCTCGTACGGGACGACTGCCGTCGCGCGTGAGCTCGCCCAGGCCACGCTCGGGATGATCGGCGGCCAGTACCTCGACATCACCGGCGGCACAAGCGACCTGCGCGAGCTGCACCGGCTCAAGACAGGGTGCCTCTTCGCGGCCTCAGTCGGGTGCGCGCTGTGGGTGGCGGAGATTCCCGAGAGCGACCAGGCCCCGTGGCGCGCGTTCGCCGACGAGATCGGCTTTCTCTTCCAGGTCGTCGACGACATCCTCGACGGCGACGGCTATGTCGAGACCCACGGCGTAGAAGCAGCGCGCTCGCTCGCCGATGAAGCGGCTGCGTCGGCTCAGCGGAATCTGGACGACATCGACGCCGACACGTCGGTGTTGGCCGAGATCGTCGCGAGCCTCAGCGCCCGCACTTCATAGCCAAGTGAAGAAGCGGCTGGACGTGCTGCTCGTCGAACGGGGACTGGCCGACAGCCGGGCACAGGCTCAGGCGCTCGTCCTGGCCGGCCGTGTGCGCGGCTTCGACAAGGCCGGAACGCAGATCGAGGAGTCGGCTGAGCTGGAGCTCCTCCGGCCCGCACCGTACGTCTCCCGCGGCGGCGAGAAGCTCGCTCACGCGCTCGAGGTCTTCGGCGTCGATCCTGCCGGGGCGGACGTGCTCGACCTCGGCGCGTCCACCGGCGGCTTCACCGATGCGCTGCTTCAATGCGGCGCACGACGTGTGATCGCTCTCGACGTCGGCTACGGGCAGCTCCATCAGAAGCTACGGAACGATCCACGGGTCGTTGTGCTCGAGCGGGTCAACGCGCGGGAGCTCGAGGAGCTGCCGTTCGCGCCGTCGCTCGTCACGGCCGACGTCTCGTTCATCAGCATCCGAAAGGTGCTGCCGCCCGCGTTCCGGCTTGCCGCGCCTGGGTGGGAGGCGCTCGTCCTCGTCAAGCCGCAGTTCGAGGCGGGACGGGCCGATGTTGGCAAGGGCGGGGTCGTGCGCGATCCCGAGGTGCATCGGCGCGTTCTGCATGACGTGGCGGGCGCCGCGCTGGGCTGGGACGCCCAGGTTCTCGGCGTCGCCGACTCCGGCCTGCGAGGCCCGAAGGGGAACCGAGAGTTCTTCCTCTATCTCGCGCAGCACGAGCAGCCCGTGCTCCCCAGCCAGCTCGACGACTGGATCGAGCGCGCCGTTGCCTGAGGCCGTTAAACGCGTCGCCGTCGTCACGCACGGCAAGCCCGAGGTGATCGGGGAGGCGCTCTCGCGTCTCGAACGTGTAGCGACCGAGCAGGGCGTCGAGGTGATCCTTACCGAGGACGAGCTGAGCAAGCACGGGCGCGCCGGCGAGGATGCCGATCAGGCGAGCGCCGACCTCGTGGTCGTCCTCGGCGGTGACGGGACGATGCTGCGCGCGTTCCAGCGCTTCCTCGGCACCGGCATCCCCGTGATCGGAGTGAACTACGGGCGTGTCGGCTTCCTCGCCTCGATCGAGGAGGACGAGCTCGAAACCGGGCTCTCCCGGGTGTTCGGCGGCGACTACGCGGTGTACGAGCTCGCGACGCTGGAGGTCGAGGTCGAGGGCGACCGCCGGCCGGCGGTCAACGACGTCGTCGTGACGAGCGCGACGCTGGGGCGCATGGTGGAGCTCGGCTGGGCCGTCGGCGGCGAGGACCTGGGCGTCGTTCCGTGTGACGGTCTCGTCTGCTGCACGCCGACCGGTTCGACCGCATACAACCTCTCGAACGGCGGCCCCGTGCTCGTGTGGGGGCTCGATGCGATGGCGATCACGTTCGCTGCGCCGCATCTGCTGCACGCGCGTCCGCTCGTCGTGCCGCGCAGCCGTGAGCTGGCCGTCTCGAACCAGACCGCCGACGTGGGTGTCACGGTGCTCGTGGACGGCCGCCCGCTGCGGGAGCTCGCACACGGGCAGGTTGTGACCGTCCGCCTGTCCGAGCAGCACAGCAGGCTCGCGACCCTGCCCGAGCGCACGTTCTTCAGGCGCTACCGCGAGACCTTCGGCTCCTAGCGCGCGGGGTCCGGTCCAGGCAGTAGGCGGCGGCAGGTATGCCGCGTACCATCCGGCGGAGTGCTTCGCCGGCTGCGCATCGAGAACCTCGTCCTGATCCGCGAAGCGGAGCTCGACTTCGCAAGCGGGCTGAACTCGATCACCGGAGAGACCGGCGCCGGCAAGACCATCCTGGCCCAGGCGATCGGGCTTCTGCTCGGCAATCGCGGCGACTCGGCGCTTGTCGGCGCGGCGGGGGAGGAGGCCTACGTCGAGGCCGAGCTCGACCTGCCGGACGGGCTGCTCGAAGACGAGGAGCTCGAGTCGCTGGCGGAGCTCCGGCCGGAGGACGAGGAGGGGCTTGTGCTCGCGCGACGGGTCTTCGCGGACGGCCGCACGCGCGCATATGCGTGGGGTCGCGCCGCCCCACGCGAAGAGCTCGCCGCGGTGGGCGAGCGGCTGATCGCGATGTCGGGCCAGTTCGAGCAGCGGCGGCTTGCGCGGCCGTCGTACCAGCTCGATGTCCTGGACGCCTTCGCGGGGGAAGAGCAGCAGCGTCGAAGGGTAGACCTGCGGCGCGCATGGCGCGATCTCCAGGCCGCGCGGCGCCGGCACGCCGAGTTGCAGCAGGGTGCTGAGGCGGCCGAGGCGCGGCTCGCGGAGCTGCGCGCCCTGGTCGAGGATACGGCCGGTCTGGAACCGGACGCCGAGGACTCTCTC
>JALYTD010000045.1 GCA_030854475.1 Actinomycetota bacterium
CTGATGATGCTCAGCATGAGCCACAACGGGCCGACCTCGAAGAGCACCAAGCTGGCCGAGGCGGAGGCCACGGCCGCCGTCGGCTCGCTCAACTTCACGGGCGCTGCGACGGAGCTCGAGGCCTACAAGTCGGAGCACGCGACGTACGCAGGCGCGGCGCTGCCGCCGGCATTCGGCGTCACGGTGGTACGCGCAGACGCCGTCACGTACTGCCTGCAGGCCGGCGTCGGCGGCACGGTGCAGCACTTCACCGGCCCGGGCGGGACGCCCGCGACCGGTCACTGCTAGGTCAAACTCCGTTTGTGACGATCCGGCGTTGCGGTGGCGTATGAAGGCTGTGAACGCGGTGACAACCTCGTGGCCCGGCTTGCGGGTCGACCGTCCGACGTTCTCGGCGGTCGCCGAGTCCGAACTGGACGCGGTGCACCGCTATCTGCTGTATCTCACCGGCAACAGAACGGTGGCCGAAGACCTGACGGGGGAGACCTTCGAGAAGGCGTTTCGCATCTGGCGGCGCTTCGATCCCCGGCGAGGGACTCCTCGCGCGTGGCTCTGTGGAATCGCGCGCACGACCGCGCTCGATCACTTCCGTTCCGAGGAGCGGCGCCGCCGGCGGGAGGAGCGGTACGCGAGCGACCTTCCTGACGCGGAAGACCCTGCGCTCGGCCCCGGTGAGCTCGAGGCCGCATTGGCATGCCTGTCCGCGGCTGAGCGTGAGGTCGTCGCGCTACGTGTCCTGCTCGAGCTGGACGGCCCGACCGTGGCCCGCGTGCTCGGAATCAGTACTACTGCCTGCTCGACACGACTGAGTCGGGCCCTGAAACGACTCGAGGAGATGATGCACGATGCCCGCGACTGACGTTGATTTCGAGCGCGAGTTCGAAGAGCTCGTACGCGACCTGCGGGCGCTTCCCACAGCAGCGCCAGAGCATGTGCGCGAACACGTCCGGTCCCTCGGCGAGCCTGCGCGGCCGCGGACGCCGTACGACTTGTTGCTCGGGCTGTCGTGGCGGCGTTCTCTGCTCGTGCTCGCACCGGTCTGTGTGCTCGCGCTCGTCAGTGCAGCCGTGATTCACGGCGTCCTCAACTCGGGCGGTGACTCCAAGCCGACCGCTGCAGCGGCACAGAGGCTAGATACCCAGGTTCCACACGGCGCGGCCAGCGACGGCGGAACCACGACCACGCCGCCGGTCTTCGGTCTTGCATCGCCCAAGGAGTTGGCCCCCTCATTGCCCACGCCCGTCCCAGGGCGCTACCAGGACTACGAGGCTTCCCTGACGCTGCGGGTGAAGGACGTCGACACCCTGCACGACCGGACGGCGGAGGCGACCCGGCTCGCACGGTCGTACGGTGGCTATGTCGCCTCTGTCGACGAGTCCGCGGGTGGCGGGACCGGTAGGTCTGATCTCGTGCTGCGCATCCCCGTAGCCCGTGTCGAGGACGCGTACTTCCGGCTCGCCCAGTTGGGCACGGTGACCGAGCAGCACCTCTCGATCCGGGACCTCGACCAGGTCGTGCAGGCGCAACAGCGGCGGATTGTGCAGCTGAAGGTTCAAATCGCACGAATCGGCGAGACGCTGAAGAGCTCCTCGCTGCCCGCTGACGTGCGACTCAGGCTCGAGCTGCAGCGCGACGCTGCAAAGCAGGAGCTTGCCCAGGTCACCGGCTCGAACAAGGAGACGCTGCGCGATGCAAGCCTCTCCCGGATCTCGCTGACCCTCACCGCGCGGCAAGGAGCTGCTGTAGAGAAGGGCGGCATGAGCCGGATCGAGCGCGCCGCACGGGACGCCGGCTCTTTCCTGACAGGAGCCGGGGCGGTGCTGTTGTTCGTGCTGATCGTTCTCAGCCCGCTCATCGTCCTGGCCGTGGCCGCGCTCCTGGGCACGCGGGCCTACCGCCGTAGAGAGGAGCGCAGGCTGCTTTCGGCTGCGTAGTATCAGCGCGTGCCGCTCGCCCTCTCAACCGGACACGAGATCGGGCTCGGGGTCACAGCGCTCGTCTTGATCCTCTTCGCGCTCGCGTCCTCGTTCCTGTTTCCACGCTTCCGTCCCGACTATCCGGGGCGCGGGCTCCTCGCCTTCATCGTCGT
>JALYTD010000050.1 GCA_030854475.1 Actinomycetota bacterium
GCGCTCGCGCGTACGCGCGAGCGCGGCCCCGACGAAGTCGCGGAACAGCGGCGCGGGACGTGTCGGCCGCGACTTGAACTCCGGATGGAACTGGCTGGCCACGAACCAGGGATGGTCAGGAAGCTCCACGATCTCGACAAGCCGGCCCTCCTGGAACGTTCCGGAGACGACCAGCCCGGCGTCCACGAGCCGCTGCCGGAAGTGATTGTTGACCTCGTATCGATGCCGGTGGCGCTCATGGATCACGAGCTCGTTGTACGCGGCGAGGGCGCGCGAGCCATCGGCGAGCTCGACCGCCTGCGCGCCGAGCCTCATCGTCCCGCCGAGGTCCTCGATCTCCTTCTGCTCCGGCAGCAGGTCGATCACTGGATACGGCGTCTCGGGATCCATCTCGGTCGAGTTCGCTCCCTCCAGCCCGACGACGTGACGCGCGAACTCGGAGACGGCCACGTGCATGCCCAGACAGATGCCGAGGTACGGGATCGCACGCTCGCGGGCGACGCGACAGGCCAGGATCTTGCCTTCCCATCCACGCGAGCCGAAGCCGCCGGGCACGAGCACACCGTCGACCTGCTCGAGCTCGGCCTGCGCTTCCTCGAGCGACATGCCTTCGGCGTCGACCCACCGGACGTCCACGGAACACCCGTGGTGGACGCCTGCATGCTTGAGCGCCTCGTGCACAGAGAGATACGCGTCCTGGAGCTTCACGTACTTCCCCACCAGGGCGATCCGGATCTCCCCTCGGCGCTCCCGGATGCGCTCAGTGAGCTGCAGCCACTCGCCGAGATCCGCCTCGCCTCCGTTCAATCCGAGCTGCTCGCAGACGAGCGTGTCGAGTCCCTCCTCCTGCAGCGCCGACGGCACGAGGTAGACGTCGGCGACGTCGATGTTCGGGATCACGGCTCGCTGATCGAGGTCGGCGAAGAGCGCAATCTTTTCGCGAATGTCGGGCGAGATCGGATCGGTCGACCGGGCCACGACCACGTCGGGATGGATGCCGATGCGGCGCAGTTCGTTGACCGAGTGCTGAGTCGGTTTCGTCTTCAGCTCGCCGGCGGTGCCGATGAACGGCACGAGCGTGACGTGGACGTAACAGACGTTCTCGGGCCCCGCTTCGCGGCGGAACTGCCGGATTGCCTCGAGGAAGGGCAACGACTCGATGTCGCCCACGGTTCCGCCGATCTCCGTGATCACGACGTCGCAGTCGCTCGCCTCCGCTGCGCTTCGGATCCGCTCCTTGATCTCGTTCGTGATGTGCGGGATCACCTGAACCGTCGAGCCCAGGTACTCCCCGCGCCGTTCCTTGCGGATCACGCGGTCCCAGACCGAGCCGGCGGTGTGGTTCGAGTTCCGGGAGAGGTTCTCGTCGATGAAGCGCTCGTAGTGCCCGATGTCGAGGTCGGTCTCGGCCCCGTCCTCGGTCACGAACACCTCGCCGTGCTGGAAGGGGCTCATCGTCCCGGGGTCGACGTTGATGTAGGGGTCGAACTTCTGGACCTGGATCTTCAAGCCTCGTGCCTTGAGCAGGCGGCCGAGGGAGGCGGCTGTGATGCCCTTGCCGAGAGAAGAGACGACGCCGCCCGTGACGAAGACGTACTTGGGCGGGCGCGCAGCCATTACGGCTGGTGTCCGATCCGGTCGAGGCACGAGAGGCCGGCGTGGGCGCCGATCGCTGCCCGGAAGCCTCTGCCCGTGAACTGGTTCACGGAACCTAAACCTAGCATGGCGCCGGGCGCAGTCGACCCGGCGTCTCCGAGCATCGTCATCTCGCGGAGATCGTAAGCAGGCAGCAGGACGGCGGCGGCGGTCCCGGTCATGGGTCGAAGCCGGCCTGACAGAGCGCGCGCAGCCGGGTGAGCGCACGGCCCGGCAGGGAGCGGCGTAGCCCGATCAGCGGCGGGCCCTCGACCGTGAGCACAGCCTCGGTGCCGCCGGAGTCGAGCTCGGTCAGCCGAAGCTCGATGTCGATCCGGTCCCGGAGCAGCTGCCAGGCGACAAGCCTCGGCCGCTCAACGCGTACGACCAGGAGCTCGCCGCTCGGCTCGGGCGAGCGAAAGAGTTGCGGGCGGTTGGAGCCCAGAAGGTGCCAGCGGGTCCCCGGCACGAGGCCGCGATCCGGCGCCTCGACATCGTTGATGCCGGGCCACCAGCCGGCCAGCTGTGCCGGGTCGGCGAGGAGCTCCCAGACGTGCTCGAGGGTGGTCGGCAGCTCGAGCACGGCAACGCGGCGGGGCATGGAGAAAGTGTCACGCTTTCGACACGGTCCAGGCACGGACACGTGACGGGTTCGCGGGTATCGTCGCCTCCGAGGGAGGTGGGAATGAGCCCCACCCAATGAAAGGGTGGGGGTGCGTCCGGACTGGGTGGTTAGTCGTTCAGCTGGACCGCGGCGATGAACTCCTCGCCGCCGAGCATTCGTTGCAGCTCGTCTTTGCGCTCCGTCTCGTCGAGGGGCTCGATGCGCGTGTGAGTCGGATCGCCGGGCACCTTCTCGACCCGGAAATGCCGGTCGGAGCGGCTCGCGATCTGGGGGAGATGCGTGATCGTCACGACCTGCGCACGCTCGGCGAGGCGCTTCAGCGTGTCGGCGACCGCATGCGCCGTCTGCCCGCCGATGCCGGCGTCGATCTCGTCGAAGACCATCGTGGCCCCACCCCCCACGGCCGCGATCGCGAGCGCGATGCGCGACAGCTCCCCGCCGGACGCGGTCTCCGCGACCGGAGCAAATGGCAGCCCCGCGTTGGGACGCACGAGAAAGGAGGCGGTGTCCGCCCCGGTCGGTCCAAGGTCGCGCTCGCCGAGCTCGACCCGGAACTCGCCGTCCCCCATACCGATGCCCTCGAGCTCAGCGGCTACGGCAGAGGCGAACGGCTCGGCGCTCTGCTGTCGTCCCCGCCCGAGCTCGTCCGCTAGGGCCTGCACCCGTTCCTCTGCCGCCGCGAGCGCCTTCGCCGCAGCCTCCGCGGGGTCGGCTCCCTCGTCAACCGCGGCCAGCTCCGCACGGGCCTCCGCGGCCCGCGTGAGTAGCTCCTCGTACGACTCGCAGCGGAATCGCCGCTTGGCCTCCGCGATGCGGTCGAGCTCAGCCTCGACTTGCTCCTGCCGATCCGGCTCGGCCTCCAACGAAGCCAGGAAACTGCGGAGCTCCGTCGCGGTCTCGCGCAGGCGCAGCTCCGCGTCGCGCAGCTCGTCCCCGGCGCGAGCTAGCTCTGGCGCCAGCCGCTCCAATGGCGCGACCGCCCGCTCTGCAACCGCCACGAGCCCGGCGGCGCCGTCCCCATCTTCGGGCGCGAGCACCTCCCCGGCGGCGGCGACTCCGGCGGCCAGCTCGCC
>JALYTD010000051.1 GCA_030854475.1 Actinomycetota bacterium
GCACGCCGGCCAGCGGCCACCGGCTGCCCTCGCTCGCCTGGCGAGCCGAAGCGCTGCGCTGGCCGCGGAGGTTGGGCGAGCGCCCGTTGAGCGCCTCGCCACTACGCCGGCGGAGTCGTTCGAGGACCGACGCGCCACGCACGCCGGCGGCGCCGGCAGCGAGGGCGAGCAGCGCACCGCCGGCGTCAAAGGTCGGCGAGGCGGATGTGTACGAGCCCGTCAGTGTTCCGCGCCGCGGCGTCGGGTCAAACGGCAGCCAGCCGTAGCCCTCGAACCAGGCCTCGACCCACGTGTGCGCGTCATGGTCGGTCACGATCCACTCGCCGCGCCGGTGGTTGTAACGGCCGGAGGTGAAGCCGGCCGCAACACGCGCCGGGACTCCCAGGTAGCGGAGCATGAGCGCCATGGCACCGGCGAAGTGCTGGCAGTACCCGCGACGAGCCGTTGTGACGAAGGCCGCCAGCGGCAGGCCCCGGACCGGAGGCGGCTGCGTGTCGTACCGGAAACCTCCGCCGGAGCGGAACCACGCCTCGAGCCCGACGGCTGCCCCGTAGGGCGTGCGCGGATTGCCGACGACCTTCACCGCGGTGCGGTACAGCCCTCGATAAGCCGCGACGGCCGAATCCGTTGCGAACAGCCGGTGAACGGCGTGCGCTCGTCCGGGGGTGCCGAACGACGGCGCCGCAACGCCTGGGAAGAGCTCGAGGTCGCGCTCCGCCTGTGGTGGGTAAAGAGGTCTCGAGCGGGCGAGAGCCGTCGGCGTGGGCCGCGGCTGGTTGCTCCAGACGAGGTAGCGCGACGCCCGCGGCAGAAACCCGTTTGCCGTCGCAATCCCACCCTCGGCGTAACCGACGACCACGTTGGAAGAAAACGCGATCGGGATGCTCGCGCCGACGAGATGCTCGTCGCGCAGCCCGACCACCGTCACTTCCTGCTCCGCCCACTGCCTCGGGTCGTATGCAGATGGCGCCACCATCACGTCGTTGGTGAGCTCATCGCGCCCTGGACCGAACGCCGGCCTGAGGGGCACGAGGCTCTCCTTCCAGCGGACGCCGTCGAACTGGTCGAGTGCGGTGGCGCGCCAGTAGTTCGCTCTGCGCGATGCCTTGACCCGCAGCACGGTCGTGCGTCGCTTCGGAAAACGGATGCCCCGGAAGTTCGAGTCCCAGACGTACCGCACGCCGACCGGCGCTTGTCCCTTCGTGTAGGGATCCCAGTTCTGCCAGTCCAACACGCTGCCACCGGCAATCGCGGACGAGCTCGCGAGGGCGGCGGCGAGACCGACCACTGCGGCGCCGGCAAAAGCGGCCGGCACGAGCCGGCGCTCTCCTGCTCGCAGCGCATAGACGAGCGTGAGCACGACCGCGAGCAGAATCGCGCCCCGCAGCAGATCGTCACCGGGGAGAAGCGTCGCGGGCCAGCCGGCGCCGACGAGCAGGACCAGTGCAGCCGGGATCGCCCGGCGTGACGCGATCGCCAGCGCGACCCCGAGACAGGAGACGAACAGCGCGAGCAGCACGACCCCGTGCATCCGCGGATGACGGACTGGATCGAAGGGCAGCCTGAAGTCGTAGAAGGACAGGAATCCGTCCGAAAAACGCCCTGCGGCCTTCCCGGAGAAGACCTGAGCAAGGCTGAGCTCGAACGCCGACGCGGCCGCCAGGACGGACGCGAGCAGCGCGACTGCGACGCGCGCCCGCAGCCCTCGCACGAGCGCCGGCGCAAGCGCCAGCGCGGCCAGCAACGCGACCTGGCCCACAGCGGTCCTTTCCTCCAGCCGTAACCACTGCCAGGCGATCACGGCCGCCGGTGCGACGTAGAGAACGATCGTCCTAGCCACCGGCTACCGCCGCCGAACCCGCCGCCGAGAGCACCGCCTGCAGGTCGTCTCCCGCCCTCAACACCGCGACGGGAACACCCGCCGACTGCAACCGCAGCAGTTGCGGGTTGGGCACGCGGTTTGCACTCCCGGGAGCAAAGGTCGGCGCGTCCACGAAGACGACCGCAGCCCGGCGGCGTCCTGCCGCTCGGCGCATGAGGACCTCGGCGAGCTCCGGGGCCGGCGAGGCCGTGACGACGGTGAGCTCCGCCGCCAGCCCGGGCGCTCCGGTTTCGTCACGGAGCAGGGCGGCGAGAGAGGTGCGGCCGTCCGGTTCCACCGCGGCGAGGAGATCGAGAGCGCGCCGCCGGTCGCCCTGCGAGTGCACCCGCTGCACCTCCCGCTCGGCGCCGTTGACCATGAGCACGCACCGGCGCCCGCGCGCCACGTGCGCATCGAGCACCGAGCCCGCGGCTCTGACCTGCGCGTCGAAGCTCTCCCCGGCGACAAAGCGCGCATCGGCGTCGAGCACGACCGCCACCTCGTCCCGCGGTGCGTCCTCGAGCTCCTTCACCATCAGCTCCCCACGTTTCGCCGTCGAAGGCCAGTGCACGCGGCGCAGCGACTCGCCGTGCTCGTACTCGCGGACGCTGTGCAGGTCGAAGCCGCTCGGACGCTGCAGGACGAGGCGCCGGCCATCAGTAGCCGCGGGAGAGCCGTCCACGAACAGCCGCTCGACGGTGACGAGCCGCGGATAGACGAGGAGGGCCGCGGGAGCGGGAACGTTCACCTCTGTCCTGGCGAAGCCGAACGGATCTTCGATCACGACCCGCGAGCCTTCGAACACGTAGCGCCCGCGGCGCAGGCCCGGCAGGAGGTAGCCGCCGGCGAGGAAGCCGGACCAGCGACTGAGCGCCGCAGTCACCTCTCCCGCTTTACCGACCCGTTCGACGAGCGTTACGGAGGGTGGCGGGACGATCCCGGCCAGCTCCAGGCGAACGTCGATGCCGACATCGTCGCCCTCGAAGCGCGAGCCCGCCGGCACGAGCCTGCCGAGCCGGCCGGGCCCCGAGGCCAGCCGGACCCAGAGCCACCCCAGCCCAACCGCAAGCACCAGGCCGAACGCGACCGGGTAGAGCGGTTGGGAACCGAACAGGCGGGCGGCGAGAAACGCCGTGAGCCCGATCACGAGCGCAGCGCGGCCCCGACTCGTCATACAGGGACGGGGGTTTTCTCGAGCGCCTCGTGTACGAGCGCGGCGGCGCCGATGCCGGCCGAACGGGACTCGGGCGCCAGGATCAAGCGATGCGCCAGCACGGGCTCGGCGACGGCGCGAACGTCGTCGGGCGAGACGAACGCCCGGGCCTCGCTGAGGGCGCGCGCCTTCGCGACCCGGAGCAGCGCGATCCCGGCACGCGGGCTGGCGCCGAGGTAGAGCCGCGGATCGGAGCGCGTTTGCTGGAGCACCGCCACGACGTAGCGATTGACGCTGTCCTCCACGAAGACGTCTCTGGCGGCGTCGATCAGGGCCACGACCTCCCCCGCGCCCGCGACCGGACGCAAATCGTCCAGCGGTGGGTCGCCGGTCTGCTCGGTCAGCATGCGCGCCTCCTCGGCAAGCGGCGGGTAGCCAATCCCGAGCCGGACGGCGAACCGGTCCAGTTGCGCCTCCGGCAGCGGATACGTGCCTTCGTACTCGATCGGGTTCTGCGTGGCGAGCACCATGAAAGGCCGCGCGAGCTCGTAGGTCTGGCCGTCGACGGTGATCTGCGTCTCCTGCATGCACTCCAGCAGCGCAGCCTGCGTCTTCGGCGAGGCGCGGTTGATCTCGTCGACCAGGAGGATGTTCGTGAAGACGGGCCCCGGCCTGAACTCGAACTCGTTCGTGCGCTGGTCGAAGACGTTCACGCCGGTGACGTCGGACGGCAGCAGGTCGGGCGTGAACTGCATGCGCGAGAAAGAGCAGTCGATCGAGCGCGCGAGCGCCTTGGCGAGCATCGTCTTCCCCACGCCGGGGAAGTCCTCGATCATCAGGTGACCCTCGGCGAGGAGGCTGAGCACACACAGCCGAAGCGTCTCCTGGGAGGTGTGCACGACCCGGCCGAGGTTGTCGACGATTCGTCCCATCGCACGCGCCGCCGCCTCGGCGTCGACGCGCTCGCTACCGATCGCCTCGTCCACCGAGCTCCTGTGCCAACTTCGCCACCTCGTCCACGATCGCCACGGCTATTCGCTCCTTCGGCGCCTTCTCGATCAGTTGCTGTCCGTCATTGGTGACGAGCACCACCTCGTTGTCGGCTGCCTCGAACCCGACGTCTTCGCGCGAGATGTCGTTGTAGACGATCAGGTCGACCTGCTTGCTCGCGAGTTTCTCGCGGGCGCGGTCGAGCCCCCCGGCGCCCGAGTCGGCGGCGAAGCCGACGAGCACTTGGCCGTTTCGCCGGCGTGAGCCGAGCTCGCGCAGCACGTCCATCGTCGGTTCGAATACGACCATCCACGGCTCTGAGTCCTTCGCCCGCTTGTCCGGCTGCGTCTCGACGGGCGAGTAATCGGCCACCGCGGCGGCCATCATCACGGCGTCGACGTCGGCCCGAGCCAGCACCTCCTGCGCCATCGCCTCCGCGCTCGGCGCCTCGACCAACTCGACGCCTCCCGGTGCGGGAACGGCCAGGTTGGCCGCGACGAGCGTCACCTCCGCCCCACGCCGGCGCGCTTCTGCGGCTAGCGCCACGCCCATGCGTCCCGAGGACCGGTTGCCGAGGAACCGCACCGAGTCGAGCGGCTCCCGGGTGCCGCCCGCGGTGACGAGCACGCGCAGCCCGTCGAGCTGGCCGCGTCGCCGGAGCAGCTCTTGGGCGCGCTCGAAGATCGCTTCGGGCTCGGACATGCGACCCGGCCCCTCGTCGCCCTCCGCCAACTCCCCCGCCTCGGGCCCGATCAGCTCCACGCCGCGGCGCTGGAGGGCCGACACGTTCTCCTGCGTGGCCGCATTGCGCCACATGCGCGTGTTCATCGCCGGGGCAACGAGCTTGGGCCCGTCGAACGCGAGCACGGTCTGCGTCAGGACGTTGTCCGCAAGCCCGTGCGCCAGCTTGGCGAGCGTGTTCGCCGACAGCGGCGCGATCACGAGCAGGTCTGCTTCGACGAGGTGCGGGTAGAGCTCGCGCGGGGACTCACGGCGCGCTAGTGCCTCGAAGGTCTGCGCCGTGACGAACGTCTCGGCTCCCGGCGTCAGGATGGGGGTCACCTCGTGGCCGGCCTTCACGAGCAGGCGCGTGAGCTCGCACGCCTTGTAGGCCGCGATTCCGCCGGTAACGCCCACGAGCACGCGTGCCATCGGGACATTCTGCCCGCACACGTCCACTTGCAGGCAAATCCGGTCACCCAGGGAGCGCGTACTTTCCTGGCGACAACCCCGACCAAGGAGTCACATGACCCAGAAGCTCATCGCCATCATCGCCGCGTTCGCGGTCGGCCTGGCAGTCACCGGCGCCGCACTCAGCCGCCCCGAGAAGGTCGGCCAGCTGAAGGGCACCGTGGGTCCGAGCCCCACGATCAAGCTGACGAAAAACGGCAAGAAGGTGAAAACGCTGAAGGCCGGCACCTACCGGATCGCCGTCTCCGACCGCTCGTCCTTCCACAGCTTCGAGCTTGAGAAAGAGACCGGCAAGAAGGTCGAGAAGGAGATCACTGGCGTCAACTTCACCGGCAACAAGTCGATCAAGCTGAGGCTAACGCGAGGCCAGTGGAAGTACTACTGCAAGCCGCACAAGACCACGATGGTGGGCACCTTCAAGGTCACGTAGGCGACTGCGGACGATCTCGTAGGGGAACCACGTGGTTCCCCTACGTTCCTACTTGTAGGCGTACTTGATCTTGCCTTCCGCGATTTCCTCGAGCGCCATCGTCAGGTAGTTCTTCGAGCGCGACTCGATCAGCGGAGGCAGGAACTGGTCGAACGTCCCCTCGCCGAGCTGGTGGTGGTAGTTGTTGATCTGCCGGGCCCGTTTGGCCGCGACGATCACCAGCGCGTAGCGCGAGTCGACGTTGTCCAGAAGCTCGTCGATGCGTGGATGGATCATCTGCGAGACATGCTACCTGCGGCGTCGAGCGCGCGGTCTGCGATCTCCACGAGCTCGCGGCTCGCGCGATCGACGTCGTCGTTGACGATCACGTAGTCGAACTTGTCGGCAAGCTCGAGCTGGTCGCGAGCCGTCTCGAGTCGCTCCCCGATCTCGCCGCCGCTTTCGGTTGCGCGCTCGCGCAGCCGGCGCTCGAGCTCTTCGAACGTCGGCGCCTTGACGAACACGGTGACCGTGTTCGGAACGCGCTTGCCGATCGCGAGCGCTCCCTCCGTCTCGAGGTCGAGCACCGGGACCCGGCCCGCGCCCTGGATCCGCTCGATCTCCGTCCACAGGGTCCCATGCCGAGGGCCCCACGCGTGAGTCACGTGCTCGATGAAGTCGCCGGCCTGCACGCGGCGCTCGAACTCCTCCTCGGAAACGAACCAGTACTCGCGCCCGTCCTGCTCTCCGGGCCTGCGTTCCCGCGTGGTGGCAGAGACGGCGAGCTCGAACTCCGGCCGACGCAAAAGTGCCTGCTCAAGCGTCCCTTTCCCGGCGCCGGAGGTGCCCGTTACTACGAGTACCAGTGGCCTAGCGGTGGAAGAGCCCAATGAGCTCAGCCCGCTGGCGCTCAGACAAGCCGCCGACCGTCTTCGACTGGCTGATGCGGCACTGGTTCAGGAAGCGCGATGCCTTGACGCGCCCGAATTTCGGCACCGCCAGCAGGATGTCGAACACCTTGGCCGTCGAGACGTACTCGGGCGGGTTGCTGAGGATCTCGTCGATCTCGATCGAGCCCGTCTTCAGATCCTTTTTCAGCTGCGCCCGCCGCACCCTGATGTCATTGGCCCGTTTGAGGGCTTCCATCCGCTGATCGAGCGACCGCAGCGGTGCCTGAGCCTGAGTCTTAAGCGCTGGCACGGACGCCGCATACTAACAAGTCGGGCGAGGCCGTCAACTCCGAACTTTTCTGCAGATTTGCAGGACTTTTATGCGGAGCCTACGGTCGAGCTTCGGTTGAGGTCTAGATGGATTTCCTCTATTCGCTCATGCGCGAGGCCGACCGCGTTGTCCTCGTCGGCAACGCCAAGGGCCGCAAGCTCGACCGCGAACTCCTCTCTGATGCGGCTCGGCGCGTACGGGTCGGCGAAGAGGATCGTGCCGAGCGCGAGGTCGCTGGCGCCCGCAGCGAGGAACTCCAGCGCGTCCCTGCCGGTCGCGATCCCGCCCATCCCGACAATCGGCATGCGGGTCGCCTCGTAGCAGGCGTAGACGGCAGCGAGCGCGATCGGTTTGAGCGCAGGGCCGGAGAGGCCTCCGACCGCCCGACCAAGCGTCGGACGAAGGGTTCGCTCGTCCAGCGAGAGGCCGCGAACCGTGTTCACAAGCGACAAACCGTCCGCTCCGGCGGCCTGGGCGGCACGGGCCACTTCGGTCACGTCGGCGGTCGCGGGCGAGAGCTTCGCGTAGATCGGTTTACGGGTCGCGGCGCGGGCCGCTGTCACGATCTCGCCCACTTCGGAGGGGGCGTCGTCGACGTTCGGGCAGGAGACGTTGAGCTCGATTGCCGTCACCTCGCTGCGGTCGTCGAGCCGGTCGCACAGGTCCACGTAGTCGGCCACGTCGAAGCCGCCGACTGACACCCACACCGGAACTCCGAGCGCTCCGAGCTCGGGGAGCGTCTGGCACAGGAACGCGTCGATGCCGGGATTCGCGAGGCCGATCGAGTTCAGCATCCCGACGTCGGTCTCCGCGATCCGCACCGGGTCGTTACCCGCACGCGGCAGCGGCGTGACCGTTTTCGTCACGAAGGCGTCGAGACTCTGCGCGACCTCGGGCGCGGCCACGGCGTCCAGACAGCCCGAGGCGTTGAGGATCCTCACGCGGCTGCCGCCTCCAGGACCGGTCCCTCGACGCAGAGCCGCTTGAGCTCGCCGTCGATCTCCACCGCGCAGCCGTAACACGCGCCGTAGCCGCACGCCATGGGCGCTTCCCAGGCCAGCTGCGCGTTGGGTTCGAGCGTCCGGACCGCCTCGAGCATCGGCTCAGGGCCGCAGGCGAGCACGTCGTGGCCTGCGGGCATCGTCTCGGTGACATAGGCCGGTTCGAGCACGACTTCGGCCTTCGGGACGAGCTCCGCGGCCTCGGCGTGCCAGGCGCTGCGGAAGCCGAGCAGCACCGGTGGGCCTCCGAGCGTCTCCGACAGGAATGGAAACGGCGCGACGCCGATCCCACCGCCGACCAGGAGCGGGTGTTCGACGCCCAGCCGGTAGCCATTGCCGAGCGGCCCGAACACGGTGATGCGCTCGCCGGCGCCAACCGAGCAGAGCGCTCGCGTGCCGGGGCCGATCGGGTCGATCAGGAAGGCGAGCTCTCCACGCGGAGCGAGGCAGAGGCTCATCGGCCGGGGCAGCAGCCGCCCCGGCGGGGAGAGCATGAAGAACTGGCCGGGGAGGCCGGGAGCGATCGCGCCGCGCGCGAGGCGGAGCAGCGTGTAGGGGCCTACGGCCTCGACTCCGGTGACGCTAAGCGCTGCGCGCTTCGGCATGAATCCTCTCCTGGAGCGAAACCGAGATCTCCGAGCGTGCGAATGCGATCGCCTCGACAGCGGCCGCGGCGCCCGACATCGTCGTGATGCACGGAACGCGGGCGATCAGGGCGGCCTCTCGGATCAGATAGCCGTCGGCGCGGGCACCGGAGCCCTGCGGCGTGTTGATCACGAGGTCACAGCGCCCACGGCGGACGAGGTCGACGACGGTCGCTCCTTCGCCGTCCTGCGTGACCTTGCGCACGTATTCGACGGCGAGGCCGGCGGCGGCGAGCGTGTGCGCGGTGCCGGCTGTCGCAACGAGCCTGAAGCCGAGGCCCGTCAGTGCCTGGGCGACCGGGACGATCGCTGCCTTGTCGGCGTCCCGTACCGAGAGAAAGGCCGTGCCTTCACTGGGCAGCCGGCGTCCGGCGGCGCGCTCGGCCTTGGCGAAGGCGCTGGGCAAATCGGAAGCGGTCGCCATGACCTCGCCCGTGGCTCGCATCTCGGGCCCAAGCACGGCGTCGGCACCCGGAAACCGCGCAAACGGGAGCACGGCGGCCTTGACCGACACCTGCCCTGCAGGCCCGTCGCCGAGGGACAGTCCCTCGGGCAGGTCCAGAGCGGACAGCGGTTGCCCGGCGGCGAGGCGGCAAGCGGCCTCGACCAGGTTCACGCCCGTAGCTTTGCTCGCGAACGGGACTGTGCGCGATGCGCGGGGGTTGACCTCGAGCACGTACAGCTGCCCTTCGGCGAGGGCGAACTGGACGTTCAGGAGGCCGACGACCCCGAGCGCGGGCCCAAGCCGGCTCACGACCTCGGCAATCAATTCGAGCTCCGGCTTTGCGAGCGAGGAGGGTGGCAGGACGCAGGCCGAGTCGCCCGAGTGGACGCCCGCCTCCTCGACGTGCTGCATGACGGCCGCTACGTGGGTGTCGGTGCCGTCGCAGAGCGCGTCGACGTCGATCTCGATCGCCTGCTCGAGGAAGCGGTCGATCAGGACCGGCCCGTCGAGCTCGGGGACGTCGTCGGCGTCGTAACAGACGCGCATCGAGCGGCCGCCGAGCACATACGAGGGGCGGACGAGCACCGGATAGCCGATCCGCTCCGCGATTACGACGGCTTCTGCGCGGGACGACGCGATCCCCCACTCCGGGCAGCAAACGCCGAGGCGGTCGAGCAACGCGCCAAAGCGCTCGCGATCCTCGGCCAGGTCGACCGCGTCGAAAGGCGTGCCCATGATCCGGTAGCCGGCGGCCTCGAGCGCCCGCGCGAGCTTCAGCGGCGTCTGACCCCCGAACTGGATCACGATCCCGTCCGGCTGCTCCCGCTCGCAGATCGCAAGCACCTCCTCGACGCGCAGCGGCTCGAAATAGAGGCGGTCGGAAGTGTCGTAGTCGGTCGAGACCGTCTCCGGGTTGCAGTTGACCATCACAGCCTCGTAGCCGAGCGCCCGGAACGTCTGCGCGGCGTGCACACAGCAGTAATCGAACTCGATCCCCTGGCCGATCCGGTTCGGCCCGGACCCTAGAATCACGACTCGAGGCTGCCCGCCGTCCGGCGCCTGCTCATCCGCCTCGCCCCAGGTGGAGTAGAAGTAGTTGGAGCCTGCCTCGACCTCACCGGCGCACGAATCAACCCGCTTGAACACCGGCCGCACGCCCCAAGAGCGCCTCCGAGCCCGCACCGTCTCTTCGCTTGTGCTCCAAAACACAGCCAGGTCGGCGTCGGACAGACCGAGCCGCTTGAGCTCGAGCCAGTCGTCGGCGACGAGGTCCTCGAGTTGTGTTTTGGTGCACAAGGTGGTTGAGACGCGGCTGAGCTCGGTGCGGAACCACGGATGGAGGCCTTCCGGGAGGTCGTCGAGATCGGCCCACGGCGTGACCGCGCCCGCGTCGAGCTCGCGCGAGCGCATCGCTTTCAGGAACGCCTCCGTGAAGCTGCGGCCGATGCCCATCGCCTCGCCGACCGACTTCATCTGCGTGCCGAGCACCGTGTCGGCGCCCGGGAACTTCTCGAATGCGAAGCGGGGCAGCTTGACGACTACGTAATCGAGGGTCGGCTCGAAGCTAGCCGGCGTCGTCTTCGTCAGGTCGTTCGGGATCTCGTCGAGCGTGTAGCCGACCGCGAGCTTCGCCGCCACCTTCGCGATCGGGTAGCCGGTCGCCTTCGACGCCAGCGCCGAGGAGCGCGAGACGCGCGGATTCATCTCGATCACGCGCAGCTCGCCGGTGTCTCGGTCGCGTGCGAACTGGATGTTCGAGCCGCCGCATTCGACGCCGACCGCGCGCACGACGGCCGCGGCTGCGTCGCGCAGCTCCTGGTAGGCCTCATCCGAAAGCGTCATCTGCGGCGCGACCGTGACCGAGTCGCCGGTGTGGACGCCCATGGGATCGAGGTTCTCGATCGAGCAGACGATCACGACGTTGTCGTTGCGATCACGGATCACTTCGAGCTCGAACTCGTCCCAGCCGAGCAGCGATTCCTCCACGAGCACCTGCGTCACGGGGCTCTCGCGGAGTGCCCGGTCGAGCATCGGCTCGAGCTCCTCGGGAGAGCGCGCCGTCCCGCCGCCATGGCCGCCGAGCGTGAAGGCAGGCCGCAGGATCACTGGAAAGGTCAGGTCGTCGGGCATTTCGGCGGAATCGGTGACAACGAGCGACTCCGGCACCTTCAAGCCTGCCTCGCGCACGGTTTCACGGAAGAGCTCGCGGTCCTCGGCTCTGCGGATCACCTCCGGAGGCGCCCCGATCAGCTCGATGCCGAGCGCCGCGAGCACACCGGCGTCCACGAGCTCCATCGCGAGGTTCAAAGCCGTTTGCCCACCGACCGTCGGCAGCAGCGCGTCCGGCCGCTCGCGGCCGAGCACGTCGGCGACACCTTCGAGATCCAGCGGCTCGACGTAGGTGCGGTCGGCGAACCCGGGGTCGGTCATGATCGTCGCGGGATTCGAGTTGACGACGATCGTGCGGAAACCGTCCTCGCGGAGCACCTTGAGCGCCTGGCAGCCGGCATAGTCGAACTCACACGCCTGCCCGATCACGATCGGGCCCGAGCCGATCAAGCAGATCGAGCGCAGGTCACGCCGCCGCGGCAAGGGACACCTCCTCGACCCAGCTCTCGAGCAGGTGCCAGGCGTCGTGCGGCCCCGGCCCGGCTTCGGGATGGAACTGCACCGAACGGGCCCGCAGCCACGGGTAGTCGAGCCCTTCGACGGTGCCGTCGTACAGCGAGACGTGGGTGACCTCCTTGGCCTCCGACGCCTCGACGGCGAAGCCGTGGTTCTGGCTCGTCACGAGCACGCGGTTCGTCCGCTTGTCCAACACCGGGTGGTTTGCCCCGCGGTGGCCGAACGGGAGCTTGAAGGTGTCGTGGCCGGTCGCGAGAGCGAGCAGCTGATGGCCCAGACAGATCCCTAGCAGCGGCACGCGGCCGAGCAGCTGCCGCACGGTTTCGACCTCGGCGTGCAGCGGCTCGGGATCGCCGGGGCCGTTCGAGAGCAGGACGCCGTCGAACTGCGCGAGGTCGCGCGGCGTCGCATCGTGCGGGAAGACCGTCACCGAGGCGCCCGCGGCGGCGAGCCGGGTCAGGATCGAACGCTTGCAGCCGTAGTCGACCACGGCGACCAGGGCGTTGCCCGAGTCTGCGTAGACGTACGGTTCGGGTGTCGAGACCTTGGCGGCAAGCGCCCGCCCGCTCATCGGAGGCTGCTCCCGCACGGCGCGCACGGCCTCCTCGACCGAGGCGTCTCCCGCGACCGCGATCGCCCGCATCGCACCCCGCTGCCGCAGGTGAAGCACCAGGGTCCGGGTATCGAGCTCCGAGAGCGCGACGATGCCGCGCTCGTGCAGCCAGTCCGTCCATGCCGGACCCCGAGCCTCCCGCATCACGACGGCGCGGGCCCGCGGCCCCGGCGACTCGCAGCGCTGCTCCGCGACGCCGTAGTTGCCGACCATCGGCGCGGTGAAGCAGATGATCTGCTCGGCATAGCTCGGATCGGTCACAAGCTCCTGGTAGCCGGTCATCGCTGTGGTGAAGACGGCCTCGCCGAAGGCGTAGCCCTCGGAGCCGACCGATGTGCCGCGGAAGACCGAACCGTCCTCGAGTGCCAGGAAGCCGTTCATCCCTCGTGCACCACCTTCCCTGCGGCGACGGTCATGCGGATGCCGCCCTTCAGGGTCTGACCGAGCAGCCAGGAGTTGACCGACAGCGAGCGGAAGTCGTTTTCCTCGACCCGTCGGCTCGCTGCCGTGTCGAGGAGCACGAGGTTCGCCTCGGCGCCAACGGTGAGCCGCGGACGCTCCAGCCCGTAGATTCGCGCCGGCCCGGCCGACATGCGCTCGAGCAGCGTCTCGAGGCTCAGGATGCCAGGCTCCACCAGGTGGGTGTACAGCGCCGCGAACGCAGTCTCGAGGCCCGTCACTCCGAACGGCGCAGCCTCGAACGGCACGTCCTTCTCGTGCCGCGCGTGCGGCGCGTGGTCGGTCGCGATCGCCTGGATCGTCCCGTCGCGGAGCCCTTCGATCAGCGCCTGCCGGTCTTCCTCGGCGCGCAGGGGTGGGTTCATCTTCACGTTCGAGTCGAGCGAGCGAACCGCCTCGTCGGTCAAGCAGAGGTGATGCGGTGTCACCTCAGCCGACGCCTGGACGCCGTCCCCTTGCGCGGCGCGCAGCGCGTTCACCGACTCCCGCGACGAGAGATGGAGGAAATGGAGCCCTTGCCGCTCGTACGCCGCGAGTGAGAGGTCGCGCTCGACCATCAGGCTCTCGGCCACCGACGGATAGCCGGCGAACCCGAGCTCCGCCGAGACCCCGCCCTCGTGCATCTGGCCGTTCTTCGACAGCGTCGGCTCCTCGCAATGCAGAGCGAGGCGCCGGCCCGTGACAGCGTTGTACTGGAGAGCCCGTCGCATCAGCGCCGGCGCCACGACCGGCTTGCCGTCGTCGGTGAACCCGGCGGCCCCGGCTTCGGCCAGCTCGGCCATCTCCGTCAGCTCGGCGCCGTCCTGGTTCCGCGTGATCGCGGCGAGGAAACCGACCGGGACGGCCGCCTCGGCCTCGGCGGCCTCGATCAACGAGCCCAGCACGGCCGCCGAATCGACGACCGGGTCCGTGTTGGGCATCGCCAGAATCGCGCAGAACCCGCCGGCCGCCGCCGCCGCAGTGCCGGACGCGATCGTCTCCTCGTCCTCGCGCCCGGGCGTGCGCAGGTGGACGTGCGGGTCGACAAACGCCGGCGCGAGCAGGAGCCCGGCACCGTCGACCACCCGGTGCGCGTTGGTATCCAGCGCCGTGCCCAGCTCCGCGATCTTGCCGCCGTCGACGCGCACGTCGAGGGCCGCGTCGACTCCTTCGACCGGATCGAGCACCCGCGCGCCGCGGATCACGAGATCGTCCTTGCGTCCGTTCTTCGCGTTCAGCATCACGCCACCCCCAGCTCGTGCAGCGTTCCGGTCTGGACGCCGGCCGGCCCGTGCGTGAGCAGGTCGTAGAGCACAGCCATCCTCGTGACGAGGCCGGACCGCACCTGCCGCTCGATCAGCGCATCGGCTGCGTCGGCAACCACCGGGTCGATCTCGACGCCGCGGTTCATCGGCCCGGGGTGCATCACTTTCTGGCCCGGCCGCAGCCGCTCCGGCGTCACCCCCCAGCGCGCGGTGTACTCGCGCAGCGACGGCACGTAGTTCGCACCTTCGGCCATTCGCTCTTGCTGCATGCGCAGGACGTAGACGACGTCGGCGGCGCCGATCGCCTCGATCTCGGCCGAGACCTCGCAGCCCATGGCTTCGATCCCGCGTGGCATCAGCGTCGGCGGGCCGACGAGCGTGACGTGCGCCCCCATCAGCGCCAGCGCCTGGATGTTGGAGCGCGCCACGCGCGAGTGCAGGACGTCGCCCACGATCGCCACGTGCAGGCCCTCGAGGTACCCGAACTCCTCCTGCATCGTGTAGAGGTCGAGCAGCGCCTGGGTCGGATGCTGGTGCTTGCCGTCCCCCGCGTTGACGATGTGTGCGCCTGTGTAACGCGCGACGAGCTCCGGCGCGCCGATCTGCGGGTGCCGGATCACGATCACGTCGGGGTCGTAGGCGCCGAGCGTCAGCGCCGTGTCCTTGAGCGACTCGCCTTTGTCCACCGAGGAGCCGGCAGCCTTGATCGACATCGTGTCCGCCGAGAGCCGCTTGGCGGCGAGCTCGAAGCTCGACGAGGTTCGCGTCGACGACTCGTAGAAGACGTTCACGACCGTCCGGCCACGGAGCGTCGGCAGCTTCTTCATCTCGCGCTCGAGCGAGCGCGCGAAGTTGCGCGCGGTGCCGAGCAGCCGCTCGACGTCCTCGCGCGTGAGGTCGTTGATCGAGATCAGGTGCCGCCTCGGCGGTTCTTTCGGCGGGAGGAGGCCCTCCCGCATGACTCGGATGTCACCCATGGGTCTCCTCCTCGGAGGCGGGTATCAGCAGGACGCGGTCGACCTCGTCGACCTCGAGCAGCTGCACCTGGATGCGCTCCTCACGATGTGTGGGCAGGTTCTTGCCGACGTAGTCCGGCCGGATCGGCAGCTCCCGGTGCCCGCGGTCGGCGAGCACGGCCAGCTGCACACGGGCGGGCCGGCCGTAGTCGAACAGCGCCTCGACGGCTGCTCGGATCGTGCGGCCGGTGTAGAGGACGTCGTCGACCAGGACGCAGGTCATGCCCTCGAGCGGGAAGTCGAGCTTGGTGGCGCGAACGAGCGGCTGCGGGTGCTGCGGTGCCTCGCCGCCGCGCACCTGCACGTCGTCGCGGTAGAACGTGATGTCGAGCTGGCCCAACGCGACCTCGGTGCCGGCGAACTCGGCAATGTGGCGCCGAAGGCGCTGGGCGAGCGGTACGCCGCGCGTGTGGATGCCGACGAGCGCGACCCGGTCCAGGTCGGGATTGCCCTCGATGATCTCGTGCGCGATCCGCGAGAGCGTCCGCTCGACGTCCTCCGCGTCGAGGAGCACCTTCTCGGCCGAGGTGGCCGCATTCACGTGGACGCGGGGCGTTTGGGCGCAGGCAGGCGCATATCCGACTCCTTTCCGGCCTCACAGGACCGGGTTAAAGGGGCAGGTCGCGCGGGAGCTTACTGGGTCCTGCGGACGACATCCATCGAGCGCCCGGCGCTTATGCTCCCGCCGTGGACGCGACGAACACGAAACGGCTCGCCGACCTTGCAGTTTCCTTCGGGGCGAACGTCCAGCCGGGGCAGATCGTGGCCGTCGAGGCGGAGACGGGCATGGAGCCGCTCGTACGCGCGCTCGCCTCGCGTGCGTACGAGAAAGGCGCGCGGTTCGTCGACGCGACGTACTTCGATCCCTACGTGAAGCGCGCGAGGCTCGAGCACGCCGAGCTCGAGACACTCGGCTACGTGCCGCCCTGGTACGGCCAGCGCATGCTCGAGCTCGGCGAGCACCGCGCAGCCCGCATTGTCGCGGTGCCACGCGTCTCGCCCGGAATCCTCAACGGCGTCGACCCAGAGCGCGCGGGTCGCGATGAGCTGCCGGACCTGCCGGAGCGACTCGTCGTCGCCAACGAGCAGAAGGTGAACTGGACCGCGATCCCCTACCCAACGGCATCGTGGGCAGAGGTCGTCTACCCGGACCTGGCCCCGACCGATGCGCTCGAGCGACTGACGGCCGACCTGCTGAACGTCTGCCGCCTCGACGAGGACGACCCCACGGAGGCGTGGCGCGCGTGGGCGGCCGCTCTACGGACCCAGGCGAACCGGCTGAACGATCGCCGCTTCGACGCCATCCGCTTCACCGGCGAGGGAACGGACCTGACGATCGGCCTCCTGCCCACCTCGAAATGGGACGCCGCACTGATGGAGACACGAGACGGCATCGTCCATCTGCCGAACATTCCGACCGAGGAGATCTTCTCGGCGCCGGACCCCCAACGGGCCGACGGAGTCGTGCGCGCGACGAAGCCGCTCGAGCTCGGCGGCGCCGTGATCCGCGGCCTCACAGTTCGTTTCGAAGGCGGACGGGCCGTCGAGATCGACGCCGACGAGAATGCCGAGGTGCTGCGCGGACGCGCCGGGCACGACGAGGGCGCAGCCAGGCTAGGTGAGATCGCACTCGTCGACCGGGAAGGTCGGATCGGCGCTCTCGGGACGACGTTCTACAACACGCTGCTGGACGAGAACGCGGCCAGCCACATCGCGCTCGGCAGCGCGTACGAGATCAGCGTCGCCGAGGAGGACCGGCCGCGCCTGAACTCGAGCGCAATCCACATCGACTTCATGATCGGCGGCGACGACGTGCAGGTTTCGGGCCTTACCGCCGAAGGCGACGAGGTCCCGGTCTTAGAAGACGGCACCTGGCAGATCTAACACCCAGCACACCGCCCGGCTGGCAAGCGAGACAGAGGCGTCGCTTGCGATGCCGACTGGAGGCCGTGCCGGCTTTGCCGGTGCGGCCGTTCTAAACAACGTTTGTAGAAGAACCAAACGCTCCGCACCGTGTGCCGTCCGGTCTAGACATCTCGGATCGCCCCACGGATCTTCGACTCGTTCTCCTGGAGGTCGCTGTCCGACATGCCGTGGACAGACCGTGCATGGTCGGCGGCCTGCGCCATCACCTCGTCTTCGGTCTCGCCGCCCATGACGGCCTCACACTCCATGCCGACGTCGGCGCACCTGAGCTCCTTCGCCATCGTGTCCTCCTTCTCTTGGGTGGCCGACTCTAACGCGCCACGGCCACGAGCCACTCGATCCGGTACTCGACGCGGTCGGGCAGCTCGACCTCTGCGCGAGCGAGCCCTGCGTCGTATTCGTCCTGGTCGACCAGATCGAAGGTCGAGATGTGCTGGCCCCGGATGCGGTCGAGCGCGGCGTCGCGGTCGAGTGACCCTCCCTGGCTGAGGTAGACGAAGCGGACGTCTGAGAAGCTCGCGCCGAGTAACTCCCGCTCGAGCGTCTCCGCGCTCGGAAAACGCGCGCGATCGATGGCCTCGAAGGTGGGGAACAGTCGGTTCAGCCAGAAGTCGTCGAAGTGGCTGGGGTCGAACGTCGCCACCACCAAGACCCCAGCCTCGACCAGCACCCGGCGGGCCTCGGCGAAGGCGCGCGGGCGGTCGACGAGGTGCACGACCAGGCGCATGACCGCCCGTTCGAACGACCCGTCGGGGAAGGGCAGGCGCTCGGCACCCGCCTCGTGGAGCTGGAGCCCTCTGCCGGCCGCAACCTCGAGCATGGCCGGTTCGGGATCGACGCCCGCCACCGTCGCCTCGCGTGCGAGTGCCTCGGCGAAGAGGCCGGTGCCGCACCCGACATCCACCACACGCCGACCGCGCAGGTCGCCCTCGTTGACCAGCAGCTCGTACAACTCCCACCAGTTTTCGTCGGCTGGGCGGAGCTCGTCGTAGACCGCCGCGCGCTTGCCGAAGTCGGGTTTCCGGGCGGCTCTACTCCCCAACGAGCTCATCGGGGTCGGTCATGGCCTCGATGGCGTGCTGGGCCGCCTCGAGCGACGACTCCGGGACGAGCACCTTCTGCGGCGTGTCCTCGACCGCGCGGGGATGGTGTTCCACCGCGCTCTCGAGCTGCGAATCGATTCCGGCCGTGCGCAGGATGGCCTGGATCTCCTCGGCCTCCGTAACGCCCTCGGCCAGCGCGACCTGGACCATCCCGCTCACGGAGCCGCCTCTTCCGTCGCACCGACCGCGTCGGGCTCAACGGGACGATCGTCGTTCGGGTGACGTGCACCGCCCTTGATCAGCGCGGGTGCCCCCCGCTCCGCGAACGGGACGTCGATGATGTCGAAATCTTTCGGGACCACCGTGTCACCGAAGATCGTACGCGCCTCACGCGCGACCTCCGGGCCGAAGTAGCGGTTCGACAGGTGCGTGAGAGCGAGCAAGCCGACGTCGGCGTCGCGCGCGAGCTCGGCTGCCTCGAGCGCGGTCGAGTGGGCGGTCTCTCGAGCCCGTTCCCGTTCCTCGTCCAGGAACGTCGCCTCGTGCACCAGCACCTCCGCCCCGCGTGCGGCCTCCAGCACGGTCGGCGAAGGAGCCGTGTCGCCGGCGAGCACCACCTTGCGACCCGGCCGAGGGGGCCCCAGCACCGCGTCGGGAGTGACCACCTTCCCGTCGGGAAGCTCTACGGACTCTCCGCGCTGGAGCAGCCCGCGCACCGGCACCGGCACACCGAGCGCATCGGCGGCCTCCACATCGAAGCGGCCCGGACGCGGAGCCTCGACGAGCGCGTATCCGACCGCGGAGACGCCGTGACTGGGCGGGAACGTGACGAGCGTGTACCCGTCGCGGTCGAGCACGTCGCCGGGCGCCAGCTCGACCAGGTCGAGCTCGTAGGTGAGCTTCCCGAAGATCCGCTTCAGCGCCCCGAACAGCTCGCGGAGCCCGGGCGGCCCGTAGACCGTGAGGGGCAGCTCACGCCCGCGCAGGGAAAACGTCTTCAGCATGCCCGGCAAGCCGAGGTAGTGGTCGGCGTGGAAATGCGTCAGAAACACCTCGCGGAGCTCGATCAACCCGATCGTCGAGCGCAGCAGCTGGCGCTGTGTTCCCTCGGCGCAGTCGAACAGCACGCGCTCGCCCCCGCGGCGCAAGAGCAGCGCAGACGGAGCCCGCTGGGCGGTCGGGACGGAGCCCGAGGTGCCGAGAAAGACGAGGTCGAGGTCCACGGTGCGATTGTAGGGTGGCCGCCGTGAATGCTCATGACGCCGTGCTCGAGCTTCTGGGCCGCGAGGCGACCCGCGAGGAGCACGCCGAGATCCGGGAGCTCTGGAAGCGACACTCGATCGCCGAGGAGAATCGCGACCTGCCGGGCCTCATCTCGACGCTCACCGACGACTGTGTCTACGAGCTGGCCGGCACCGAGCACCGCTGGGAAGGCCACGAGGGCGCGGCCCGCTTCTACGGCGGCCTCCTGTCTGCGTTCCCCGACATCGACTTCCAGCTCACCGACATCGTGATCGGGCCGCAGGGAGTCTGCGAAGAGGCCGACGTGACAGGCACACACGAGGCGGCCTGGCTGGGAATCGAGCCGACGGGCGACCAGTTGGCGTGGAAGGTCGTGATCTTCTTCCCGTGGGACCCCGAAGTGCGGAAGTTCCGCGGCGAGAAGGTCTATGTCTCGGGACTTCCCCTTCCTGGCGCTCCTGGCGGATAGGCCTAGGGCAGGACAAGGCGCTGGCCGGGCCGCACCAGTGCGTTGTCCAGGTGGTTGCGCTCGCGCAGCTTCCAGACCCCGTCCCGCGGATCGCCGCCGTACTGCTTCGCGGCGATCGACCACAGCGTGTCGTAGGGCTTGACCACGTAGACGCGGGTGTGGCCCGCGCCGCTGGACGTGTGCGCGGCAACCGCGTAGATCACGAGGGCGACAAGCGCTACTCCGAGGAGTTTCCCGAACATACGTTCGCCATGCTACCAGCGAACACGTGTTCGTGTCAAGAGCTTAATTTCTACGCCAGCCCGCGCCCGCGGAGCACCCGGATCAGCACGTCGGCGATTTCGCGACGCCTGCGGTCTACCGGCTCGTCAGACGGCGGAGGCTCGGCGCCTTCCCGCTCGTCGTCGTCTTGTTGCTCTTCGTCTCCCACGAAGTTCCTCTCTGCCCGGGTAGATGCGGCGCCTCCGCAGAACCTGCGGCGACTTCACCCGGAGGTGTCAGAACAGGTCGTGCAAGAAGCGGCCGTCGCGGTAGACGAGCTCGCCATCGGCGAAGACCTCGCCGCCCGAGCGCAGGTCGCAGATCAGGTCCCAGTGGAGCGCCGAGCGGTTCAAGCCGCCGGACTCCGGATATGACGTGCCGAGCGCGAGGTGCACGGTCCCGCCGATCTTCTCGTCGAAGAGGATGTTGCGCGTGAAGACCGGCACGGCGTCGTTGAGACCGAACGCAAACTCGCCGACGCGGCGCGCCCCGTCGTCCACGGCGATCATCTCGCGCAGGAACCCCTCTCCGCGCGCCGCGGTCGCCTCGACCACCTCGCCCTGCTCGAAGCGGAGCCGGACGTCGTCCACCTCCCGGTACTGGAAGACCGCCGGATAGGTGAAGCGAATCTCGCCCTCGACGCTGGTCTCGAGTGGCGCCGTGTAGACCTCACCGTCCGGAAAGTTCTCGTGACCGCTGGAGTCGATCCATGTGCGGCCCTCGACGCCGAGCGTGAGATCGGTCCCTTCCGCGACCACCCGGAGCTCGCGTGCGCCGCTGAGGAAGCCCGTGAGCTTGGCGGCGCAGCCGGCGAATTCCCGCCACCGGGCAACCGGATCGGGATCGTCCAGGAAGCCGGCGTTGTAGACGAAGTCCTCGTACTCACGCAGCGACATCTCCGCGTCCTGAGCCGTTGCCTGGGTCGGATACGCGGTCAGGACCCACCGGTACTCTCCAGCCGCGGCCCGCTCGAGGTAGCGGTTCCGCAGCGGCTCGAAGGCGCGGTCGTTCCGAGCTTGACGCGAAGGGTCGACGCTCGTCAGCCGCTTCGTGTTCGTCGTCGCCTCGATCGAGATCCGCACGTCGGCGGTCTCGATCTCGTCCTCGCGCACGGGGTTCACCCACTCCAGCTGCTCGTCGGAGCCGTCGAAGAAAAGGTTCTCGTCCAGCTCGTCGAACGAGACGCGCGTCATCGGGTGGCCGCCGGCTCGGAGGACGGCGGCGTACACCTCGCGCAGGAGCGGCGCCGCGACCGCTTTCGTGTCCACGGTGACGAGGTCACCGGCCCGGACTGCGGATGAATAGCCCACGAGCACGTCCGCGAGCCGCTTGATGCGCACGTCAGACACGTCCCACCGCCACGGCCGGCTCCGCGAGGAAGCGGCCGGCGCGCCAGATCAGCTCGCCGTCCGCGTAGACCTCGCCTTCCTCGCGCAAGTCGCAGATCAGATCGAGATGGAGCCGTGACCGGTTGATCCCGCCGAGCTCCTCGAAGCCGAACCCGAGCGCGAGGTGCATCGTGCCGCCGATCTTCTCGTCGAAGAGGATGTTGCGCGTGAACCGGTCGATCTCGTAGTTGAGCCCGAACGCGGCTTCTCCGAGCACCCGCGCCCCGTCGTCCATCGCCAGGAGTGCCGCGAAATAGTCCGCGCCGACGCGGGCCTCGTGCTCCACGACGCGGCCTCCCTCGAAGCGCAGCCGGACGTCCTCGATCTCCCGTCCCTCGAAGACGGCCGGGAACCCGAAGCGCACCGTCCCCTCGGTGGCATCCTCGACCGGGCTCGTATAGACCTCGCCGTCAGGCATGTTCAGCCGTCCGTCCGCGGCCGCCCAGCGCCGTCCCTCGACGCCCAGCGTCAGATCCGTGTCCGGACCGACTATCCGCAGCTCACGCACGGACGAGAGCTCGTGCGTCCGCTCATTCAACCGCTCCGAAATACCTCGCCAGTGCGCGACAGGATCTTCATCGAGCACGTGGCAGGCGCGGAAGACGAAGTCCTCGTACTCACGCAGCGACAGCTCCGCTTCCTGGGCGTGCGCCTCGCCCGGAGAAAGCGTCCCGCACCAGCGCAACTCGCCGCGTGAGATCCGCTCCCAGCGGCGATTCCGCAGCACTCGCTCGGCGCCCAGCAGGCGTTGATGCCGGCCTGGGTCAATGCGGGAGAACGAACGCGTGTTGGCGTCGCTCCAGACGGTGACTTGCGCGTCGAGCCCCTCGATCTCCCGCCGGTCGATCGGCGAGACGTAGTCGATCTGCTCGTCCGAGCCGTCTGAGGCGAGGAGCTCGCGCAGCCCCTCGACCTCGACGTGGGCGTAGGGATGCGCGCCGCGGCGAATCGCCGCCCGGTGCAGCGCTACCAGCAGGGGCTCTGCGACGGTCCCTCCGTCGAGTCGCACGATCTGGCGCTCGCGCAGCTCGAGCGAGTAGTCGGCGATCAGCTCGGCGAGCCGCTCGAAACGAGGGTCGTTCACGACGAGCTGTGTATAGCAGTCGCTACTACGGTTAGCGGCGCGACCTTCGTGACGGCGTGCCGACCTGGATCGGCCGGCTGAAGAAGATCTTGGCGCGGGTCGGGTTCATCGCGGCGGTCATACGAACCGCGTACACGTAGTACCCGGACCGCACACCCCGCCTGGCGAATCGGACGGTCTTCTTCAACGCATGCTTCAGCGGCCCGCGTGTGGAAAGCGCGGCCTTGGCACCGCGACGTCCGGCAAGCGTCCGTGCAATTGCACTGCGCTCCCGGCCGGTCGCCTTTGCGCCCTGCACGCGGAACAGGCCTGCGCGGTAGAGAACGTCTTCCCCTGCCTTCACGGCGAACCACCACTTGCGCTTGCCCGCGCTCTGGCGGCGCTTGGCGTCGGTGAACTTGGCCTGGGCCTCGATCACCGTGGTCGTGTGCTTCCACGTGGCGAGCTTGCCGGCGCACTTGCCCTGTGTGTCGTGAATCACCTGCTTGACCGACCCGTACGAGGGGCGCTTGGACCGGTCCGCCCGCAGTAGACCGCTCTGCCAGCGCTCCAGGTCGTACTCGTCCATCAGGTGGAAGAAGCTGAACGAGCGCACATCGTGGTCGCAGACGACCATCCGCACCGTGTCGCGGTAGTAGCGCGCCTGGGTCGTCTCGTCGATCGGCTGCTTCGTCTCGAGGCCGTGGTACAGGGGCACGAGGCTCGAGGGAATTGCGACCTCCCAGCCCAGCTCGTCGAGCGCCAGCTTTACCGGCTTCGGCGCTGCCCGTGCGGACGCCGTCTCCGGGAACGTGGGCTGAGGAGTGCCGTGGAAGGCATCCCAGAAGGCCTGCTTGAGCCGCCCGAAGTTCGGCAAGCCGACGTTTGGCCATCTGTAGCCCGTAGCCGGGGAGTCGATGTTCTGCCGCGGGTACGGGTGGAACGCGAGCTCGTCCATGAGCGGTTTCGTGCGACCGCTGGCCCGGTACGCGGCGCCGAGGTCGCGCAGGAACTTCACCGGCGAGATCGAGACGTTGTCTTTGGCGCGCGGGTTGTCGTTGCCACGCGGCGAGAGCCCGACGCCGATCACGGAGATCTTGGGGTTCACCGCTTTCAGCTCGTCGTAGGAGCGCGCGAGCACCTTCTGGTAGGCGGTGGCCGAGACGCCGCGTCCGTCGGGGCCGAACTGCGGCTGCCAGAACCGGGGCTGGTTCGGCTCGTTGCCGATCACGATCTGGGTCACCTGCGGATAGGTCTTCGCGAGGAGCGCGCAAAAAGCGGCGTACTTCGCGGGCGCGTCAGGCGTGCTCGTCAGGTCGCGCGCGCGGGCGGGAACGACGGCGAAGATCACCTGCACGGCACTGAGCGTGGCCTGCGGCATCCAGGCGTCGAGCTCGATGCGATTGTTGATCGTCGTCGGCGCAGACGGATCCCAGACGATGGTGATGCGGTTCTCGGTCAGACCGACGTCGTCGAGCGTCGAGAAAAACCACACGCCGGCATCGCCGGCCTTACCGGCGTCTTCGGTCACACCGAAATTGACCGCTGCCCCGGCGCGGCCACACATAGTTGCGGCTACGCAGACGCAGGCGAGGACTGTCCAAATCTTTTTCACGGCTCACCCCTTGGTTCGTATGTCCTAGCACGCCGGGCGGCGGCGTGCTAGGGCTGGCTCTAATCTTTCGGCCGCTTCGACCGGATTCCTTAGTCCCTCTATCCGACCACCGAAGACACTGCGTCGACGAGCTTTCCGGCACCGAACCGGACCGGATCGTCAGTAGGCAAGCCGGTTTCGCGCTCGACAGCGTCGATCGAAGAGGCGGCAGACGCTTCGTCGAGCAGGCTCGTGTTCAAGGCGATCGCGGCCACCGGGGACGGACGCGGAATCAGGGCGGCGCGCTCGTGGAGCTCGACGACGTCCGCCAGCGGCGGGATCGGGAAGGCGGGATTTTCGTCGACGAAGCGCTGGCCGGCCTGATGGCAGAGCACGAGCGCATGCGGAGCCGAGCCGTGGAAAAGACCGAGGGTCACGCCCGAGTATTGAGGGTGGAGAAGGGAGCCCTGGCCCTCAACCCAGAGCAACTCCCCGCCGCGCTCATGGCCCTCCACGACGAGGCGCTCGGCAGCTCCCGCGATGAAGTCCGAGACCACCGCGTCGACGGAGATCCCCCAGCCGGCGATGGCGATTCCGGTCTGCCCCGTGGGCACGAACTCGGACCGGATGCCGCGCTCGCGCGCCTCGCGGTCGAGCTCGAGCGCCACTGTCATCTTCCCGATCGCGCAGTCCGAGCCGACCGTGAGCACGATCTTGGCGGCGACGCGCAAGTTCTCGCCCGTGGAGACGCTGAGATCGGCCGGAGGCCTGCGCAGGTCGCGTAGCTCGACGCCGTGACGCTGTGCCAGGTCGGCGAGCTCCGGGTCCTCCGTCAGGAACTCGTGCAGCCCATTCTCGACGTCGAGGCCCTTGGCGATCGATGTCTTGAGCAGGTCGCGCCACGCCGGGGGGAAGCGGCCGCCCTGCGTGGCGACGCCGACGATCGCAGTGGTCGGGTTGAAACAGAGCGCGTCGTTGACGCTCGCGACGACCGGGATCCCTTCGTGGGTCTCCCCCGCGCGCGTCGAATCGACGATCGCGACGGTCGGGGTGCGCGAATAGCGGATCACGCCCCGCGCCGTCTTCCCGTAGTGCGGGTCGGCGGACTTGCCTTCAGCGAGGACCAGATACCGCTTCTCTGACACCGAGTCCCGGCGTGTCTGGGGGTAGCTGAACGCCGTCGACGAACTGCACGCCCGGCCACGGATCCTCGACGAGCAGCAGATTGCCGTCGAGGTCGACGTGATCGCAAAGGCTCGCGACCTGGCAGCCGGCGGAGATGCCGAGGCCCGACTCGACCATGCAGCCGATCATCACGCCGAGCCCGAGCGCCCGGGCTGCGTAGGCCATGCGGACGGCCTCGCGGATTCCACCGGACTTGGCGAGCTTGATGTTGATGCCGTGCCCGCGCTCGGCGCAGGCCGCGACGTCGGCGAGGGTGTGGCAGTCCTCGTCCAGGTAGATCGGAAGCGGCGAGTCGCCTTTGAGCCGCGGCCCGGCGGGATCACCTGCCGGCAGGGGCTGCTCCACGTATTCGACGCCCAGCTCCGCGAGCTGTGGGATCGCTTCCAGCGCCTGGTCGAGCGTCCACGCCTCGTTAACGTCGACCTGGAGAGGCACGTCGGTAACGCCCCGCACCGCTCGTACGCGCGCGACATCGAGCCCGTCGTCCCCGCCGAGCTTCAGCTTCAGGCGCTTGAACCTTCGCTGAACGCGCTCAGCGCGCTGCGCCATGTCGTCGGGCTCGCCGAGCCAGATCGTCCACGACGTCGGCGGGCCTGCACGCCGGAAGCCCAGCATCCGCCACACCGGCAGGCCGAGCATCCGGCCGCAGAGATCGTGCAGCGCCGCATCGAGCGCTGCCCGCGCGGCGAACTGCTCGCGTGGCAGGCGTGCCTCGATCTCGTCGAACGCGAACGGGTCGTCACCCAGTAGGTGAGCACTCTCCTCGAGGTACGCGAGCGCCGACTGCGCGCTCTCCTCGTAGCGCTCGACCGGGGCCGCCTCGCCGAACCCCGTGTGGCCCTCGTGCCGAAGCTCGACCTGCACCACCTCGGCCTCGTCCTCCGTGCTGCGCGCAATCACGAACGTCTCCGCCAGAGCAAGCGTGACGATCCGGGCTTCCAGCTCCACGTGCGTATCTTGCTGGAAGCGCGACGCGATCGCCCGTGCGTAGGCAGGGGTACACTGGCCGCTCCGCGCCTGTAGCTCAGGGGATAGAGCGCGCGCCTCCGGAGCGCGAGGTCGGAGGTTCGATTCCTCCCAGGCGCATGCACCGCTTCGTTGAGCCAAATCGCGGAGGCTTGGCGGGAACGATTCACTTTCCGGTCTCCTCGAGCATCCCGCGCAGGGTCTCCGTCAACTGGTCGATATCCCAGTCCGTGTAGACGTCCGCGGTCGTCGTGATCGAGGAATGGCCGAGCAGCTTCTGGACCGCCTTTAGATTCCCGCGCGTGTGGTCGAGAACGCGCTGGCCCGCCGTGTGGCGCGCCTTGTGCATCCGCTCGCCCGACATCTGCCCCTTGGCGACGATGCCCGCTCGCTCGAGGCAGCGGTACCACCAGCGATGCAAGCCGTGGATGCCCATCGGCTGATCGCGGTATTCAGTGACGAACTTTTCCCCCGGCTTGTGCCTGTTCGGGCGCACCATGCGACGGCAGAGCAGGTATTCGTTCGGCTGCGCGCCCCAGTCGAGGATATGCCGCTCGAGCTCGTTCCAGAACGCCGGGTCGACCACGGGAAGCGTTTGCACCTTGCCGCCCTTCGTGAAGACGGTCAGGCGCCGTTGCGCGTGGTCGAAGTGTCGGAACTGGACGGTTTGAAGCGCGCCCTTGCGGATCCCTGCCTTGAGGAGTAGGTGAAGCGCCAGGCCGTCGCGACGGTCGTTCTGCGCGAAGATCGCCCGTTCCTGATCCGGCGAGAAGGTCGTTCGCTCGACGCCCCGCCTGCGCGGCGGTCGAATCGGACGGGCCGGGTCTCCGTGGAGTCGCCCGCTCAGTGTCGCCCACTCGAAGAAGCCCTTTAGGACGCTGATGTTCTTGGCCTGCGTCCGCGCCGCCGAGTCGCCCCACTGTTCGTCGATGAACTCCTCGAGCCGCTCGGTTCCGATCGGCGGTTCGAAGTCGGAGATCTCGAGGTCAGCGAAGTAACGCGCGAACTTGTCCAGGCAGGATTCGTAGGTCTTGTACGTGTTCGGCAGCAGCCGCCCGCGGTTCTTTCGCAGGTACGTGCCAGCCTCTTGGCCGAGCGGGAACGCCCGGTATGCCTTGTTCTTCACGGCCTCGCGCTGAGTGCGAGCCGCGAGTTGAAGCGTTTGTAGAGTCGCGGGTGCATCAGGACTTACCTCCTGTTGCCGGGCCCGGGGCGCTAACACGTCGCCGGGCCATTTCTTACTCGTGCGTGACTCTACGCCCTTTCGCGGCCGCCGAGCGCTCATCGCGCCTCCCGCGGCTCGAGCGCTACGACGAGCCTGAGCGCTTCCACATGCGCGCAGAGGCCGCGTGCGGGGCAGTTGCAGAACCATCCGCGCTCATCCCTGCCGCAGATCCAGACGGCGCCTGAGCCGCGGCAATCGGCCTCGCAGAAACCGTCCGCCTCGTCCAGTCGGCGCAGGATCAGCCGCCCCTCAGCGATGTAGCGGCGCCCCTTCGCGGCTGCGTTCTCGCGGCTCACGCGTGCCGCCCTTGGCGAATGTCTCCGTGGCGCCGCCAGAGCCGGCAGGCCGAAGTGAGTTCGGCTCGCCGCGCACGCCTGAGACGGTGGCCGCGCGTGTCGAACCAATATCCGTAAAACAGTCCCGGTCGGCGCCTCATGTCGCTGTCCTGCCGATATGCCTGGGATCCGTCTCGCGGAGTAACCGAACGAGGCGCCCGGTTTGTTCATAGAGCCGCTCGAGCCGCGCTAGCCGTCGCCGCTCGTGCCATTCGACAATCGCGGCGACGGAATCAGCGAAGTAGGGCGAGTCTCGGAGCTCCCAGGCTTGGCCGCAGAGCAAGTAGAGGCGGTTTTCCTCGTGGGGCGTCAAAGCGCCCCTCCTGGCCACTCGAACCCGTACACGCTGCGCCTTGGCGCGTTCGGGGAGAGAAATCTTGACTGCGCGGGAATCAGCGCGAATCCCCCCTGGAAAAGCGGGGTACGGGCTAGTTCATCGCGCCGGCCGAGCAACCGCGACAGATGATTTTGCCGCTTGTAACCCCCTCTGTGAGCAACCTCGCCGCGGTGCGGCCAGCCTCGCCCTCTGAGAGTCCGTGTTCCTCGGTCAGCATCCTCGCCGTCTTCGCAAGTTGCTCGTCCGATAGATACAAGGAGAAGTCCCTGCCGCACCGCAGGCAGGTCGCGGACATCATCAGTCCGCCTTGTTCCATTCCGTCCATGCTCATCGTTCTCCCTTCGTCGTAGGTCGGCGGGTCGCCGGCTCATGCCGCCCGCCTGTGCTCATCAGCCGTCAGCGGCTCTCGCTCCTCAGCGAAACGCGAAAGGGCGGCTGCTAGGTCTAGCTCGAGGTCCTCGAGCGCTTGCTCCCGCACCAGAGGGTCGTACTCCTCGCGGATCCAGGTCACGCGCGCGAGCGCGTCACGGACGAGCTCGAGCGCGGTCATGCCGCCACCCGGTCTCGGTCCATGCTTCGTTGTTCGGCTACACGCCGAACGTTTGGCCGAGCTAAGTCTGGTTCGTCTGGTTCTGGTTGCGGAGGGTCGCCGCGTTTGCTCGGCCGGCGCCGTCTCGCGACTACGGATGGGCGCCGTTCGGGTCGCGCGTGGCGGTAGGCCGTAGCCGGCCGTGCGACGAACACACGGTTGTTGAGACGCCGGATGAAGGCGTATCGACCTACGCTGCGGCGCCTTTCCCGGCGGGTGGTTCCGGCGTGAACCTGGGCGAGACGGTACCGCGCCTCACGCTCGCGCTGCTTGAACAGTTCGCTGCTGTAGTAGTCCTGGTCGCGGACGGTTAGCTCTGCATCGCCGTCCATCGCGCCTCGCTCATTTTGTTACCTCTCTTATCTGCTACTCGCCTCGCTTACCGAGAAACTCACCGGGTTGGAGGTCGGGCGGGGTGCTTCCCCCACCCCGCCCTTCCGCCATCAACCGATAAGAGAGGCTGACCCGAGGCGTGGTATCAGCGTCCACGACGGAGCGTAAAGCTAGGGGCGGACGTGTTCCTGCTCCAACTGCGCTCGGATCTCGTCTCGCATGTTTTTGAGCGCGGAGGCAACCTGCGCCTGCGGCCCGCCGGTTCGCCTTGCCAGCGCTCGCGGAGAGATCGAATCCTGATCGCGCCGACCCTCCCCGAGCGCCTCGAGCGCGACGACGAACAGGTCGCGTGCGGCAGGCGTCAGCTCGTCAAGATCCACCAGCGAATCGTCCTCGTGCCGGTCGAGCGCGCCGTCGTCCGGAAGGTCTGCGCCAAGCGCCTCCAAAGAGACGAATACGGGCGGCGTGAGGTAGCGCGAGGAGCCGTAGGTGAGTCTGAGCCAGTCGATTAGGCGCCTATGGGCGACCTGCACGGCGAATGCACTAAATGGCCTGCCGCCGAACCGCGCCGCGTCGAAGCGCTTCGCAGCCCGCCAGACTTCAGCGACTAAGAACGCGACCGCGTCGTCTCGATCGGCCTCACGGATGTAGCAGCGTCCGCGCTCACCGCGGGCCGCTCCCTGCCGCTCGTACTTGCCAATGACTGAGCGCGCGAGCCGCTCGGCATCGCGTACATCGTGCAGTTGAAGCGTTCCACCGAGCAATGACAGCGCTTCATGAGTTATCGGCGCGGGATCTAGCCTGCGAGCACCGAGGCGCGTTCCGCCGCGAGCTCGCGAAACGACACCGCGCACTCCTCGAGGTACCGAGCACCGCCAAACGCCGTGGCGCCCTGGCGAGCCTCCCCAGCGAGGCGGTCATGCATCCTTGCGCGCTCCTCGAGCATCTGAATCTCTGCCCGCAATCTGTGAGCACGGAGACGGCAACGGGCGGAACACCATCGACGCGGCCGGCCGCGCGCAGACCGCTGAACCTCACTGCCGCAGACGCAGGTCGTCATTTCGTTTCACCCTTCCCGGAAAGCCGAAACTTTCGCGCGTCTTCCTGGGCGGGGATTCGCACGCACTCCCCCTAAAAACGCCAACGAGGGTCACAGCTTCCCTCCTCGAGAGGAGTTGCAGGAGAGACAGGCCGTTGCCAGTTCCTCGTCGCGGTTCCATTTGCTTGTACTTGCAGGGAAAACACTAACGAGGGCATCGGACGGCGCGGGTCATGTCCGATGAGCAAAAAAGAAGAAACGGACGCGGTTAGTGTGGGAGAATTAATCGAACGCCTACTCGGATTTTCCGAGGAAACGCCCGTTATGGCGCTCTACGATTGCGGCACAGCGGGAGGCAGCGTCATTGGGGTCAAAACAGGCCCCAGCCCCGACGACAACAGCGAGTGGGTTGTCTTGGTTGTGGACTGATGCAACTCCACGTCTTGCATGCCACGATGGACACTGTGGACGAGCTAATAAGACAAATCCGTCTTGCTTCTGAGGCTGGCCTTTTTTACCTCGCGCTTCTCGGAGCGTTGGCGCTTCCCGATATCTGTGGCGCGCTGGCTTCTAAGGAAGGCACAGCGTCCGGCTCAAAGTACAGAGATTGGCTGGAAAAGAACGTGCCGGCGCAGGCCCCGCAAGCCGACCTAATTTACGAGCTGCGGTGTTCGCTGTTGCATCAAGGCAGGGCCAGGCCCGCTGGCGGCCACCCTCGAATCGCCTTTACCTATTCGGGATCGGGCGCCGAGATTCACAACCTCTCGATGGTGACAGAGGGGGATCCTGCGAGCGAGGTCGGCTGGATCAGTATTTCGATGTTTGTCCAGGAAGTCACTAACGGCGCAGAACACTGGATGCAGCAATTCGGGGAGACGAAACGGGTGAAGCGGAACCTAGAAAAGTTTGCTCGACTTCGACCGGAAGGGTTGCCGCCTTTTGTTGCGGGCGCTGGGGTGATTGCTTGATGGATTTATTTCGTCAAATCCTCCTAGTACAGCTCCTTCGACAGCGCGAGCAAGGCGCCGCTTCCGTCCCGGTGAGCGGTGATGTCTTCCACCCTTGCCGGAGGCAGGGCCAAAACGTGACGGACGGTGACGGACTCCCCTTCCGGTACCGAAAGCGGGACCCGGAAGTCAGGAAGCGTGAGCCAGCGGCCGGCTACGCACATTTCGGCGTTCCTAACGACAGCGTCGGCCTGCGGAGGGACGTCCTCCGGGGTCTCGATCTGAACGCGCCGCTCAATCGAGCGAACGAGCGTCCCGGCCCGCGTTTCGAGGTCGAGTTTCAGCGTGAACGGAAAACTCGCCACTGCCTCACGCGCTGACCTTCTCGGCTTGCCGCTCCTTGACGAGACGCACGGCCTCCTTCTCCCGCACCCAGGCTTGCTCGCCGGGGCTGATCCAGACACCGTCGACGCGGATCGCCTCAGCGGCGCCCTCTGGACGCTTTATCAGCCGTTCCGACCCGTCGTGGCGCGGTGGGTTCGGCTGCGTCCAGCGAATGCCTGGGTGCGCGCCAGGGTGAACGTCCGGATGTACTCGCGGGCGGTCCTCGTCGTGAAGCTCGGCCTTCGCCTTCGCCTTCGCCATTACGGACGCACTCCCGTATTGAGAGCGAACGCCTCGCCGTGCTGAACCTGAACATCGGCGCGCAGGAAGGCCAAAATCCCGACCTGCATCGTGTCGACATAGCGCTCCTGCGAACTCTTGAGCCCGATCATCCCGCCGGGTCCGCCGCTGGCCTCAATCTGAATCGACACCTGCGGCCGGAAGCCGATCAGGAGCTGGTCCCACTGGCCGGTGTAGATCTCGCTCGTATCGGTGCTGGTGCCCGTCGTGAGGTTGATCGGGATCTGGCTTGTCACTAGCAAGCTGTGACCGTCCAGATACGGCGGCGGCGTCATGAAGCGGTTCTGTAGGTCGAGCAAGCCGGCGAGGGATTTCGTGGCCCGCGGCGCCAGGATTGAGGCGTTCGGGCTGAAGTTTGCTGCTTGCACGGCGGCGCTCGCCGCGATCAGCATCGAATAGCTCATCGCCGTCCCGTTGGCACCGTTGGTCAGCGTCGTGACGCCGGTGTGGTTCTTGACCCCCTTCGGCTCAGGCGGGGTGCCTGTGCCGCGCAGCGCGACCCGGTCGAGCTCGATCGCGAGCGACTGAATCATCTCGTTTTCGATGATCTGCGCGCCCTCCGGCGTCAAGTCCTGAAACAGCTCGTAGCTCAGTCGAGTGAGCACCGCGAGCGTGCGGGCGGTGAAGGTGACACGGTCGAAGACGTGGTCGGATTCGGCCACGGCTGCGTTCTCGGCCCGCCAGCCTGCGGTGACCCCTCCGGTTAGGCGAGGGATCGAAAGCGAGTCGGATTCCATCGCGATCGTCCGCGCCCCGGCCTCGATCACGCGGGCCTGATTGCGCACACGGTCGATCACGCTGACCGCGAGCGGCTCAGGTGTTAAAAATCCTCCCGCCGCGCCCGTCCCTTCCGACAGCGCGCGTCGTTCCAGGTCGGCGTCGGACCACTCGCCCGTGACCATGCCGCGGACGAGCCGGCCAAGCGAGAAGTCCCGAGACTCGGCCGCGCTGTAGTTCGTTGCACGCGCTCCGTGCTCGGCCTGCCAATCGGCCATGCGGTCCTCGGGACCGAGCGCAAAGCCGGGGCGGCGGTCCTCGGCCGCGTCCGTATTGTCGATGATCTGCCGCGGATGCAAGCTGCGGAGAAGCCCGAGCTCGGCGTCGATCGCTTCGAGCTGCCGCTCACGTTCGCGGTTCTCGGCGCTCTCGCGGCGGGAGAAGTCGCGCTTTTCGCTCTCGCACTTCGAAAGCAGTTCGTCCGTCTCGGCGATCAACTCGTTTCGCTGGCGCTCGAGGGTTGCAAGCTTGGGCATCGGAAGCCCTCCGTCCGTTGGAAAAGTCGGTTTGTCCGGCCTGGACGGGGCTGCCGATGAGGCGAGCGGCGGGGAGTGGTCACGCCGCGGCTACATCTGCTCCTGCGCCTTGTAGTGGCCTGCTTCGACTATCGGCGGGGCGCCGTGCGAGTTAGATGGTGCGGCGTGCGGCGGGAGCGATGACCGCCGCGTGCTTCGAGCCGCAGGTCTGGCAACGAGTCCGAGAACCTGAGTTCTTCATGCCCAGGAATAGCCACACGATGAGCCAGACGCCTAGCGTGCAAATCGTCAGGATCAGGTGCAGGACGTTGCTGAGCCCATCGCGCGCGTGAAGGGTCTGCTTCTCGCACGTCGGGCAATAGGCGCTGATCGTCTTTCGCACAAAGAGCAACCTAGCCGAGAAAGGGACTTGCTGCGCCACCTAGGAGGGTCTAGCGAAACGCTGTAGCCGTCTGTTCATGCGGGATTCAGCGTACCGCGAGGTGCGGCTACTCCAAGATTGACGATGTTTTACCCTTACTCCGGTGGCATAAATCACTTGTCATAACTTCGGCAAAGCGTTTACTTTCGATCACGGCTCGCTTCTTTCGAGCCCACACAAGGAGGGGAGCATGAGGAAGAATCGTTTTCCGATCGCGCTTGCGCTCGCGGCGCTTATCGTGGCTGCGCTCGGGTCGACCTCGGTCGGCCAGGCCGCTGCGGATGCCGTCAGGGCAGGCGCCGGTAAGGCATCGAAGTTGAAGTACGCGGCGAGCCCGCTGACTGCGGATGCGCGGCGTCCACCGGTCCGGAGAGGCCCGCGCGGTCCGCGCGGTCTGCGCGGTCTGCGCGGGTCGCCCGGTCCTGCCGGTCCTGCCGGAGCGCCTGGGACATTCTCCGCCGCTAACACCGTTCAGGTGAACGGCCCGACCGCGTTCATGCCGCCGGGAGGGATCGGCAGCTCCTGGGCGTCGTGTCCGGCTGGTTCGATCGCTCTCAGCGGAGGATGGGACGGCCTCGACAGTCCGCCCGTCGATGCCACCGTGGGCTACAACAAGCGCTACGGCACCACGACCTGGGGCGTAATCATGGTCAACTGGGCCTCGATCTCGGCTACGTACCAGGCGTTCGTCGTCTGCGCGAGCGCGGGCACGGCGGCCGCTTCCTCGCGCAACGAGGCCAAGCGGGCGTTTGCGCAGGACGTGGCGCGAGTGAGGGCGGGCCTCGAATGAGCTAAGGCGCGCGCCGTCATCCGTGGAGGTAGTCCGCAGGGAGTGTACGACCTGTCCCCGCCGGAGCCTTACTCCTCGGATTCCTCCCGATCTTTCTCGTCGGGCGCGACGACGCCTGCCTTCATGGCTCCAAGCACCGACTACTGCGGCCGGCCCACGACACGCTTTCCCCTGTTAGGAGCCCTGCGTCTTCGACCCCTCACGACGGTTCGAGCAAATAGCCCTGCACGTCCGCGTCGCCGTTCACCTTTCCCATCGGATCTGGCAGACCGGGCCCCGGCGCTCGCGTCGTGCGTTCCTGCCTCAGCGGTGTACGTCGACTGTCGGAGCGCCCTCGAGATGCCCTGGCCGGTGGCCGGCTCCTAGTGCTCGAGCCACTCCCGACCTGCCGTCCCGACGCGCGGCCGCGTGCGGGTTGTCGCGCGTCAGCCGTCCAGAGGCGCCCCCTCTGGCGGGAACTTTCCGGAGGTTCGATTCCTCCCAGGCGCATGATCGCTCGCTGGGAGTGACCGCGCCGCGGCGAGTGCCGTTCCCGCCCGGTTTGCTGAGCGCTGCGGTGATCATCTTGGTCGCCTCTCTCGGCCTCGGATACGCCGACATCCAGGGCCTCGCCGGCGGGCGAATTCGCTACGGCGCCGAAATCGGGCTGGCCGCGGCGGGAGTCGTCGCCGCCCTCGCGCTCATACGCCTGCGGAACCGGGCCTTCCCGTGGAGGCGCGACTTGCCGAGGATCGGGCCGATCGTTGCTTCCGTGGCCTACCTGTTCCTCTTGCTCGCGCCGTCGTGGCACGTGCTCCCGCTCGATCTCGGTGGGGTGTTCGGCTTCGGGTTTTTCACCTGGCCGACCGTGACGGGGGCCTTCGGGGCGCTCGTTCTCATCGCGCTGTGGAGCCGACAGGTCGCCTTCCCACAGCCCCAGGCGTGGCTCGTTGGGCTCCCGCTCACACTGCTCGCTCTAGCCGCTGTCGACCTCATCCGCCTGCGCGATGGAGGCATTACATGGGGTAACGGGACAGTCGTCGGGCTTTGCCTATTACTCGCGGCGTTCGGAATCGTCGAGCAGAGAGTCGGCCTCGAGCGCGTGCCGTTCCCCGACATCCTGCGCATCGACCGCCTCTAGCCGCGTTAGATTCCGCACGGCTTGGGCACCGTCTCCGCGTACATCCGCGGGCTCGACCCGCAGCTTCCCCGGCCCGTGTGGCGGCTGGAGGCCGGTGGGCTCGCGAACTCGCTCGGCAACGGGATCGTGCTCCCGTTCACGATCATCTACCTCCACGACGTCCGCGACTTCTCCTACGGGACGGCGGGGCTCGTGATCGCCCTGCTGGGCGGGGTAGGGCTCGTCACGGGCCCGCTCGCCGGCCGGCTTGTCGACCGCGTCGGCGCGCGCCTGACGCTGATCGGCTCCCTCGCGATCTCGGCGGTCGGCTTCGGCTGCTTCCCGCTCGTCCACCGGCCCTGGCAGGCATTCGGGCTGGCGATCGTCGCGGGTGCCGGGAACGGCGCATTCGCGCCCAGCCACTCGACGCTCCTCGCCGCGATCACGACACGCGAGCAGAGAAACACCGCCTTCGCGGTGCAGCGGGTGACGGACAACCTCGGCTTCGGCCTCGGCGGCCTGATCGGCGGGCTGATCGCCACCACGCAGGTCCCGGAGAGCTTCACGCTCCTGTTCCTGCTCGATGCGGCCACGTTCCTCGCGTTCGTCGGTTTTCTCTTCTTCGTTCCCGCGGGCCGGCCGGACGCGGAGGTGCGAGCCGCGCGTGCTGGCGGCTATCGCGAGGCCTTGCGCGACCGGCCGTTCATCGGGCTGATGGTGTTGATCACGGTCCTGGTCGCGTTCGGCTACGCGCAGCTCACAACTTTGCTGCCGGTCTTCGCCAAGCACGAAGCGGGCGTGAGCGAGGCAGGGATCGGAGTGATCTTCCTGATCAATACGCTCTTCATCGTCGTCGCGCAGCTCCCTGTCGCCAAGGCCCTCGAAGGCCGTCGGAGAATGCGGGCCCTCTCGCTCGCGGGGGCGCTCTTTGCAGCGGCCTGGCTGTTGGTCCTCGCCGACGGGACCTGGCTCAATGCAACCGGCGCCGTCGGAATGTTCGCGGTCGCGGTCTGCGTTTTCGGGCTCGGCGAATGTCTTCATGGCGCGGTGCAGAACCCGCTGATTGCCGACCTTGCCCCGTCGAACCTCCTCGGCCGCTACATGGCCCTGCGCACAATCGGCTGGCAGCTCGGCTTCATGGTGGGACCGGCGGTCGGAGGCTTTCTACTGGCTCGGTCGCCCGACGGGCTCTGGATCGCCTCCGCAGGCGCCTGTGCGGTCGCCGCGGTGCTGGCCCTCGCGCTCGACGCGCGGATCCCCAACGAGGCCCGCACGACTCCCGGCGAGCCGCGCCGGCACCGGTTGGCGGCAAGGCTTTCTGGGTAAAGTGGCGAATAGAGCCATGCGATCGGACGACCCCCTCAGTACGCATGCCCAGCCTGCCCCGCATCCGGCGGACGCGGCCCCGTGGCACAGGGGACGTCCTCGCACGCCCTGAACCACGCGTCGCAGAGATCAGCTCAAACGGCCTGACCTGGGTCAACCTCGACGCGCCCGGGCCTGACGAGGCAGGAGAGCTCGCCGAGCGCTTCGGCTGGCACCCGCTCGACCTCGAAGACGTCCTCTCGCGCCGCGAGCGGCCGAAGGTGGACGAATACCCCGACTACCTCTTCGCGGTCCTGCACTTCCCGATCTACGACAAGTCGATCCAGCGCCTGAACGCGGCCGAGCTCGACGTCTTCCTCGCCGGGGATTACCTCGTCACGCTGCCGAACGTCGAGCTGCTGCCCGTGACCCGGCTCTTCCGTCGGTGCGAGGAGGACTCGGAACTGAGGGAGCAGCTGTTCGGCAAAGGCTCCGGCTACCTCCTCTACCACGTCCTCGACGACCTGTTCGACTACTGCTTCCCGATCCTCGACAAGATCGGGTACAAGCTCACCTCGCTCGAGCAGGACGTGTTCGAGGAGCGGGCCGAGGCAGTCGTTCGCGACATCTCCAACGCGAAGCAGGAGATCATCTCCTACCGCAAGATCATGAAGCCGGAGCGCTCGACGCTGCGCGTCCTCGAGCGGAAGGTCGAGCGGTTCCTGCCCGAGGATCTCGAGCTCTACTTCGACGACATCGTCGACGCATCCGAGCGGATCTGGGACGTGCTCGATAACTACAAGGAGGTCGTCGAGGCGCTCGAGGACACGAACGAATCGGTGATCTCGCACCGGCAGAACGACGTGCTGCGCGTCCTCACGGTCTTCAGCGCGGTCCTGCTGCCGCTGACGCTCGTGGCGAGCGTGTTCGGCATGAACGTCGACTTCCCCGGCTACGGCACCGGCGCCGCCTTCTGGGTGATCCTGGGCGTGATGGTCGCGGTCGTCGTCGGCCTCGTTTCCTTCTTCCGCTACAAGCGTTGGTTCTAAGCCTCCGGTACGAGGCTCGAAACGCGGTATTTGCGGCTACCATCCCTCTCAGAACCGCGATCTAGCCCCGTGCGGCCGGGAGTTCCCGAATGAACCTGACGTCATTCGCCACACCAGCCCGGCTTCTCGCCACTCTCGGTCTTGCCCTGGCGATCGCCGGGCCTCCGTTGTTGCTGCGCTCGTCTCCCGAGCGACCCGCGCGCGCGGCAGCGCCACCTGCGGCGACGCGCGCGAGCGTCGCGTTCGTAACGCGAGTGGTCGCCCCCGCGCGGCGCGCGCGATCGCGCGGCGCGTCTCGTGGAACCAGGGTCACTGCGTCGCCGAGCCTTGCGGTCGCTGTGCGACACGGGTCCCGGCCCACGCAGCGCGCCGTACGCTCGTCTTCGCGCCCGCCCTTGGTTCGACCGGCTCCGCCGGTGCCGCAGCCTAAGCCGCCACCGGCTGCGGTGCCTCCCGCGGCGCCACCGGTCCCCGCCGTGACCGGTGGGCACGGAAACGGCAAGCACAAGCACAAGGAGAAGGGCAAGGCTGGGGGCCGGCACCACGGCAAGGGGCACAAGGGCGGCGGCGGCGGCGGCGGTGGCGGTGACGGTGACGGTCACGGTGGTGGCGGCGATGGTGGCGGTCACGACGGCGGCCACCACGACCACGACGAGGGGAACTAGCGGGGGGGCTGGATGAGGCCCGACCCGACGCGGGCCGCGAGACTCCAGCTCGCGCCGTACTTCCTGGTTCTGGCCCTGCCGCTGGCGATCGGGGTCTGGGCCTTCGGCAACTACGCCGCCTCGAATGCACGCGACCGGGCCGACTCCGAGCTGGGCGCGTCGCTGACCGCGGCCGCGGCTGCCTATCGAGGCGCGTTGTCCACCGCGGCGCTCGAAGCGCGGGCGCTCACCCGGACACCCCGGATTCAACGAGCGATTCTCCACGGCGACCGTCGGAAGCTGAGACGGTTCGCACGTACGAGTGGCCACGTCGCGTTCTTCCGGCGAGGCCGTCTGCTGGCGGGGCACGTCTTCCCGGACGCGCCACAGCGGTCGGTCGTGATCCGTCGCCGTCAGCGGGTTCTCGGTTCCGTCGTGATCTACGTGCCGCTCGACGCGCGGTTGCTCGGCCGCATGCGCTCGGCAGCGAGCGTCGAGCGCGGCGACCGGCTCGTCGCGCTCGACCGTGGTCGCGTGGTCGCAGGCTTCCACGGCAGGCCGCGACTACACGTCCGTTCGTCTGCGGTAACCGACGTTCGTGTCGGCGGCGACCGGTATCGCGCCCTCGCGCTCGACCTCGTCCGGGGGCGAGACCTCGACCTCGCCATCCTCGGCTCACGCAGCCGCATCTCCGCTGCCGAATGGCACTCGCAGCGCCGCGTCCTCCTCGCCGGGCTGGTGATTCTGCTGGGAGTCGGGCTGGCCGCCTACGCCCTCGCGCCCTTCTTCGCCCGCGCCAGGCTCGCGCAGCAGCAACGGAACCAGGCCGCGCAGGTTCTTTCGCATGTGGGCGACGGCGTGTTTCTCGTTGACCGCGAGGGCGCGATCCGCTTCTGGAACGCCGCCGCGGAGGCGATCACCGGGCTCTCGGCGAGGGCGGTGATCGGTCGGCCCCCTTACAACGTGTTTCGTGACTGGCCGGAGCACCCGGAGACGCAGTCTCTGTACGAGATCGACGGTCGTGAGCTCCGGCTGTCGGTCTCCGCGGTGGATTCGCCGATCGGAATCGTGTACGCCTTCCGCGACCTGAGTGGCGAGCATCGGTTGGACGTGACGCGGTCGGACTTCGTCGCGACGGTCTCCCACGAGCTGCGGACTCCCCTGGCGTCGATCCACGGGGCCGCGAAGACCCTGCGCGAGCACGACGACCGGCTGCCTGAGGCTCGGCGGCGCCAACTCCTCGATGTCGTCTACGAGCAATCGGATCGGCTTGCCCATCTTGTCGACCAGATCCTGCTCGCGAACCAGATCGAATCCGGCAGCGTGCACGTCGAACGATCGGCCTTCGACGCCGGGGAGACGGCTCGGCGGGCGGTACGGGAGGCGCAGCCTCAGTTGCCGCCAAAGGTCACCCTCGAGCTCCTCACGGACGCCGTCCTGCCGGCTGCGTTCGGCGATCCGGAGCAGGTACGCCGGGTGCTGTTGAACCTGATCGAGAACGCGGTCAAATACTCGCCCGAGGGCGGAAAAGTCAACGTCGTCGTGACCCGCACCAACGGTGGCGTGCGCTTCAGTGTCGGCGATCAGGGTCTTGGCATCCCCGCACACGAGCAGGAGCGGATCTTCGAGAAGTTCTACCGCCTCGATCCAGGCATGAGCCGCGGCGTCGGCGGGCCGGGTCTCGGCCTCTTCGTCTCGCGTGAGCTCGTGGCGCTGATGGGCGGCGGCGAGATCGTGGTCAGCTCCCGCCCAGGCGGCGGCTCGACGTTCTCGTTCGAGCTACCGGTGGCCGAGCAGGCCGCAGCGTAGGCAGGTCCCGGTGGCGCAGGTCCTGGTGGCGCATGTCCCGATGCCTGGCACCGGGACGTGGCGGCTCTAGCCGACGTCGTGGGTCAAAACGAGACCATTTACTGACCCGTTAGGGCTGCGCCCGGGGTCCCGGGTGTGGACGAAGAATCGACCAAAAGCGCCCATCGACCAGCTAGTTTCCCCCGCGCACTCGCCTTCGGAGACGCGTCCGGTTGCCTGGCACCCAGACCTGACGGCAACCGACAGGGCGCCGGGGGCTGGGTTCAGGCCGAGACGATGAACACCGGGGTGCCGATGCTCACGTGCTCGAAGAGCCACTCCGCGTCCGGCACGAACATGCGGACGCAGCCGTGCGACGCCGAGTAGCCGATCGACGCCGCGTCCGGTGTCCCGTGGATGCCCACACCGGAGGCGGACGTTCCCATCCAGCGAGTCCCGAGCGGGTTACCCGGGCCCGGCGGGATCGGTTTCAGACCCTTGGCCCACGCCGAATCGGGTGGCCTCCACCAGGGCTGGCGCTGCTTGTCGACGATCGAGTACGTCCCGAGCGGCGTCGGGTACTGCGCCCTGCCCGTTGCGACCTGGAACGAGCGAACGAGCTGAGCGCCGTTGTAGAGGTAGAGCCCGTTCGACCCACGCCGGATGACGATGATCGAGCCGAAATTCGTGGAGGTCACATCAGCGGCGACCGAACGCACGATCACCCGCACCTGTCGCCGGAAACCGAAACTCAGCGCCCGCTTGATCCCAGCGGCCGTCGTCTTCGTATCCACCCGCAGTCCCGGCTTCGACGGAGCGATGGCCGGCGCCAGACCGGCGAGATAGGCATGCGCGTCCTGAGGGGCGCGGGAATATTGCTGGTCGAGCGCCTTGACGTAGTCGTCGATCCTCTTGGAGCCAATCCGCATCGGCAGACGCAAACGCGAGCCCGGCTTGGCCCTCAATGCCTCCGTCACGGCAGCGTCGACCGCCGTCTCGACGCCGAAGAACGACGGCTTGACCCACCAGCGACGCGCGCCAAGCGAAAAGTGGACGTTCCGCCCGAACGCCCAGCGCAGGCGCGCGCGCGCCTCCTCGGAGGTGAGACCACCGACGAAGATGCCCGAGACCGACACGCGGGGCGCGACGTTCGAAGCCGGCCGCTCCGCGCTCGGCGCAGCGACTCCGATCCCTGCGAGGGCAAGGGTGAACAAGACCGCGAAGCGGCGCACGGGCGGCATCTTACGGCCATTTGCGGGCAAATGTAGGCTCCCGCCCGTGACGAAACCCCTATGGGCGCCTTGGCGGCTCGAATACATCCACCAAGCCGACGAGCTGCCCGGTTGCGTCTTCTGCCTGGCCTCCGAAGGGGACGACGAGGAGATGCTGGTCGTCCACCGCGGCGAGCACGCGTTCGTGCTCCTGAACAAGTTCCCGTACGCCTCGGGACACCTGATGGTCGCCCCGTTCCGCCACGTCGGCGAGTTCGGCGAGCTGGAGAACGACGAGGCGCTCGAGATCCACCAGCTGGCGTCGCAGGGGCTCGGCGTCCTGGCGGCGACCTATGAGCCGCAGGGTTACAACCTGGGCTGGAACCTGGGCCGGATCGCGGGCGCCGGCGTCGTCGACCACGTCCACCTGCACGTCGTTCCGCGCTGGGCCGGAGACACGAACTTCATGCCCGTGCTCGCGGACGTGAAGGTGCTGCCGGAGCACCTCGTTGAAACGCGCCGCAGGATCGCCGCCGCCTGGCCGTCTTGACCGGCCGCGCCGTCGTTAGTGCCAAGGACTAGCGGATTACTCCGCGTGGAGATCCCACTGCCAGGCCGCGGCGTAATAGGCGCCGATCAGGTCTAGGGGCGGCACGCTCGACTTCTCCGCGGTCCCCTTGTTCGCCTGACCCGGTTTCAGCGGCCGGACGGGCCGCCGCGGGCCGAGGATGTTGAGCCCTGGCCCCGCCGTCGCCTTCTGACCCAGGTAACCGTAGGTGAATGAACGTCCAGCGCGGCGAGACCCGATGTTCTTCGTCCGGTCCGAGAAGACGACGCGCCCCAGTTCGTTGGCAAACAAGTAGTGGTTGACGGGAGCCGTCAGCTCGGCCCAGGTGACGACGAGATCCGGCCCCCTCTTCTTCTTCGGCTTCTTAGCGCCGGCGGGCGCCGCCAGGAAGGCGACGAGCAGCAACAGAGCGCCAACACCGAGCGCCGCGATCATCAGTGACCGTCTCAACCGCCGCTTCATCTGGCCTCCCTGTAAGTCCCCGTCCCCCAGGTGTAGCTATCCGCACTGGGAGTTACAAGGCGGAAAGCGGACGACGGGGATCGAACCCGCGACCCTCAGCTTGGGAAGCTGATGCTCTACCAACTGAGCTACGTCCGCGCGCGGCTGATTCTACCCGGGCACGTCTGAAAGAGCGCCTTTCGCCCGGGGCGCTCGGCAGGCACCGTGGACGGCATGCGACGCCTCGCGCCGCTGACGATCCTGACCGCGATTCTCACTGGCTGCCTGCTCGCGCGTCCCTCTCCCCCGCCCTCGCCGCATTGCCGCTCGGGGTCCGCTCTCGCCGGCGTCTACCACCCGCAGAGGCTCAGGGTGAAGAACCGCTGCGTGGTCGCCGTCGGGACGGTCGAGCGCGTGAAGTTCGAGGAGTACGACGGAGATGTGCACCTGGAACTGCGGGTCGATCCCACGCAACGCGACCTTCTCGGGCGCGGCAACGACCAGGTGAGCGGCACGCTGATCGTCGAGATCATCCCGCAGGACCGCTCACGCGTCCGCATCCCGGAGGTCGGCATGCAAGTGTCGGTGGTCGGGCCCTGGGTCGACGACACGACGCACGACTGGAACGAGGTTCACCCGGCGTGGTGGATCAGCTCGGGCCGAATTCAGCCGGCCACCGAGGCCGAATTGCGGCGCGTTCGCCTGTTGCTCCAAGGCGCCGAGCCTGCCGGCTCCGCGGACGACGCCTGACCGCATAAAAGAGGGGCGGCCGCCGCAGCGTCGCCCCTCAACCCGGATATTAAGCCGCACGGATCGGCTGTGAAAGAGTCGGAAACGGACGATCGGGGATAATCGAAACGCAATTTTCGAGGGAGGAGCAACGCGATGGCGCAACACGAGCTCGAAAAGATCGCCCGCGAACTCGTCGCCGAGGGCAAGGGAATCCTCGCCGCTGACGAGAGCGACGGCACGATCAAGAAGCGCTTCGACTCGATCGGGGCCGAGTCGACAGAGGAGAACCGGCGGACCTACCGCGAGCTGCTGTTCACGACCGAAGGCGCGGAGGAGTACATCTCTGGCGTGATCCTGTTCGACGAGACGATCCGCCAGAGCTCTTCGGACGGCACCCCCTTCCCAAAGCTGCTGGAGAGCAAGGAGATCATCCCGGGGATCAAGGTGGACAAGGGCGCGAAACCGTTGGCGCTCGCAGAGGGCGAGACGATCACGGAGGGCCTCGACGGTCTGCGCGAGCGGCTCGAGGAGTATCGCGAGCTCGGCGCGAAATTCGCGAAGTGGCGCGCGACCTATTCGATCGCCGACGACAAGCCGAGCGAGTACTGCGTCTGGACGAACGCGCACGCGCTGGCGCGCTACGCGGCGCTCTGCCAGGAGGTCGGGCTCGTTCCGATCGTCGAGCCCGAGGTGCTCCAGGACGGGGAGCACACGATCCAGCAGAGCAAGAAGGCAACGGGGCGCGTGCTCCAGGCTGTCTACACCGAGCTGCACGACCAGCGCGTCGAGCTGCGCGGGACGTTGCTGAAGCCGAACATGGTGCTCTCCGGCTACGAGGCGCCGAACCGTGCTTCAGCCGAGGAGGTCGCCGAGGAAACCCTCGACTGCTTCTACCATCACGTGCCCGCTGCGGTGCCGGGCATCGTGTTCCTCTCCGGTGGCCAGTCGGACGAGGACGCCACCGCGCACCTGAACGCGATGAACGCCCGGGGCCCGCATCCGTGGCAGCTCTCGTTCTCGTACGGGCGCGCCTTGCAGGCGCCGGCGCTGAAGGCGTGGGCCGGCAAGGAGGAGAACGTCGAGGCCGCGCAACGCGCCTACTACCACCGCGCCAAGATGAACAGCGCCGCCCGGACCGGCATGTACGCGCCGGAGATGGAAAAAGAAGCGGTCCCGGCCTAGGCGAAGGGGGCGGGTCTCCGCCCCCTTCGCTTCATTCCATTAAGCCTGCGAGCGGAGCCCGTAACAGCGCTCGTCCCGGTCTGCGACCGGCTGGCTGACGTCGATCGTGCACCAGACAAGCAACGACCGCCCGGAGCCGCCCGGCTCGGTGATGATCACCTGGAGCAGCTTCGGTTCCGAAGAGATGGCACTGGGGTCACCAATCTTCGCGCTCTGACCCGGCGCTGCAAAGTTGAAGTTCCCAAGGCCGGTCGCCATGGCCAAAGTGCCTCCGCCGGCGGCGCGCGTGTTCTTGACGCGAACATCGAGCGTCCCGTCGTCTCCGTCTCCGTCGGTCATCACCTGAGCTCCCAGCTGCGGGTCGTCGATGATCAGCTCCGGAACGGTGCCGTTCGCCTTCTTGATCCCGAACAGGATCCGCGTCGTCCGCTCGAAGGTTCCGACCCCGAGCCCGCCAACCGTGTTCGCGTTCCCAGCGTTCGTCGCCGTGTCCGCCAGGGTCGCCTTGTCGGCCAGAGTCGCCCGCGCGGCGCTGCGAACCTGGCCGAGCTTCGCTTCGTTCACCTCGAACGGCCCGACTGCGTTCCGCTTCAGCTTCTTGCCCGGGACGCTGCGGTTCTTGAGCAGCTTGCCGTCGATGCGCGAGACGGCGTACGACGTCCCGCCGAGCGCGATGAACAGCGCCAGTGTCGCCATCACGTTCGCGTACGTCAGGCGACGACGCAGTTTGTCGAGCATTGTGAGCCCTCCTCTGGAGAAGTCCGGGCGACCCAACCCTATGAAATCGCGGCCTTCTCCGGGTCCGGCCGCACGACAACGGTGTCGGCGATCTCAATGATCTCGTCGACGGGGAGGTCCGCGATGCCGGCGTGCTCACGGATCGCCTCTGGGCTCTCCGCCTCGTAGATGCAGACCGTGCCGACCGTCCCGCCGCCCTCGTCGAGGACGTAACTCCGAATCCACCGGATGCGGTCACTCATCTGGCCGTCTCCGACCTCTTTCGAGCGGCCCGCGGCCTCTTGCAGGTCTTCCGCCGAGCGCCAGCCGCTGCGGCGGAGAATCGCGTAGAGCTTCATCTCATCCTCCTCGAAATTGTGGTCCCGGCGTCAATGGTATTCCCGGCCGGAAAGCTTCTCCAGCTTCTCGACGTCGTGGTGGGCCTCGATCCTGCGCACGGTGCCCGAGCGGGATCGCATCGAGATCGAGTCGGTGACCGCGCCGTTGGGGACGTAGCGCACACCGCGGAGGAGCGCACCTGAGGTCACGCCCGTCGCCGCGACGAAGACGTCTTGCCCGGAGACGAGGTCGTCGGTCTTCAGCACCCGGTCGAGGTCGTAGCCGTCGTCGATCAGCTGCTGCCGCTCCTCGTCGTTCCGCGGCCAGAGCTTGCCCTGGATGCCGCCGCCGACGCACTTCAACGCTGCCGCGGAGATGACGCCCTCCGGGGTCCCACCGACCCCGTAGAGCATGTCCACACCCGTGCCCTCCTGCGCCGCTGCGATTGCGGGCGCCACGTCGCCGTCGCGGATCAGGTGAACCTTGGCGCCGGCCTCGCGCAGCTCGGCGATCAGTGCCTCGTGCCGGTCGCGCTCGAGCACGACGACCGAGAGATCGCGCGGCTCCACGCCCTTCGCCTTGGCCACGGCCCGCACGTTCTCGGTCGGTGAGGCGTTGATGTCGATCACGTCGATCCCCTGGGGACCGACGGCGATCTTCTCCATGTAGACGGCGGCGCCCGGGAAGAACATCGTCCCGCGCTCGGCCACGGCGATCACGGCGATCGCGTTCGGCTGACCGAGGGCTGTCAGGCGCGTACCCTCGAGCGGGTCGACGGCGACGTCCACCTCCGCACCGGTCCCGTCGCCGACTTCCTCGCCGTTGTAGAGCATCGGCGCCTCGTCCTTCTCGCCCTCGCCGATCACGACCACACCGCGCATCGACACCGTGTCGAGCAGCAACCGCATCGCATCGACGGCGGCCTGGTCGGCGGCAATCTTGTCGCCGCGCCCGATCCACCGCGCCGCGCTCATCGCCGCGGCCTCGGTCACGCGCACCATCTCGAGCGCGAGGTTCCGGTCGGGGCGGCTGGGCGCCGCGGGGCTTCCCGTCGACTGCTCGGCGACGGCCACGGCTGGATCCTAGAACTACATGCGCTCCGGCGCGTCGACTCCGATCAGATCGAGGGCCCGCGCGATCACCGATTGGGTCGCCCCGCTGAGGGCCAGCCGGAACGCCTGCTGGTCGCTTTCCAGCACACGGTGCTCGTGGTAGAAGCGGTGGAAGTCGTCGGCGACGCGGATCGCGTACGTCGGCATCGCCTGGGGAGCGCGGCGCTCCGTCGCCTCCGCCACGAGACCGGGGAACTCGGCGAGCCGCTTGATCAACTCCCTTTCCTCCGGCGCCAGTTCCTCCGGCGACGTCGCATCAACGGCCGCATCGCCCGCGTTACGCAGGATCCCGGCGACCCGTGCATGCGCGTACTGGACGTAGTAGACCGGGTTCTTCTGCGACTTCTCCGCCGCCAGATCGACGTCGATCTCGATCGTCTGGTCGGGACCGCGCGAGGCGAGGTACCAGCGCGCGGCATCCACGCCGACCTCGTCCATGAACTCGTCGAGGGTGACCAGGTCGCCGCGGCGCTTCGAGATCTTGGTCTGCTCCCCACCTCTGGTCAGATGGACGAGCTGGTACAGCAAGACCTCCACGCGCTCCGGGTCGTAGCCGAGCATTCGCGCCACCGCCCCGTACCACTTGGCGGCCCCGTGGTGGTCGGTCCCGAGCACGTAGATCGCCAGGTCGAAGCCACGGGAGAGCTTGTCGTCCAGATACACGACGTCCGCGGCCCGGTAGGTCGGCAGTCCACCCTTTTCGGCCGAGCGGATGAGCACCCGGTCCTCGTCGTCTCCGTAGGCGGACGACCGCGCCCAGACCGCTCCGTCCCGCTCGTACGTGTCGAGACGCTCAAGCAGCTCGGGCAGCCTCTCCTCGAGCACGCTCTGGCGCGCCCAGGAGTCGAAGTGGATGCGGAAGCGCTCGAGGGTGCGCTCGATCTCTTCGAGCATGTGCGGCACCGGATCGCCCTCTCGCTGGGCGACCCCGTCCAGGTAGTCCCCGTGGTACCCCTCTTCCGGCGGCTCCTCCCCCTTGCGCCGAGCCTCGACCGACTCGCGGAAGAGCTCCATCTGCCGGCCGGCGTCGTTGTAGTAGTACTCGCGCTCGACGTCGTGGCCGGCGAACTCGAGCATCCGAGCCACGCAGTCCCCGATCACGCCGTTGCGGGCCGCGGCGACGGTGATCGGCCCGGTTGGATTCGCAGAGACGCACTCGACCTGGATTCGCTGCCGCACCTCGGCGAAGCCGCCGCCGTAGCCGCGTCCGGTTTCGAGCATCTCCGCCAGCGCCTCGCCGAACCAGGCCGGGGCCAGCCAGAGGTTGACGAAACCCGGCCCGGCCACTTCCGCCCGCTCGACCTCAGACAGCTCCAAAGCCGCGCGCGCAATCTCCTCAGCGAGCTCGCGCGGCGGGCGCTTGCGCGTCGGCGCGAGCTGGAGCGCGACGTTCGTCGCGTAGTCGCCGTGCTCGGGGTTGCCGGGCCGTTCGACCGTCACCGGCGCGCCCACCGCATCGCTGAGGCGCCCCTCCAGGCGCTGGACGGCGTTAGCGGCCAACCGCGTCGCCGGGCGCGAACAGCTCCTCGATCGCCCGCAGCTCGTCCGGGCTCCCGGCCACGATCATCACGTCGCCCTCGCCCAGCACCACGTCCGGCGTCGGTGTCGCGTCGAAGCCGCCCTTGTGCTTCCGCAGCGCCACGATCATGGCCCCGGTCTCCCTGCGGACGTTGAGCCCGCGAATCGTCTCCCCCGCCTTGCCGCTGCCGGGTGTCACCTCGATCTCCTCGAAGCGCAGGTCGGGGCCTCCCTGGCCGGTGACCACGTCGAGGAACGCCGTCACCTGCGGCTTCAGGACGAGCTTCGCCATCTCTCGCCCGGCGGTCGAGTACGGCTGAACGACCCGATCGGCGCCGGCGAACGACAACTTCTTCGCCGCGTCCTCGTCGGTCGCACGCGCCACGATGAACAGGTCGGGCCTGGCCGAGCGGGCCGACAGGGCGATGTAGAGATTGTCCGCGTCGTCGTCGGACGCCGCGACGAGCCCTCGCGCCCGCTCGAGGCCGGCCTCGTGCAGGTCCTCGTCCTCGGTGCCGTTGCCCTCGATGAAGAGCTCTCCACCCTCCTCAGCCGCCTCCTTGGCGTCCTCGCTGAAGTCCAGGACGACGTACGGGGCTCTGGCCTCGCGGAACTCCGCCGCGACGCGCTGCCCGACACGCCCGAAGCCGCAGATGATGTAGTGGTCGCGTAGTCGTTCGATCATCCGCCGCCTCCTCCGCTCCGCCAGCCTTCCCGTGAACACGCCCTGCGCGATCGCCTCGACGATCATCGTCGCGACGTAGGCAAAGATAGTCAGGCCGGCGAGCACGAGGAAGATCGAGAGGATCCGCGAGGAGTCGTTGGGCGGCACCGTGTCCAGGCCGGTCAGCGAGGCGGTCACGACCGAGCGATAGAACGCCTGCAACCACGACTCGTCCAGCGTGTGGCGAAAACCCACCGTGCCGACCCCGAGCACGACGCCTCCCGCGCCCAGGGCATAGCCGATCCGGCGCAGCTCGAAGTCCGGTTTCACGCGGCTAGTATCGTAGGAGCGTGGAAGAAGAAGGCCAGGAGCGACAGCTCAACATCCACCTCGACCCCGAGAACCTGGCGGGCGTCTACGCGAATTTCGCCAACATCAGCTTCTCGGACTACGAGTTCACGCTCACGTTCGCCCGGATCGACCACGAGGTCGAAGAAGGCGACGTGCCGGGCGTGGTGGTCTCGCGCGTGAACATGTCGAGCCGCTTCATGCGCGAGCTGCTCGACGCGATGGAGGATTCCTGGTCGAAGTGGTCGTCGCGTGAAGGGATCCGGAACCTGCCGGAAGCGCCCGCACCCGACGGCGACACCTAGTCGCTCCGGCTTGGCGCCGAGGTGGCGGCGTTGATCTTTTGACGGGCGCTATTTAGCCCGGCCGCACCGGCAAAGCCGGCACGGCCTCCAGTCGGCATCGCAAGCGACGCCTCAGCCTCCGTACTTCTCCCAGGCGTTGGCGAAGGCGATCCGCTGCGCGATCGTGGGATGGTCTTCGAGCATCACGTAGTCCCACAGCGGTGGGTTCGGCTCGGCGAGATCGGCGGTCGTGAACTTCGCGAACAGGCCACGCGCCGCGGCCGGATCGCGGGTCGTCTTGAGCGCGAACCAGTCCGCCTCGGTCTCGATGCGCCTGGAGATCGCGTTCTGCACCGGGAGCGCCACCAGGCTGAGCACAGCGAGCACGAGCAACGCGAACGGCACCACCTCCGGCCGGTCGATACCCCCGCGGCGGCGCGTCGCCTCCGAGAGCAAGAACAGCAGCGGCAGCGTGAACAGCGCCGACCAGCCGATCCCGCGCCAGATGTCCTTGCGGGCGATATGGCCGAACTCGTGCGCGACGATCACGTCGATCTCGCGCCGCTTCAGCCTGCCGTCGAACACCGTGTCCCAGACGATCACTGCGCTCACCTGCGCAGGCCCGACCGCCATCGCGTTGATCGCATGGGTCTGATCGCTGATCTTCTGGACGCGCACTTTCGTGCCTTCGACACCCTCCTTGTGCGCGAGCCGGCGCACGTCCTGGGCGACAGTCCGGTCGCGAATCGGATGCATGCCGATCGTCATCGCGAACGAGACCACGTAGACGATCAGCGCTCCGACCCCGACCAGGATCGGCCCGGCCACGAGCCACCAGCTCCGCCGCAGCCATCCGCCGAGGAGCATCAGGAACGTGAGCAGGATCGTCAGGCCCACCACCTGACCGAGGAGGCTCGGCCACTGCTCGAGCAGCCAGTCGGCGTACCCCTGCTCCGACAGGTTGTAGCGACGCTCCCACCACAACGAGAGGAAGCCGAAGGGGAGCCCGGTAATCCAGAGGCAGAGGGTGGCGAACGTGCCGACCAGGACCCCGGTGCCGACCTTGCCCAGGTCGAAGCCGGCCGCGATCCGGCGCCCGAGTAGGGCCAGGACGACCAAGACCGCCAGCTGCGTGAGCGTTCCGAAGATCCAGAGGAGGCGGAGGACGTGTTGGAAGTGCTCCGCGCGGTCGATCGCGCGATCGCTGACGTAATGCGACGCATCGACGGAGGCCACGTGCAGGCCACTCGGAATCGTCGTGCGCCACAGCAGCACGGCCCCCACCGCCCACACGGCGGCGAAGAGCACTATCGTGGTCGCCTTGAGCAAGCGGGTCGGCGTCATCTCGGACGTCCACGGTAACTGGCACGCGCTCGAGGCGACCGTCGGGGCGCTGAAGGCGGAACAACCTGAGGAGATCTGGTGCCTCGGCGACCTCGTAGGCTATGGGCCGAAACCGAACGAGTGCTGTGCCGAGGTACGTCACGTAGCAGCTCTGTGTCTCGTCGGCAATCACGACCTGCTCGCGCTCGACAAGACGGTGCTGGAAGGCGAGTTCAACCCGGACGCGGTCGCGGCGGGCCGCTGGACGCGGTCGGTGCTGGACGAGTCGGCGCATGCGTTTCTCGACGGGCTTCGCCCGGAAGGGGCCCGAGACGGTGTGGAGCTTTTCCACGCCAGCCCGCGCGACCCGGTGTGGGACTACGTGCTGACCGACCAGGCCGCTCTGGTGTCGTTCGAGCTCACGACGGCGCCGCTCGTGCTCGTGGGCCACAGCCACGTCCCACTGGCGATCGGGCTGGAGAACGGCGACCTCTCAGGCGGTGTCGCGGCCGGCGGGACCGCGGTCGAGCTCGCCGGCGGCCGCTGGCTGCTCAACCCCGGCTCGGTCGGCCAACCCCGCGACGGAGACCCCCGCGCCGCTTTCCTCGTTCTCGAGCTCGGGGAGCGGGCAACCTTCCACCGTGTTCCCTACGCGGTGGAGAAGACCCAGGACGAGATTCGTGAGGAGGGATTGCCCGATGCGCTCGCCGAGCGCCTGGCTCACGGCGTGTAGTTGTGCGGCGGTGCTGGCGGCCGCCGGTTGCGGGCGGCAGCGTGCTGCTGAGGCTCCACAGCTTCCACGCCCGCTGGCCGCAAGCCTTGCTGCCCAGGCGGATGCCGTCGCGGAGGCGCTCGACGCGAACGATCCCTGCGGTGCGCGACAGCGCGCGATCGCGCTCCGGTCGATGGTGACGGCCGCGATCAACAAGGGCCGGGTGCGCGGGGCGCTGCAAGAGCCGCTCTTGAGCTCGGCGAACAGCCTGGCGAGCCGCATCGCGTGCATCGTTGTGACCCCACCCCCAACAACGACGCAGGATGAGGATCACAACGGCCAGGACAACGGCGGCAAGAAGGACAAGAAGCGGAAGCACGACGGAGGCGGCGGCGACGGAGGAGGCGGCGAGTGAGCGTCCAGGCCCTGACCGGTGGGCGCTACCGGATCGAAGAGCCCCTCGGGCACGGCGGGATGGCGAGCGTTTACCTCGCCCACGACGAGCGGCTCGGCCGGCTGGTGGCGATCAAGCTGCTGGCCGAGAACCTCGCCGGCGACGACGCGCTGCGCGAGCGGTTCGTCCGCGAGGCGCGGCTTGCCGCGCGGCTAGCGCATCCGAACGTGGTCCAGGTCTTCGATTCGGGCGAGGACGAAGGCCGGCCATACATCGTGATGGAGTACATCGAGGGACAGTCGCTGGCCGAGCTCGTGCGCCAGGGCGGGAAGCTGGCTCCGCAGGAGGTCGTCGCCGCCGCGCAGCAGGTGTGCGCCGGCCTCGAGCATGCGCACGAGCGAGGCCTCGTACACCGGGATCTCAAACCGGGAAACCTGCTCCGGCGTGACGACGGCTGCGTCAAGATCGCCGATTTCGGGATCGCGCGCGCCGCCGAAACGACACGGCTGACGCTGGCCGGCACCATCCTCGGGACCGCAACGTACCTCTCCCCCGAGCAGGCGATGGGCGCGGAGGCCACGCCGGCGAGCGACGTCTACACGCTCGGGATCACTCTCTACGAGCTTCTAACGGGCCATCCTCCCTACCGGATCGAGTCCCTCGCCGATCTGCCGGCGAAGCACCGAGAGGGCGCGATCCCGCCGAACGAAACCGACCCGGACGTGCCGCCGGCCCTGGCGCAGGTCGTCATGAGCTGCCTGGCCGTCGATCCCGCACGCCGGCCGCGGTCAGCCGCTGAGCTCGAGCGCCAACTGACAGCTGCGGCCCCCACCGTCCGCAGCGAGGCCCCGACCGCCGCCACCGTGTCGATCCCGGTCTCACACCATCGGCCGTCCCCGACCCGCAGGTGGATCGGCCTGGCCGCCGTGCTCCTCGTCGCGGGAACGCTGGCGATCGTGCTTGCGACTCGCGGAGACAACACGACCAGCCCGCCCCCGGTGTCAACGCCCAAGCAGGGCGGATCGCCTGCGGAACAGGCGCGCAACCTCGGCGATTGGCTCAGAGCGAGCTCGCGCTAGGCGGTGTTCTCGGCTACCGCAGGCACTTCCTCGGCGTCCTTGCCGAAGGTGATGCCCTCGCGCGCGAGTGCAAGCTGAACCTCTTCGCGCGCTTTGAAGATCCGCCATTTGACCGTGGCGAGCGTCGTCTCGAGCGAGTCGGCGATCTCGTTGTAGGAGAGCCCGACGACGTCGCGCAGCAGCAGCGCCATCTTCAGGTCGGTGTTGAGCTCCTCGATCGCCCGCCAGAGCGCGTCGATCGCTTCCAGGCGCTCGGCCGGAGGGTCGACCACCTCGAGCGGTGCGATGTCGTCCAGCGCGACGAGTGCCCGCGGCCGGCGCTCGCTGGCGCGGAGCTCGTCGAGCACGCGGTTCTTCGTCACCTGGAACATCCAGGTCGTGAACTTCGACCGGAGCGAGAATTTCGGCAGGCCCTGGAAGATGCGGATGAAGACTTCCTGGGTCAGGTCCTCCGCCAGCGCACGGTCGTTGACCAGCCGCAGCACGTAGTTGTAGATCGGAGTCTCGTATGCGCGCACGATCAGTGAGAAGGCTCGCTGGTCGCCGCGTTGCGCCTTCCGCAGAACTCCGAAATCAGGCTGGGCCAGTGACAAGGTTCAGCAGTGTAACCGGGGTTGGACTCAATGGACCATCGATTCGCCCGACATTTGCAAGGGCTTGGTAAAACCAAGCAGATTTAGTGCCGTGGGCGCTAAATCAGACAATTCTCCGCGCTCCGCCAATTCCAAACTTGTATCCGTCACGACCAGTGGAACGGGGTTCGATGTATGCGCAGTGTGCGGGCTTTTCCCGTCCGGTTCGAGCATTTGCTCGGCATTTCCATGGTCGGCCGTAACGAGCGAGACGCCCCCGGCACGCGAAACCGCTTCGACAACGGTGGCGAGGCAGGTATCGGTCGTCTCGACCGCCTTTACGACCGCAGGAATCACGCCGGTGTGGCCGACCATGTCGGGGTTCGCGAAGTTGACGATTCCGAAGGCATAACCCTTGCCGATCTCGTCGGCAAAGCGGTCTGCCACTTCGCGGGCCGACATCTCCGGCTTCTGATCGTAGGTCCCCACCTCCCGCGGCGACGGCACGAGGATCCTCTGCTCGCCCGGCCACTCCTCTTCCTTGCCTCCGTTGAAGAAGTAGGTGACGTGCGCGTACTTCTCGGTCTCCGCGACGTGCAGCTGACGGGCGCCGTGCTCTGACAGGACCTCCGCCACCGTCTCGCACACCTCCTGCTCCTCGAAGGCCACCAGGCAGTCGAGATCTCGGCGGTACCGCGTCATGGTCGTTAGATCGAACCCGGCATCCAAAAGCTTGATCGCTAATTGGCGTGCTCTGTCGGGGCGGAAGTTGAAGAGGATCGTCGTGTCGCCCGGGCCAAGGCGCGGCCTGCCGTCGATCGCGATCGGCTCGATGAACTCGTCGGTGATCCCGCGCTCATAGCTCGCCTGCACTGCCTCGAGCGGACCTATTGGTGCACCGGGTCCGCGGACGATGGCTTCGAAGGCGCGGTCCGTTCGCTCCCAGTGCTGGTCGCGGTCCATTGCGTAGTACCGCCCGCAGACAGTGGCGATCTTGTCGACCGGCAGCTCCGCGAGGTCGTGGATCGCCGCCTGAGGCGAGACGTCCCGCCCGTCCGTGAACGCGTGGATCCAGGTGCGGTCACCCATGCCCTTGCGCTCCGCGAGCTCGAGCAGCGCGCGCAGGTGGTCGATGTGCGAATGGACGCCTCCGTACGAGACGAGGCCGAGCAGGTGCACGTTCGTGCCCTGCAGACGGGCTCGTTCGAAGGCGCCGGCCAGCGCCGGGCTCTCGAAGAGCGAGCCGTCGGCGATTGCGCGGTTGATGCGCTGGAGGTCCTGGTCGAGCACGCGCCCGGCGCCGATCGTCAGGTGGCCCACCTCGGAGTTGCCCATCTGCCCCGGCGGCAGGCCGACCGCTTCCCCCGACGCGTCGAGCGTCGCGTGCGGGTAGGTCGCCCGAAGCCTGTCGAACACCGGGGTCTCCGCCAGCTCGATCGCGTTCCCCGGGCCGGGCGGCGCATACCCCCAGCCGTCGAGGACGACGAGGGCTACGAGCGGATAGTTGCTGCTGCCTGGCAAATCGCTGTGAACGAGTCGACCTCGAGCGACGCGCCGCCGACCAGGGCGCCGTCGATCGCGGGCTGGCTCAGCAGTTCTTCGGCGTTGTCGGGCTTGACCGAGCCGCCGTAGAGCACCGGCACGTCGAGCAGGGACTTCACGAACGCGTGCGCCTCCTGGGCGATCTCCGGCGTCGCCGTCTTACCGGTTCCGATCGCCCACACGGGCTCGTAGGCGACGACGAGGTTCTCATGAGCCGAAAGCACGGAGACCTGCCGCCTGAGCACGTCCTCCGTCTCGCCGCCCTCGCGCTCCGCCTCCAGCTCGCCCACGCAGGCGATCACGCGCAGACCCCTGGCGAGCGCATGCTCGGTCCGCATCCACACCGTCTCGTCCGTTTCGCCAAAGTACTGCCTGCGCTCGGAGTGGCCGACGATCGAGCCCGCGACGCCGAGCTCGAGCAGGATCGGCGCAGAGACCTCGCCTGTGAACGCCCCTTCGTCTTCCCAGTGGACGTTCTGCGCGAAGATCGTGCGGCCGCTTTCCACCGCTGCTCCAAGGGAGCCGAACGGCGGACAGATCACCACCTCGGGGCCTGGCGGTGGGTCGAACTCGTCGAGGAAGGCCCGCGTCTCCCCCGGCCCCTTGTACATCTTCCAGTTGCCGGCGATCAGCACAGGGCGGCGATTCTGACGGATTCGACGAGGAGGTCGAGCTCGTCCTCGGTGTTGTAGTAGTGGACGGAGGCGCGAACCAAGTCGGGCAGCTCGCGCTCACGGAAGTCGAGCAGCGTCGAGTACGGCTCCGACACGGTCACGTTGATGCGCTCGCGCGCGAGTGCTTTCTTGACCGCCGCGGCACCGGCGCCCTCGACCGAGAACGTGACGATTCCACAACGCTCTCGGCCCGCATCGTGGACGCTGACGCGGTCGAGCTCATCGAGTTGAGCGCGCAGGCGCTCACCTAGCGCGTGCACGCGCTCCCAGGTCGCGTCGACGCTCCAGCCGAGCGCGTAGTCGACCGCTGCCGCGAGGCCGGCCTTCGTCGCGTAGGCCTGCTCCCACTCCTCAAACCGCAGCGCGTCGGACCGCAGCTCGTAGCGATCCGGCTCGACCCAGTCCGCGGCGCGCATGTCCAGGAACGGCGGCTCCAGGCGGTCGAGCAGCTCGGAGCGCACGTACAAGAACCCGGTGCCGCGCGGCCCGCGTAGGAATTTCCGGCCGGTCGCCGAGAGCAAGTCGCACCCGATCGCATCGACGTCGACAGGCATCTGGCCGACCGACTGGCAGGCGTCGAGCAGATACGGGATCCCGTGCTCTTTCGCGACCGCACCGATCTCCGCTGCCGGGTTGACGAGACCGCCGCTCGTCGGCACGTGCGTGATCGTGATCAGCTTCACGCGCTCGTCGACGAGCTCGCGCAGGGCCTCGACCGAGACCTGGCCGTGTTCGTCGTTCGGGACCGGGACGATCTCTGCGCCCGTCCGCGCCGCCACCTGCAGGTACGCGATGTAGTTGCTCACGTACTCGGCCACCGCGGTCAGGATCCGGTCGCCCGGCTCGAACCTGAACGCGTAGAAGGCCATGTCCCACGCCCGGGTGGCGCTGGAGGCGAAGGCGATCTCGTCGCGCCGCGCACCGATCAGCTGCGCGGTCGCGTCGTAAAAGCGCTCGATCGCCGCCTCGTTCTCGGCGTGGGCCTCATAACCGCCGATCTGCGCCTCGAGCTCGAGGTGCCCGACGACCGCGTCGAGCACTGGGTGCGGCGGCAGCGACGAGCCCGCGTTGTTCAGGTGGACGACGTGCTCGACCCCCGGCGTCTCCCGCCGCGCTCGCTCGACGTCGATCGTCACGCGGACGGAATTGCCACGACGCCGGGCAGCTCTTTGCCCTCGAGGAACTCCAGCGCCGCCCCGCCGCCGGTGGACGCCCATGAGACCTTGTACGTGAGCCCGAGCTCGTTCAGAGCTCGGATCGAGTCGGCACCGCCGACGACCGAGAATGCGTCCGCTGCGGCAACCGCCTCGGCCACCGCTTTCGTACCTTCCGCGAACTTCGGCCACTCGAACACGCCCATCGGCCCGTTCCAGAAGATCGTCTTTGCCTTGGCGATCCGCTCGGCGAAGCGCTTGCGCGTCTCCGGGCCGATGTCCAGCCCGAGCCAGCTATCAGGCAGGCCGTCATAGGGGAACAGGTCGCTCTCGGCGTCCTCCGCAAACTCGGAGGCCCCGATCACGTCGACTGGTAGCTCGACCGGGAAGTCGAGCGGGCTCTGCCCACGCAGCTCCTCGGCCATCTTGCCGCCGATCAAGACGTAGTCGGCCTTGCGGCCGAGGTTGCGCAGCACGCCGAGCTTGTCTTCGACCTTCGCTCCGCCCGAGATCAGCACGAACGGGTGCTCGACGTCGTCGCGCAGGAGCTTGCCGAGCTCCTCGAGCTCCCGCTCCAGCAGCAGGCCCGCGTACGCCGGCAGCAGCTGGGCGACGCCGACAGTCGAGGCGTGCGCGCGGTGCGCGGAGCCGAAGGCGTCGTTGACGAAGAGCTCCGAGCCGTCGGTGAGCTCCCGGGCGAACTCCGGGTCGTTGGCCGTCTCTCCGGGGTTGAATCTTGTGTTTTGGAGCACAAGAAGTCGCTCCTCGGGGAGCAACTCGCGCAACCTCTCGGCGACCGGCTTGATGTCGAACTGCGGGTCGGGCCCCTTCGGCCGTCCGAGGTGAGAGCAAACGCGTACCTCTGCCGCTTCGCGCTCGAGGAGCAGCTGCAACGTCGGCAGCGAGGCCTTGATGCGCGTGTCGTCGGCGATCCGGCCGTCCTCGAGCGGGACGTTCAGATCGGAGCGCACGAGCACGCGCCTGCCGGCGACATCGGCGTCGCGAACGGAGCGAGGCCTGCGCACGCTATGTGGCGGCTGCGGCGGCTTTCGCCTGGGGCAGCGTGGCGCCCATCTTCGAGACGAGGTCGACGAGGCGGCAGCTGTAGCCCCACTCGTTGTCGTACCAGCCGAACACCTTGACCGTCTTTCCATGGACCATCGTCAGGCCGCTGTCGAAGGTGCACGACATGGGCGAGTGGACGACGTCGGTGGAGACCAGTGGCTCGTCGCTGTATTCGAGGTAGGGCTCCAGCGAACCTTTCTCGGCTCCGGCCCGGAACGCCTCGTTGACCTCCTCGACGGTGGTCTCGCGCGAGACCATCACCACCAGATCGACCACAGAGCCGTCCGGCACCGGCGCTCGCATGGCCATGCCGTCAACCTTGCCCTGGAGGTCGGGCATGACGAGGCCGATCGCCTTGGCAGCGCCGGTCGACGTCGGAATGAGATTGAGCGCGGCGGCCCGTGCGCGTCGGAGATCCTCGTGAGGCATGTCGTGGAGCCGCTGGTCGGCCGTGTACGCGTGGACGGTCGTCATGAACCCCGACTCGATCGTGAACGCGTCGTGGAGGATCTTCGCCATCGGCGCGACGCAGTTGGTCGTGCACGAGGCGTTCGACACGATCCGGTGAGCCTCGGGGTCGTAATGGTCGTCGTTCACGCCGAGCACGATCGTCACGTCAGGGTCCTTCGCCGGAGCGGAAATGACGACCTTCGAGGCCCCGGCGTCGATGTGCCCCATCGCCCCCTCGCGGTCGGTAAAGAAGCCGGTCGACTCGATCACGATATCGACGCCGATGTCCCCCCAAGGCAAGTTCTTCGGCTCACGCTCGGAGAAGAGCTGAAGCTCATGGTCGCCAACGAGAATCTTGTCGTCAGTCGCCTCGACGTCCTCGTCCAACCTCCCCAAGACGGAGTCGTGCTTGAGCAGGTGCCCCATGGTCTTCGCGTCCCCGAGATCGTTCGCACCGACCACCTCGAAGTCCCCCACACGCTTCATGTGCGCCCGAAAGAAGTTCCGTCCAATCCGCCCAAATCCGTTAATCCCAACCCGAGTCGCCATCAGCCTCCCCCTCTTCCCGATTTGCAGGCAATCTAACGAACGCCCAACGGCGCTGAAGGATCCGGCGGGCCGCTAAGGCGCCGACTTGGCGGCGCCGACCGTAGAGGCCATGCGGGCTCTGCCCGTGCGGCCGTCTCAGCCCGACCGGCCCGCCGACAAAGTCGGCGGGCCGGAGGGGAAGCTCCGAGGACGACCTCCCCC
>JALYTD010000083.1 GCA_030854475.1 Actinomycetota bacterium
GCTCCGCTCCGAACCGCATCAGGGGTAGCGGTCGGCAAGGACTTGCGCCAGCGCTTGTGAGGCCTGGCGGATCATCCCGGGGTTGGTGTTCCAGTAATACGGCAGCGCCACCACGGCCTGGCAGAGCGCCCAGCCGCGCCCACGCAACCATGACGCATCGTCGACCTTTAGTTCGGCTCGATACCGCGTGCGACTGTCACCTGCGAAGACGTTCCAGGCAGGCTGCAGGTCACAAGCGGGATCGCCTACGTTGAGGCAACCGAAGTCGATGACCCCCGACAGGCGGCCGTCGACGACCAGCAGGTTGACCGGGAGCAGGTCGCCATGCACCCAGACCTCCTCGCCGGCCCATGCCGAAGCGTCGAGCGACTCCTCCCATGAGAGGAGGGTGGCATCGCCGTCGATTCGGTCGCCGAGTTGTGCGATCGACTGACGGACCTGCTCGTCCAGTTCCGCGAGTGGTGCGCCTCGACTACGAGGCGGACGCGGATGTGCGCCGGTCGCGTCGACCTGGCGCAGCGCGTTCACGAACGCAGCGAGATCGACGGCCGCCTGATCCAGATCGTCGATCGTCGCGTTGGCGTTCTCGCCTGGCAACCACTTGTAGACGGACCATTCGTAGGGATAGCCCTCGGCGGGCTGCCCAATCGCCAATTGCACGGAAACCGCGAGCGGCAGGTGCGGCCCGAGTTTCGGGAGCCACTCCGCCTCCTTCGCCGCCTGGTGAGTGGCCCAGTCGATCCGCGGCAGCCGGGCGGCGAGGTGATCGCCGAGACGGTAGATGTCGTGATCGGTCCCGTACGACTCGACCTGATCGATCGCCAGATCGGCCCAGTGCGGGAACTGCCCGGCCAGCAGGCGACGCACGAGCGCGGCGTCGGTGTCGATCTCGTCGGCATGCATCTTGGGGGCTGCGGCCATGGCCCTTCCCTAGCCGACGTGCTTGCCCATCAGCTCGACGATGCCGACGATCTCGCGGGCGAACTCGCCGAACTCCGCCGTCGGGATCTGCTGCGGCCCGTCGCACAGGGCCTCCTCGGGGCGCGGGTGCGCCTCCACGATGATCCCGTCCGCACCGACGGCCGCAGCCGCGCGAGCGAGCGGCAGCACCAGGTCCCGCCGCCCCGCCGCGTGCGAGGGATCGACGATCACGGGCAGGTGCGTCTCGTGCTTCAGCACAGCAACCGAGCCGAGGTCGAGCGTGTAACGCGTCGAGGTCTCGAACGTCCTGATCCCGCGCTCGCAGAGGATGATCCGGTCGTTCCCCTCCTTCGCGACGTACTCGGCCGCCATCAGCAGCTCCTCCACGGACGCAGACGCCGCCCGCTTCAGCAGCACCGGCTTGTCCGTCCGGCCGACCTCCGCCAGCAGCAGGAAGTTCTGCATGTTCCGCGCGCCGATCTGGATCACGTCGGCCACCCCGAGCACCGCCTCGACGTGTCGCGGGTCCATCAGCTCCGTGACCACCGGCAGCCCGGTCTCCTCGCGCGCCTCGCGCAGGATCTCCAGCGCAGTGTCGCCGAGGCCCTGGAAGGTGTACGGAGAGGTGCGGGGCTTGAACGCGCCGCCGCGGAGCATCGTCGCTCCCGCGTCCGCGACCGCGCGCGCCGTCTCGAGCGTCTGCTCGCGAGTCTCGACGGTGCACGGCCCGGCGATCAGCCCGAAGAATTCGTCCCCGATTTTCCGCCCGTCCACCTCGATCACGGTCGGGTCGGGAGAGACCTCTCGCGCGACCAGCTTGTACGGCTTCAAGATCGGCACCACCTGCTCGACGCCCGGGTAGCCCTCGAGCGGCAGCGTCGCGAGCAGCTCGCGCTCACCGATCGCGCCGATCACGGTCGCCTCACGGCCACGCGAGACGCGAGCCGTGACGCCCGCTTCCTGGAGCCGCGCGAGCACGTGCTCGGTCTGATCCGCGGTCGCGGAGGCGCCCATCACGATCAGCAGCTCTGGTGATCCGTTTACGGCCATAGCACCTCGAAATGTAGTTGCGATACTTGAGACAAGAATGCGGATCTTCAGCGGCATCCAGCCCACGGGCGACAAACACTTCGGCAACTACAGCGGAGGTTTCCGCCAGTACGTCGCCACGCAGGAGCAGGGCGAGGGGTTCTTCTGCGTCGTCGACCTGCACTCGATCACGACCGACTACGAGCTGGAGGAGCTGCGCAGCTCAACGCTCGATCTGGCCGCGATGCTGTTCGCCGTCGGCCTCGACCCCGACCGCTCGACCGTCTTCGTCCAGAGCCATGTGACCGCCCATCCCGAGGCGGCTTGGCTGTTGAGCGCCGTCACGAGCTACGGCCAGCTCGGGCGGATGACCCAATTCAAGGAGAAGCGCGAGCTCGGCGACTTCGTCAGCGCAGGCCTCTTCACCTACCCGGTGCTGATGGCCGGCGACATCCTGCTCTACCAGACCGACGTCGTCCCGATCGGCGACGACCAGCGCCAGCACCTCGAGCTCACCCGCGACATCGCGGAGCGCTTCAACACGCGCTTCGGCGAGACGTTCAAGCTCCCGGAAGGACAGTTCCCCGAGACGGGCGCGAGGATCATGGATCTCCAGGAGCCGGCCAAGAAGATGTCCACCACCGGCGGCACGGAGCAGGGAACCGTGCTGATCGCCGATCCACCGGAAGTCATCCAGAAGAAGGTCAAGAGCGCCGTCACGGACTCGGGCTCCGAGGTCCGCTACTCGCCGGACGACAAGCCCGGTATCTCCAACCTGCTGGAGATGATGTCGGTGGCCAGCGGGGAAACGATCCCGCAGCTCGAGGCCCGCTACGACAGCGGCGGCTACGGCCAGTTCAAGTCCGACGTTGCCGAGGCGGTCGTCGAGCTGCTCGACCCCATCCGGCAGCGCTACGAGCAGCTGCGCGCCGACCCGGCCGAGCTGGAACGGCTACTCGCCCAGGGCGCGGACAAGGCCCACGAAGCGTCTGCGCCCACACTCGCTCAGATGTACGAGCGCATGGGTTTCGCGAAGACTAGAACGGACCCAGGCGTAGACTAGGCGCGCTCCGCAAGCACTACGGCTTGCGACACATAGGTCGGGGAGGGCAAATGAGAACAAAAACAGCAAGGCGACGACGCGCGCTCGGATTCGCGGTCGCCGCCGTCGCGGTCGCCGCCGCCACGTTGGGGACGGCGAGCGCCAGTCCGAGCCACGGCGGGTTCGTGACGGCGAAGCCGGCGATGCTCGCACCCGTCGCGCCGGGCGTGACGGTCCAGCCGCTACTGACGGTGGGCGACACCGTGGGTGGCTATCGCTTCGAATCGATCCCGGACGGGATCGCGGTTAACCAGGACACGAACAGGCGCGTTGACGTCTACGTCAACCACGAGACGTCGCTCGTACCGTTCCCGCTGACCGGACCGACAGCTCGAGCCGACTTCACGAATGCAATGGTCAGCAAGCTCTCGCTCGATCGCAGGACGGGGGGAACGGTTTCCGGAAGCTTCGTGATCCCGGACGGCGCGAATTACCAGCGCTTTTGCTCGAACTTCCTGGTCGGCGACGAGCAGGGTTTCGAGCGAGACCTCCTCTTGATCGGCGAGGAGGCGAGGGACTGGGTGAACCGGACTGGCCCGGCCTGGCCCGCGACGCCGTTTGCGCCTGGCGCCGAGCAGACCGGTGTCGTCGTCGCGTACGACGTCAAGACCGGTGCCTACCGCTCGATCTACGGGATGGGCCGCCACAACCACGAGAACGCGGTCGCGGTGCCGGGATACGGCCAGCCCGTCGTCCTGTCTGGCGACGACACGTTCGACGCCCCTGGCTCGCAGCTCTATCTGTACAACGCCACGAGCGGCAGGAACGTCTGGAATGACAACGGAAAGCTGTACGCGCTCGTGCCGGACGACCCGGCAATCAACGACTACGGCGACCTCACGTCGAGCAACTCGGTCTCCGGGCACTTCATCGAGGTGCCGCGGATGATCGCGACCGGCAAGAAGCCCGACGGCAGCGAAGTCAGGTCTTCGGACTTCGGATACGCGGCGCCCCCGGGCCTCATTCCCGACGGCCCGCAGTGGGTGCTCGAGTCCTGGAGCAACGCGAACAACGTGTTCCAGTTCATCCGGATCGAGGACATCGCCTACGACCGGGAGCACCCGAACGTCGTCTACCTCGCCGACACCGGCGAGCCGAGGGCGATTCCGGATGCGACGACCGGCCGGCTCCGCCGCGGCTCAACGGCGACCGGGCCGTACCCGAACGGCCGGATCTTCAAGCTCGTACTCGACAAGCGGAACAAGCTCGTGGTCACGAGTCTCTCGATCCTGCCCCACGGGAACTTCGACCTCGGTGGCTACGGCAACGCCGCCATCACGCACCAGCCGGACAACCTCGAGACGACGGAGAACGCACTCCTCGTCACCGAGGATCCAGGCTCGCACAACCAGTACTCGCTGCCAGAAGGGCCCGGTAAGACGTCGGCCCGCGTCTGGCGGTTCAACCTGAACACGGGGGCGGCGCCTGACGTCGTCCTCAAAGTCGACCAGAGCTCCGACCCGACGGGCCAGAGGCTCGGGAACTGGGAGTCCAGTGGCATCGTCGACGCCTCGGACGCCTTCGGCGAGGGCACGTTCCTCATCGACGTCCAGGCACACGGCTGGGAGATCGACAAGCAGATCAACCCCACGCCACCGTACAACGCGCGCGAGTCGGGCCAGCTCCTGCTGGTCAAGATCCCGGGCACGTAGGAAACACACCGGCCTCGGTAGAGGTCCAAGACCGAGAGGGCGGCTCGCGCCGCCCTCTCGGTCGTTCGTTTATCTCTCTACCGCACTAGGGCTTGGCGATGATCCGGTTCAGCGCCGGGACCGAAATTCCGGCCGAACCGAACACGCCGTCCCCGGCGCCGAGTCGATTCGTTGTTTACGTTCCCGGGGTGATACCCGGCCTGCTCAAGGGCCGCGGTGCTTCGAGCGACTGGAGGTGGAGTAGCTATGGAGTCAAGCAGCCACATGACAGGCGAGCCGGCCTATCCGGTGCGGTTCTCGGTGGCGTACCCCGATCGCGAGCTCAATCGCCTGACCACCGCGTTCAGGTTGATCGTCGCAATCCCGATCCTGGTTGTCGCCGCCAGCATCGTCGGCGACAACAGCACCTACGCGAGCGGCAATCAAGGCTGGATGATCGCCGGCGGGACCGGCGGGCTGCTGTTCCTAGCGCCCCTCCTGATGATTGTGTTCCGGCAGAAGTACCCCCGCTGGTGGTTCGACTGGAACCTCGAGCTGCTCAGGTTTTCGAACCGGATCGGCGTCTATCTCGCCCTGATGGACGACAGCTACCCGTCGACGGACGAGCAGCAGTCGGTCGCGCTCGACTTCCCCTACCCGGACGCGAAGCAGGAACTCAACCGTTGGCTGCCACTCGTGAAGTGGCTGGCCGTGATCCCCCACTACATCGTGCTTTTCTTCCTCTGGATCGCGGCCGTGGTGTCAGTGATCATCGCTTGGTTCGCGATCCTCTTCACCGGCCGCTACCCACGCGGCCTCTTCGACTTTGTCCTCGGAGTCTTCCGCTGGACCAACCGCGTAACCGGTTACGCGCTCATCCTGGTGACCGACGAATACCCGCCGTTCCGGCTGAGCCCGTAACCCCGGCTAGCCCTGCCTCAACCGCTGAATCTCCTCTGGCGTGAGCGAGCGCCAGCGCCCCGGGTCGAGGCCATCTAGCGTCAGGCCCGCGTAGCGCGGGCGGTGTAAGCGGACGACCGGATGGCCGACTGCTTCGAGCATGCGCTTGACCTGGTGCTTGCGGCCCTCGTGGATCGCCAGCTCGACGCGGTTCGGGCCCAGCAGCCGGGCGCGCGCGGGCGCGGTGCGACCGTCGTCGAGCTCGACGCCGCCTTCTAGCCTCCGCAGGGCTCCGTCCGAAGGCCGACCCTCGACCTCGGCCTCGTAGACCTTCTCCACCTCGTACCGGGGATGCGCCAGCCGGTGCGCCAGCTCGCCGTCGTTCGTCAGCAGGAGTGCTCCGGTCGTGTCGGCGTCGAGGCGGCCGACCGGAACGACGCGCGACTCGTGCTCCACGAGATCGACGACAGTGGGCCGGCCGTGCGGGTCGGACGCAGTGGTCACGACCCCGGCCGGCTTGTGCAGGAGCACGTAAGCAAGCTGCTGGCGCTCGAGCGGCTGGCCGTCGAGCTCGACCAGGTCGCGCGGCCCAACAAACGTGTTCAGCTCGCCGGGTTCCCCATTCACGCGCACGCGGCCGGCCTTGATCAGCTCGTCGGCCTTACGGCGAGAGGCGACGCCGGCCCGGGCGAGATACGCGTTCAGGCGCACTTCGCCAAAACATAGGGAAACACCCGATGCGAGCCCGGAGTTGCCGTGAGAGGTTCGTCGCATGACAACGCTGCGCCTCTTGTCGGTGCTTGGTCGATCTCTGGCGGCTGCCTCGATTTTCACGGCTCTCCTTGTACTCGGCGCCGGCTCGGCACCGGCAGCGCCCGGCGACCTGGATCCGACGTTCGGCCCGAGCGGAGTCGGAACGGTAACGACGCCGATCGGTGCGTCAGCCGATCAAGCCTTTGCGTTGGCACGCCAGCCGGACGGCAAGCTGGTCGCGGCCGGGGTCAGCAGGGGCGTGAACAACAACGACTTCGCACTCGTCCGCTACAACGCCGACGGCACGCCCGACAGCAGTTTCGGCACAGCAGCAGTGCCCGACTATCCGCCTTTGGCCTGAACGGCGCCGCCCCCGGCGCGCCGCTCCCAGCCGCGGCACCGCTGACCGGGACGCCGCTCGCAGTCGGCACGCGCACGGCCACGCTGGGCGGAATCGTCGACGCCGGCGCCGGCGAGGCCCGCTACTGGTTTGAGTACGGCCGCACGCGCGAGTACGGGCGCTTCACGAAACCGCGCTCCCTCGCCGCCGGCCTAGAGGCGCAGTTCGTGGCCGCGAAGCTAAAGCGGCTGCGCCCGGGCGCGCGCTACGCGTATCGCCTGGTCGTCGAGAACGCTGACGGCGTCCATTACGGGGCCAACCGCAGCTTCCGGACGCACAAGCTCCGCCGTGTGAAACGCTAGCGGCAGCGTGCCGCACTACGTGACGCTCATGCGCTGGACGACTTCCGGCGTCGCCGGGCTCCCGGCCTGGCGCGAGCGTGTCGAGGACGGCGAGCGCGCGATCGAGGACGCCGGCGGCAAACTCGTCGGCGTCTACGTCACGCTTGGCCGCTACGACGTCGTCGAGATCTTCGAGGCGCCCGACGACGAGACCGCCGCCGAGATCCTGATGAAGCTCCAGCGCCACGGCGCGGAGAACACCGAGACGCTGCGCGCGTTCACGCGCGACGAGGCCGAAGCGATCATCCGCAAGCTTTAGGCGGTCCGCTCCTCGGCGACGGCCTCGAGCCGCTCGCGCAGCTCGGCCGTGCCGTCGCCGAGGTCGTCCAGCCGCGGGAGCGCCGACAGCGACTCCAGGCCGAACACGCGCTCGAACAACGGCGTGACGCGATAGCGCACCGCGCCGCCGAGGCCGTCTTCGCGACCGGCCTCCGCGATCAGCCCGCGTTCGACCAACCCTGCAATCACTGAGTCGGCCGCGACGCCGCGGATCCGCGCCACGTCCGGCCGCGTGCACGGCCCGAGATACGCCACGATTGCCAGCGTCTCCAAAGCCGGCTGCGAGAGCCCGCGCTCGACCGGGCGCTCGAACATACGCGCGCACGCCTCCGCCGAGTCGCGCGAAGCTCGGAATGCGTACCCGCCGGCCACCTGCTCGAGCACGATGCCGCTGCGGCCTTCGCTGTAGCGGTCGCGTAGGAGACCGACCGCGGTCTCGACGCGCTCGGAGTCCTCGTTGGCGGCCGTGGCAAGGTCGTCCACCGACAGCGGCGTCGACGCCACGACGAGCAGCGCCTCGAGCGTGTGTGCGAGCCGGTCGACCGGATTGGCAGTGATCAGGCGGAGCGGGCGATCCACGGCTCACTCCTTTCGGCGCCGGAGCGCGAAATCCTGATTGGAGCGAAGGGACGAGCCTGATCCAGAGCGACCTCCCCGGCTTTGCGCAGCTCGAGCAGCGCGAGGAATGCAACCGCCTGCTCCACGCGCGAGAGCCCGGTCAACTCGGACTCGAAGTCGAACCGGCGCCGCTTCGCCAGCAGCGCGCGGAACCGCTCCAGGAACTGGCCCACAGGCGGGAAGCGGAGCTCCATGTGCGCCAGCGAGACCGACGGCGGCTCGACTGCGAGCGCGCGCAGCGCGGCAGCGAGCGAGTCGGGATCCTGCGGCGCGAGCCGCCGCTCCATCCGCGGCGCCAGGGGCGCGGGCCCGAGCCGGAAGAACCGGTCCGATTCCTCCTCGAGCCGCTCCGCCAGCCAGGCGGCCGCTTCCTTCGCGCGCCGGTACTCGGCCAGGCGGCGCGCCAGCTCCTCCGCAGCCTCCTCTGGCTCGAGCTCCGACAGCTCGGCGTCCTCCTCCGGGAACAGTCCCCGGGCCTTCAGCTCGAGCAGCGCCGCAACCAGCACCAAGAACTCGCCGCAGGCCTCGAGGTCAAGCCGGCCCTGCTCCTCCAAGCGCCCGACGAACGCGAGCACGATCTCGGCCACGTCGACCTCCGCCAACTCGACCTCCTCTTTGAGGACGAGCGTCAGCAGCAGGTCGAACGGGCCCTCGAACGCGTCGAGGTCAAGCTCGAGCTCGCGCACCAGCACGGGCCGAAACCTAGCCGGACTACCGGACGCGGCCCTTGGGGATCGCCATCGCGGGCCCCTCGGGTGCCTTGCGCTGAGAGGGCGTCGCCGCCGGCTCGCCCGGCTCCGGGTCACGGATGAACTGCCACCAGATGAAGAAGGCGGTCGAGATGACGAAGACGACGATCGAGACCCAGGCGTTCAGGCGTAGGCCGAGGAACTCGTGTGCCGGGTCGATGCGCAGCAGTTCCTCGAAGAACCGCCCGACGCAGTAGTAGGAGACGTAGAGCGCGAACAACCCAGGCGGCCGGATGCGGAAGAACCGCCCGACCGCGAGCAGGATTCCCGCGCCGACGACGTCGTAGACGAACTCGTACAGGAAGGTCGGGTGGAACGTCGAGTACTGCTCGTAGCCAGGCACCCGGTGTACGAAGTCGATCTCGACGCCCCAGGACAGGTCGGTCGGCTTGCCGTACAGCTCCTGGTTCCACCAGTTCCCCCAGCGGCCGATGCCCTGGGCCAGCAGAAGCCCTGGCGCCGCGGCGTCGAGGAACAGGCGCACCGAGGCCCCCGAGCGGCGGACGATGAACGCGCCGACGAGCGTCCCGAGCAGGATCCCTCCCCACACGCCGAGCCCGCCTTCCCACACCGCGAAGGGCCCCCACCACTTCTTGGGCACCTCGTTCCAGCTGGTGACGTCGTGATATGCGCGGGCGCCGATGATCCCCGCGGCAACACCCCAGACGGCGACGCGCAGCACGAGATCCGGATCGCCGCCCCAGTTCTTCCAGCGATACCAGGTGAGCGCGATACACGCGACGATCGCGAGCAGCAGCATCAGGCCGTACATGTGAATCGCGCGGCCGAAGATGTCGAACGTGCCGCTGCTAGGCGACGGGATGGACGCGAGCAGGGCTAGCACGGGGAGGCATTCTGCACGCCCCCGGCAAGACCCTGCTTCCTACAGCAGGATCGACAACGCGAGCTCGGGCGAGCAGCCCTGCTTGAGCAGCGCGATCGCGAGGTGCAGATCGACGTCGTGCCGGGCCGCGATCTGACCCGCCGCGCGCACGCCGTACCCGGCACGCTCGAGCTCCTGGGCGCGCCACTGTTCCACCCGTTCGAGCTCGGTATCTGTAGGAACCCTTGTTTCCGCCGCAGTCATGCACTTGTATTCGGCGGAACAGAAGGCTCGGTTCTCCCCACGAAGGGGGATCTGAAGAACGGATCTTGCCGGCGCTAGCTCTGCTCGGCGGGTGCGAGGCCCTCGGTGCGGCGGCGAATCCTCACGATCAGAATCGCCGTCAGTCCCGCGGCGCCCGCGAGCGCAAGGGCGCCGAGCAGCGGCAGAACCCAGCCGGTCCCGTCACTCGCTGCGGCGCCGACCGCCACCTCGAAGCGGTTGCTCGGGAACTGAGGGTTGTTGGAATCGACCCAGGCGGTGAGCTCGTACTTCGCCTTCGACGGGAAGACGACCTTGGCGCGGTAGACGCCGGTCCGACTCGTCTGCCTCCCATAGAAGATCTCGGTCTTGCCGGTCTTCGGGTTGCGCAGCTGGAGCGCCGGCGCAACGCCGGTGATGTCCCAAGGGCTATTGCCCTCGATCAGCAGCGTGAGCGTCGCGTTCCACGGCTTGCCGGGCTTCAGGTTCTTCGGAACCGGGCTGACCTGGATCTTGGCGTCGCCCTTGGCCGCGGCGGCCGGGATCAGGGCGAGCGTCGCAAGGGCGGTGAGCAACAGGACGATTGTTCGGCGCATCGTGCCTCCTTCGTTTCGGTCTCTACACCGGAGACATGGGATCGGTTCCGGTCAGTGCACCGAGCGCGCGATCGCAACCGCCTCGTCCTTGGTCAGCCGGCCTTCGAGCCTGAAGGTCAAGGCATCGCGCTCCCAGAGCAGCGTGTTCCCGGCCAGTCGCCGCGGCACGAGCTCGTCCTCGCCGTACCGCCCCAGGAAGTGCAGCTCGTGCGGGGCGCCGCTGATCCAGTACCCAGGCGCACCGTCGACCGAGACGTTCTCGACTTTCGTCTTGGCGTAGAGAAGCTTTTCGATGTACGGGCCGCTCGTCCCCTGGAACTGCATCATCAGCAGTCGCGGCTTCGAGAGCCGGCCGTAGACGAACGAGACCAGCCCGCCTGGGAACGTCTTCTCGAGGAAGACGGCGTCGGGGCGGGGAGCCTTCCCCGGCACGCGGATGCGGTAGGCCGCGCGGCGGCGCGCCTCGCCGAGACTGACCCGCTCTCCGAGCAGCAGCACGAGCTTCCCCTCTGTGCGCGTCGGCGGCAGAGAGTCCACATGGCGGATCCGCACGCCTGAGAGGCCGAGCCAGCGCAGAATCGCCGTGCGCGCCTCGGGCACGGCGAAGGTGGCTCCGAGCGCGGCCACGAGCGCCGCCGCGAGCGCGAGGCCGGCGATGCGCCGCCGCGACCATTCGGGCCACCGACGCTCGGGTGCGCCCTCGACGCGCTCCCGGACGCGCGCTCCGAGGTCCGGCGTCGGCGGGAACTCGAGCCGGCGGCCGAGCGTGCGTAGATCTCGCTCGAGCTCAGCCATCGGTCTCTCCGATCTGCTCGCGCAGGCGGTCGAGCGCGCGCGAGAGGCGCGACTTCACGGTTCCGAGCCGCCACCCGAGCGCGGCCGCCGTCTCCTGCTCCGAGAGGTCGAGGAAGTAGCGGCAGGAGATCACCAGCTGGTCCTCCTCGCGCAGTCGATCGAGCGCGGCGAGCAACTCGTCCCGTCGCTCGGCCGAGAGCACGGTGTCCTCGGGGGACGGGGCCGCGCCCCCCGAGCTTTCGCGCTCCTCGGCCGCCCGGAGGAAGAGGCGCGCGCGCCGGCCGGCGGATCGGCGGCGGTTGCGCGCTTCGTTGGCGACGATCTGTAACAGCCAGGGGCGGAACGGCTCGCCCGATCGGAAGCGCGCGAGCGCGCGGTAGGCCTTGACGAAGCCGTCCTGCGCGGCCTCCTCCGCGTCGGCGGCGTTGCCGGCGAACAGGTAGGCGGTGCGGAACGCAATTCCCTGGTATGCGGTCACGAGCTCCTCGTAGGCGCTGGTATCGCCGTTCTTTGCTCGTTCGACGAGCTCTGCCTCTGTAGGTGGCCGGCCCGCCACTGCGCGTACTACACCGCAGGTGGGCCTCGGGTTCCAGCGGGGTCCGGCGGATCCGGCCGTGCTGCGGTACGCTCAGGCGCGATGCTGGCCCGGGTCGCTCGCTACCAGGTGCCGCCGGAGCGGTGCGACGACACGGTGCGCGCGTTCCAGGAGGCAGCGAACACGATCGCGGAGCTGGACGGGCTCGAGCACGGCTGGTTCTTCGTCGACTCCGAGTCCGGAGCGACTCTGACGGTCACGGTCTGGCGCGACCAGCAGGCGCTCGACGCCAGCGAGGTTCGGGCGGCAAGCATCCGGCAGCGTGCGGCGCGCGAGGTGGACGGCGAGGTTCAGGCGGTCTGGCTCTTCGACGTGATCCGCCAGTTCGGGACTCCGAGCTAGCGAGGAGCGCGGGCCGTTCGGGCTGCGGGCCACCGGGCGAGCAGCGCACCGCCGTCCATCGAAAGTCGCAGAACCGCGGCAGCTGAGGCACGGACACGTGCGCCCGAAGCGGGTAGCGTCGACGCCGAGGGCGGAGGGAAGCGACCCCACCCTTAGGGAGGGGGCTGCGTCGAAAACAAGCCTTTAGAGGTGGGGTTGCGCTGAAGACAGGCACAATCGAGTCATGACTCGGTGGGCCCTGATTGCGATCGCTGCGGTGGCACTCGCGCTTGCCGGGTTCGGGCTCGCGGCCTGCGGAGGCAAAGGCGGGTCGGACGCGAAGCGCCCCGGTCACACGCTCTTCACGCTCCCGGAAGGCGCAATCTCGGTCACCGAGACGAGCCCTCGCGTCGCCACCGTGAAGCCCTAGCGCCCGACGCCGCGAAGCGCCAAAGTGAGGCCCGATGGACAACGTCCTCCACGCGTTCGAAACCTTCTTCGACCACCTGCAGGCAATCAGCTGGTCGTTCGTCAGCCTCGCCGTCCTCTGCCACCTCGCCAAGATGGCCGCGCGCTCGCGCGCGTGGAGAAACATCCTGGCCGCCGCGTACCCGCAGGCGCGCATCCGCTGGCGCAGCGTCTTCGGCGCCTACGCCGCCGGCGTCGGCGTGAATGCCGTGATCCCGATCCGCGGAGGCGACGCGTTGAAGCTCTTTCTGGTCAAGCGCCGCATTCCGGACGCGACCTACCCCACCCTCGCCTCGTCCCTGCTCGTCGAGACGCTCGTCGACGTCGTGCTCTCGGCCGCCCTGATCATCTGGGCGATCTCGGCCGGGATCCTGCCGGGCGTCAACGTCGTGCGCAGCCTGCCCGCGATCGACTGGTTCTGGCTCTTCGAGCACCCCCGCCTCGCGTATGCGGTCATCGCCACAACAATCGTCCTGAGCTTCATGCTCGGAGTCCTGGCCTCGAGGCGCATGGCGGGGTTCGGGCGCCGCGTCGCGCAGGGGGTGACGGCCCTCCGCAAGCCGCGCTACTACCTCACGCGCGTCGCATCGCTACAGCTCGTCGACTGGGGCCTCCGGCTCGCGTCGATCTACTTCTTCCTCCGCGCGTTCCACGTGCCCGCGACGGCCGGCAACGTCTTCCGCGTCCAGATGACGCAGAGCCTCTCGACGATCGTCCCCCTGACGCCCGCCGGCATCGGCACCGAGCAGGCTCTGATCGTCTACATCCTGCGCGGCCAGGCCACGCGCACAGCCCTGCTCAGCCTGAGCGTCGGCATGAAGGCCGTGCTCGTGACGCTCAACGTGACGATCGGCCTGATCGCCCTGCTGGTCATGCTGCGCACGATCCACTGGCGCCGCGTCATCGAGCGAGACACCGCCGCGACCGAGACCTAGCCCGAGATCGCCTCCGGCCGGTCGGCCACACCGACCTCGTACACCTCGAGGCCCGACCGCCGCCCCTTCAGCGAGTCCGGGTAATCGCGCGGAAAGGCCGCGAACTTCGGCTCCGCCGCCTCGATCGCCTCGAGGCTGTCGAAGAACGTGATCCCGATGCTCTTGCCGTTCTCCTTGTCGGCGAGCACGAGAAACGCCCGGGCATCGGGCAGCACGTCCGGGTGACGCTCGGACCGCTCCTGCAATCGACGCACGAGCTCGTCCATTTGCTCGGGGTCGTGGTCTTCGAAGAACGCCACGCGCGCGTACATGCCAGACCTCCCTGGTCGAGGACCCGGCGAGCCTAGCCGCTAGCTGTTCGAGTACTCGAACTCGGCGAAGACCGCGTGCCGCCCGGAGTGGTCCCAGCTCATCTCGGGCAGGTCGACCGCGAACGTGCTCGTCGCGATCGCCCCGTCCTTCCAGATGAAGCCGGTCTCCTTGACGATGCGCACGGTGTTCTCCTCGCCGCCGACCGGGCTCCGGAGCGGCTCCATCTGACCGGCGCCAACGCCCTGCACCGAGAGGCGCGAGTTCTTGCCGTCAACGGTCATGTCCACAGCGGCGCGGTCAACCCCCGCAGGCTCTGCGAACGTCGAGTTGAAGATCTCGAAGAACGCGTGCCCTTCCTCCCCACGCCAGATGCGGCCCAGCGCTTCGAACTGCTCGTCACTCTCGCAGTCGACGTACACGTGCCCACGACCGTCGCGCTCGTGGATCGCAGCGGGCCACCACAGCGCCCAGACGACCTTCGCGCCTGCGAGATCGACCCCGTCCGAGCTACCCTGCTCGATCCGGTGGCCGAGCAGCGCCTCGCAGTTCCCCTCGGGTGAGTTCGGCCGGCCGACGAAGTTGCACCCGCACCCGGGCTCGCAGTTGCAGAACTCGAGGTAGGTGCCGGAGATCGTCCAATCAGCCATGACGGGAGTATGTTGTCAGCGGTCGGAGCCGGCCATCCGCTCGACCGTCGCGTCGATGTCGCCGCCGGCCTGCTCGATCTCCTCGAGGTACAACCGTGCCCACGCGATCTTGCCGTCGGCGACACCGAAGATGATGACCCCCTGCTCCTCCAGGGGCGAGCCGTCGGCCCTCGTCCCGGTCAGCTGCACCTCGGCCCACGCGGTGTCGTCGTCAGCGGCGGTGCGGATTATCTCCCAGCGAATGTCGGGCACGGCCTCGAGCAGCGCGCCCCAGTTCTTCCGCACCTGATCGATCCCCTCGAAGCGCCGTGCCGGGTGCGCGGGCTGCTCGCTCACGTAGCCCGGCTCGAAGCACCGAAGCAGGCCCTCGAGATCGTGGTCGTTCGTCCTCTCGACGGCCCGTTGAACCGCGGCCAGCGGGTCGGCCATGGGGCAGCCTAGATCACGGCTGCTTCGCCGAGCAAGGCCTTCACCTCGGCGAAGAAATCCGGCACCGGCTGGACCCGGAACTCCGACCCGAACTCGAGCGTCTTCGGCCCCGCGGAGGTCTCCAGCGCCACGATCACCGGCGCCTCCCCCGAGTATTCCTTCACGAGCGACGCCAGCTCGCGGATCACGCCGGGCCGAGCCTTCAAAGCGTCGATCTTCAGGCGCACCTCACGCCGCTCCGGCGTCGCCTCGAACGCCGAGACCTCGAGCGCGATCAGCTTCGTCTCGCCCTCCTTGTGATCGATCCGGGCCTTCACCACGAGCACGGCATCCGGCACCAACAGCTCCCGCGAGTGCGCGTACACCGAGTTGAAGACGACGCACTCCGTGCTACCGGTCAGGTCGTCGAGCCGCATGAACACCATCGGCTCGCCCTTCTTGGTCGTCAGCTGCTTCAGCGCGCCGACGATTCCGCCCACGGTGACGATCTCGCCGTCGCGGTGCCGCTCCAGGTCCGCCAGCCCGCAGTCCGTCTTGCGCCGCAGCTGGTCGCGCACCGCAGCGAGCGGGTGCTCCGAGACGTACAGCCCAAGCACCTCCTTCTCCAGCCGCAGGAGCTCGTTCTTCTCGAACTCGTGCCGCGGGATCTCGGGATGGTGCTTGGGCTTCGCCTCCTCATCCCCGCCGTCAAGGTCGAAAATCGACCCCTGTCCGACTAGTCGATCCGCTTGTGAGCGGCCGCCCCACGACAGAGCTTGATCCAGGCACTCGAGCATCCCACGCCTCGAGCACCCCGTCGAGTCGAGCGCGCCACATTTTACGAGCGACTCCAGCGCTCTTTTGTTCACCACCGACCCGTCGACGCGCTCGGTGAAGTCCCACAACGACTCATAGGCCTCGCCCTCCGCCCGCGCCGCGATGATCGCCCGCGCCGCCGAGTCGCCCACGTTCTTGACCGCGTTCAGCCCGAACCGGATCGCCCCGCCCACCACCGCGAAGTCGCACTCGGACGCGTTCACGTCCGGAGGCAGCACCTCGATCCCCATCTCCTGGCACGCGGCGACGTAGATCGGCACGCGGTCCTTCGTGTTCATCACGGAGGAGATCAGCGCGGCCATGTACTCGCGCGGGTGGTGCGCGCGCAGCCAGGCCGTGCGGTAGGCGATCAGCGCGTAGCAGGCCGCGTGTGACTTGTTGAAGGAGTAGTCCTGGGCCTGCTCCATGTCCTTCCAGAGCTGGTTCGCGACGCCCGGGGTGACCGAGTTCGCGGCGCACCCTTCCAGGAACTTGTCCTTGAGGGACGCCATCAGCTCGTGGATCTTCTTGCCGATCGCCTTGCGAAGATCGTCCGCCTCGGCAGGCGTGAACCCGGCGAGCTGCTTGGCGATCTCCATGTACTGCTCCTGATAGATACAGAGGCCCAGGGTCGGCTCCGTGATCGGACGCAAGCGCTCGTCGGCGTAGGCGACCTGCTCCAGCCCCGCCTTGCGCCGCGCGTAGACGGGGATGTAGCCCATCGGGCCAGGCCGGTACAGCGCCACGAGTGCGACGAGGTCCTCGAACTCGGTCGGCTTCACCTGCCGCAGCGCCTCGCGCATGCCCGACGACTCGAACTGGAACACGCCCGCCGCCTCCCCGCGCGCGAGCATCTCGTACGTCGACTTGTCGTCGAGCGGCAGCTTCGAGATGTCCACTCCGCCGACGAGGTCGACGGCCTTGTCGATCACGTCCAGGTTGCGCAGCCCGAGGAAGTCGATCTTCAGCAGGCCGAGCGCCTCGACGTCGCCCATCGAGAACTGCGTCACGACCTCCTGGTCGGCGCCTTTCTGCTGCAAAGGGACGTATTCCGTCAGCGGCCGGTCGCCGATCACGACGCCCGCGGCGTGGATCGAGTCCTGCCGCACGAGCCCCTCCAGCGGCTTGGCGAGGTCGACGATCTCGCGCACCTGCTCGTCGGCGTCGTAGGCGGCCTTCAGCTCCTGCCCCGGCTTCAGACACTCGTCGAGGTAGACCTTTGGCCCCTCCGGAATCAGCTTCGCGATCTTGTCCACCGAGCCGTAGGGCACCTCGAGCACGCGCCCGGCGTCGCGCACGGCGGCCCGCGCCATCATCGTCCCGAAGGTGATGATCTGCGCCACCCGGTCACGGCCGTACTTCTCGGCCACGTAGTTGATCACCCGGTCGCGCCCGGCGACGGCGAAGTCGATGTCCATGTCCGGCATCGACTTGCGTCCCGGATTCAGGAAGCGCTCGAAGAGCAGGTCGTACTTGATCGGGTCGATGTCGGTGATCTCGAGGCAGTAGGCGACGAGCGAGCCGGCCGCCGAGCCGCGCCCCGGCCCGACCTGGATCCCGTTCCGCTTCGCGAAGCCGACGAAGTCCCAGCAGATCAGGAAGTAGTCCGCGAAGCCCATCTCCTGGATCGTCTTCAGCTCGAAGCGCAGGCGCTCCTGGAGCTCCGGCGTTACCGATTCGTACCGCTTTTGCAGGCCTTTTTCCGTCTGCTCGACGAGGTAGTCGAAGGCATCGCGACCCTCGGGCGTCGGGAAGCTCGGCAGCAGGATCTTCCCCAGCTCGAGCGTGACGTTGCAGCGCTCGGCGATCTCCAGCGTGCGCGCGAGCGCCTCCGGGTGGTCGGGAAAGTCGAGCGCGATCTCGGCCGGCGACTTGAAGAAGAACTGGTCGGTGTCGAACTTCCAGTGGTTCGGGTTCTTCAGCGAGTCGCCCGACTGGATGCAGAGCAGCGCCTCGTGCGCGCGCGCGTCCTCATGCCTTAAGTAGTGGACGTCGCCGGTCGCTACGAGCGGTAGCCCGGCCTCCCCCGCGAGCGCGGCGAGGTTCGGGTTGATCCGCCCCTGGATGTCGAGCCCGGCGTTCTGCATCTCGACGTAGGTCGAGTCGCGCCCGAAGATCTGAGCGAGCCGGTCGAGGTCCGCGCGAGCGTCCTTCGGCCGGTCCTCCTCGAGCGCCTTGCAGACGCGTCCCGAGAGGCAGCCTGACAGCGCCACGAGCCCGGACGCATGCGACTCGAGCAGCTCCCAGTCGACGCGAGGCTTGTAGTAGTACCCCTCCAAATACGCAGCAGACGCGAGCTTGATCAGGTTCCCGTAGCCCTCGTTCGACTCCGCGAGCAGCGTCAGATGCGCGTAGCCCTTTTGCTGAGCGCGCCGGTCGTCGGCCACGTAGACCTCGCAGCCGATCAGCGGCTTGACGCCGACCTTCGTCGTCTCCCGGTAGAGCTCGACCGCCCCCGCGAGCGACCCGTGGTCGGTCAGCGCCACCGCCGGCATCTCGAACTCGGCAGCGCGAGCAGCGAGCCCGGGAATCCGGCAAGCCCCGTCGAGGATCGAGTACTCGGAGTGGACATGCAGGTGAACGAAGGGCGCCTCAGCCACGGCGCCCCACAATAGCGCTGGGCCAGGACCGCATTCGAGCGCGCGGCATCAATCGTTTCCGAGCCACCGAACCTGGTCGCGGAACGCATCGTCAGCCGCGTGATCTCGCAAGAACGAATCGAGTCGCTCCACGTACACGCCGATCGTCGCAACCGATCGCGGCATTGAGCGCGGCGAAGTGAAGACGATGCCGAAATGCGGGTCGCCGGCGGCAGCCGCCTCGCGAACGAGCGGCATGAAGTCAGCGACGTTCTCAGTGAGCAACGCCCGTTCCTCCGCCACGAACCGTTCCCAGAGCTCGCGATCGGCAACGCCGCGCAGGTCCTCCCGCTCCTTGGCCGACACTACGTCGTGCCCACGGCTGCGGAGGTCTTCAGCGATCTTCGGCGAGTAGTGCTCGTCGAGCAGGAGCCTCAAGCGAGCACGGCTTGCTCACGGCGCCAAGCGTCTTCCTCGCGGTCGGCGAGCTCCTGGATCCGCTCTCGCCACTCGTCGACCTCGTCCTGAAAATCGGCGTAGTACCTGACCGCGGCCCGCACGTAGTTCGTTGGGAGCGCCAGGTATTCAGCGGTCGCCTCGACCGAGTTGTCAGAGCCACGGAGTGTGTCGATTACGTGCGCTACGTCGAGCCTCGTCCCGACTAGCGCCGGTCGACGGCCGGCGGCCCCCTCGCGGAAGACGATCAGCGGATGATCGTCCCGCCTCAGACCTTCCGCCAGATAGCGCTCCGCAACCGAGGTCGCACTCTCACCGCGCGCGCGTGCACGCTCCTCGAGGTTGGCGAGGAGGCTTTCGTCGAACCGAAATGAGCGCGGGCGAGCCATGTGTTACGACGTATTACAGCGTATTACCAACTACTCGTCAAGGCCTGTCCGGGCGGCTCGTGAGACTGCCTTCCATGCTCCGCGACGAGCTTCGGCGTTTGTTGGACTGGCAGAACCGTCACCGTCGCCTGCTTGCGCGACTCCAGGTGGCGTTTCTCGTCACGCTCCTCGTCGACTTTGCCGGCGCGGCACTGACTTACGGGTTCGAGGCCGACGTCAAGGGTGGCGAGATCCACGGCTTCGGCGACGCCCTCTTCTTCTCCACCGTCCAGCTGCTCACGGTCTCCTCGCAGCTCAAGAACCCGCTGACGACGGGAGGCCGCATCGTCGACGTCTTCCTGGAGATGTGGGCGATCATCGTCGTGACCGGCGTCGCGGGCTCGTTCGCAGCGTTCTTCAATTCAGCCGATCCGGACTAAACGACGAGCGACCGGTCGTTCCGCTTCGCCCGCGCCTGCAGCTGCGAGTAGACCTGCTCCGGCACGTTGCGCACGTAGAGCGTTGCCACGAACTCATGCCGGCGCCATGCAAGCGCCTAGCTCGACGCTGGCGGCCAGGGCTGAAACCCCATCTTGAGCAGGTCGCCTTTGGCTCGAGCGGCGAGCTGCTCGGCAAGCCGCCGGACGATCGCCTTGGCCACCGAGCTGCGCGGGCCGCGGGTCTCGACGTCTCGGAGCGCCACATCTGCATCCGGGATTCCGGCTTCGCGCGCGCGCTCGAGCGCCAGCCGCCCACGTCGACCACGGCAAAACCACGCTCGTACGCGTCAGGGCGGGGGCACGGGCGCGATCTGCGGCTCCTCCGCGCGCGCACTCACTTGGATCACCACGGCGCCGAGGACGATGACCCCGCCCGCCACGGTTGCGGCGCTCGGCTGCTCCGAGAGAAAGATCCAGACCCACAGCGGACCGAGCACGATCTCCAGCAGCGTGATCAGCGCGACCTCGGCAGCGGGGATCAGCCGCGCCCCGATCGTCATGAAGATCAGGCCGAGACCGATCTGACCGACACCGAGCAGGAAGAGCAGCCCGACGTCTCCCCCACCCGCCTGTCCCGGATGCGCGAACGGCGCGGCGGCGAGAAACACCAGCAGCTGCGACAGGCACGTCGCGGGCACCATCGAGACGTGCCGGCGGTGGCGCGTGATCACGATTGAGCCGGCGAACGCGATCGCCATCACGATCGACAGGGCCGCACCGAGCGCGCCCGGGTGGCCAGGCCCGCCGACCATCAGCGTCACCCCGCCGAGCGCCACACCGAGGGCGAACCACGTTCGCCGCGAGACCGCCTCACCGAGCGCGCTTCCGAGCGCAGCCGCCAGGATCGGCGAGAGCGCCTGCATGAACAGGACGTTCGCGACGGACGCGTGGTTCAAGGCGACGATGAACGAAGCGGACGCGATCGCTGTCAGAAGGGCGAGCCAGACGCCGGCGCGCCCGATCCGCCGGAACGCGGGGACCACGCGCCCGCGCTCGGCAACGGCGACGTAGGCGAGGATCCCGAGCACAGCGAAGAACGCGCGCCCGGCGAGCTGCGTCGCAATGTCGAGCGAGAGCTCGCGCTGGAGCAGCCCCGCGGTCGACCACGCGAGCGCGGCGCCCACGACGTAGAGGCGCCCGCGGCGGCGCTGCGCCGCGAGGTCGAGCGGTGCGGCAGCGGAGGTCACGGTCGCGTAGTGAACCGCTAACCGCCGCCGCTACGCTGAGCCGTCATGTCCGCAACCGCTAAGCGAGACGACCTGCGCAACGTCGCGATCGTCGCCCACGTCGACCACGGCAAGACGACGCTCGTCGACGCCCTGCTCTGGCAAGCCGGCTCCTTCCGCGCGAACGAGGACGTCGCCGAGCGGGTGATGGACTCGATGGACCTCGAGCGCGAGAAGGGCATCACGATCCTGGCCAAGAACACGGCCGTGCAGATCGGCGACACGAAGGTGAACATCGTCGACACGCCCGGCCACGCCGACTTCGGCGGCGAGGTGGAGCGCGGCCTGACGATGGTCGACGGGGTGCTCCTACTTGTGGACGCGAGCGAGGGGCCGCTGCCCCAGACGCGCTTCGTCCTGCGCAAGGCGCTCGAGGCGAAGCTGCCGGTCGTGCTCGTCGTGAACAAGGTCGACCGCCCCGACGCTAGGCCCCAGGCGGTCGTGAACGAGGTCTACGAGCTGTTCCTCGACCTCGACGCCGACGAGTCGCAGATCGAGTTCCCGATCGTGTACGCAAACGCGCGCGCGGGCCGCGCCGGCTTCGCGCCGGACGAGCTCGCCGAGGATCTCGGGCCGCTCGTGCAGACCCTGCTCGCGACGGTGCCGGCGCCCACGTACGACCCCGGCCACCCGCTGCAGGCTCTGGTGACGAACCTCGACGCCTCGCCCTACGTCGGGCGGCTCGCGCTCCTGCGCGTCCAGCACGGGACGATCCGCAAGGGCGAGCAGGTCGCCTGGTGCCGCGCCGACGGGACGATCGAGAACGCGCGCGTGACCGAGCTGTACGTGACCGAGGCGCTCGACCGCGTTCCGGCCGAGGAGGCGGGCCCGGGCGAGATCGTCGCGCTCGCCGGCCTGCCGGAGGTGACGATCGGCGAGACGATCGCCGACCCCGAGGACGCGCGCCCGCTGCCGGTCACGGTGGTGGACGAGCCGTCGCTTGCGATGACGCTCGGCATCAACACCTCCCCCCTCGCCGGCACCGAGGGCGACAAGGTGACGGCGAGCGCGCTGATCGAGCGCCTCGAGCAGGAGCTCGTCGGCAACGTCTCCTTGCGCGTCCAGCCGACCGCGAAGCCGGAGGTGTGGGAGGTGCAGGGCCGGGGTGAGCTGCAGCTGGCTGTGCTGGTCGAGATCATGCGCCGCGAGGGCTTCGAGCTGACCGTCGGCAAGCCGGAGGTGCTGACGCGCGAGATCGACGGCAAGAAGCACGAGCCGGTCGAGCGAGTCGCGATCGACGTGCCGGAGGACTACATCGGCGTCGTCACCCAGATGCTGGCGCTCCGCAAGGGCCGGCTCCAGCAGATGGTCAACCACGGCACCGGCTGGGCGCGGATGGAGTACCTGGTCCCCGCGCGGAGCCTGATCGGCTTCCGGACGGAGTTCTTGACCGAGACCCGCGGCACCGGGATCATGCACCACGTCTTCGAGGGCTGGGAACCGTGGCACGGCGAGCTGCAAACGCGGCCGAGCGGGTCTCTCGTGGCGGATCGCCGTGGTCAAGCAACCGCGTTCGCGATCGCAGCGCTCCAGGAGCGAGGCTCGCTGTTCGTCGCCCCGCGCGAGGAGCTCTACGAAGGCATGGTCGTCGGCGAGAACTCCCGCGACAACGACCTGGACGTGAACGCGAGCAAGGAGAAGAAGCTGACGAACATGCGCTCGGCGACAGCCGACGAGCTGGTGCGCCTGATCCCGCCGCGGCCGCTGTCGCTGGAGCAGGCGCTGGAGTTCATCCGAGCCGACGAGTGCGTCGAGGTGACGCCTAAGAACATCCGGTTGCGGAAGGTCGAGCTCTCGGCCCAGAAGCGGCAGACGCAAGAGTCGCGCCGAAAGCGCGAGCGAGACGCGGCGCCGGCTTAGAACCTCTAACTCTATGAAGGGACCCGGTTCGGGGTAGCGAAGTCCGTCGGCATCCGTCGTCAAGCTGGGAGGGGGTTGAGCAGGCAATCCAAGAAGAACGCAAAGCCACCTTCGGAAGCCGGCTGCTCCTGGCGTTTCGAGATATTCGCGCCGCTCGGCTCGACGCGAAAGTGGCTCTGCACGGCGGCGCGATCGACCTTAGGACGGAGCAGCGCTTCGCGAGCGATCTCACGGCGGCGCAGCGCTACGATGTGAACGCCATTCGCGCCGCAGACAGCGGGCTTTACCACTACTGGGTGGCCAAGGCAATGTTTAAAGAAAGGCTGGCTTTGAAGATTTTGCCCCGACCTTGACGGGGCGGAGCCGGCCCAGCCTGGCTCCCCGTTCGGCGGCAGTGTGATGAACTAGTCCTTGGTGCGTCGCTCTCCGAGCTCGCTGTCCTCGACGCGAGGCCATGCTCGGCCTCCGTCAGGGTGCTAGCGTGCTCATGATGGCTGATCCCGTCTCGTGGTTGCAGATCGAGCAGGGTTGGAACGTGGTCACGTCTGACGGCGTTGTCGTCGGCACGGTCGCACAGGTTGAAGGCGACAAACAGGACGATATTTTCGACGGCTTGGCCGTCGAGTCGACCCAACCCAAACAGATTCGCTATGTGCCGGGCGAGCAGGTCGGGGCGATCTATCCCGGCGAGGTGATGCTCAAGATCTCGTCCGCGGACACCGGCACGCTCGCGCCGTTTCACGCGCCACCGCCTGAGACGACATGGCTTCCAGGAAAGGCGCCGCTCGCGACTCGGTTGTCGAGGTGGTTGGGGGGACAACGGCGGCGCCCCGGTTCATAGCCAACGTCTAGTAGGTCTGCGCTGGGATCGCGACTCCCGAGGCTCCCCTTTGGATAGTATGGCACACGGTGCGTCGTGGCGCTCCGTCCGCCAGATCGGGTATCTTGGGGACTCATGCAACCGGCGGAGAAAAGCCCAACGCTTCAATGTCCGAACTGCGCTCAGGCTTTTTTCACAGTCGAGGATGTTTCGGCTCTAACCGGTCAAAGCAGCCGGACTCTCCAGAGGCGGCTCGAGGATGGCACCGTGCTCGGAGCGATTCGAGAGCCGGTCCCAGGGGGCTTCCGCTGGCTGATCCCCCTTGAGGCCGTACAGGTAAAGATTGCGGAGGTCGTCCCCCCGCTCCTCGAGAAGGTGATTCCCGAGGTCAAAGCCGCACGGCGCGCGGCTGATGAAAGCCGCAAAGCCGACCGCCGCGGAAAAGGTGAGGAGGCGGATCTCGCCCGACAGGGCTCCGAGGAAGCCCTCCTTCGCGCGGCGCAGCGCTCGCGCGAGGCGCTGGAATGGTTTTCGGAGTTGCAAGGTTGGGTGATAAACGACACGGAATCCGCCCAGCTCATCATGGCTTTGCAGCGAACGGGCATCGATTTTGGAAAGGCCTTTTACGCGCTGAACTCCGAGAGCCGAATGAGCGCCATCGACAGCCTCGTGGCTCATCTCGAAGATGCAATCGCGCGCTGCAGAGATTACAGACCAAAAACTAGCCCGCCTGTCTAAGCGCCTAGCCAGGCCTGAGCCATCTGAGCTAGGACCGCTGACGATACTTCTCAACAGCGCCGCGGTCGTGCAGCCACCCCCTCCAGTCGGGTTCAGCGTCGTAGCGACCCGGAAGACGACCGGAGCGGATAGCCTCGGACCGCGCCCGTCTTCAAGCCGAGGAGCTCTGCCGCTTCGCGGGCGGGGATCTCCCCGTCCGTTGACTGGGAAGCGGGAGCGGGTGTTTCGCGCGCCTTCACGCAAGGTCGCTTCGGCTTTTCTCGCTTAACGCACGGAATTCAGCAGTTCGTCAATGCAAATGCGTGGGATTGAGAGTCGGAGAACGACTCCGTAAGGGTGCGCCGGATCCTTGCGACCGATCAGCCCAACGCAAACGCCGGCGTTAGCGCCTTGGCGAGCGATCTCCTCGAAGACGGGGCCGTACTTGATCGCCGCTTCACGCGAGAGGTGGCCGAGCTGACCGAAGGACGAGTAGACGCCGACCGCGTTCGAGTCGTACGCGTTTCCCGGTTCACGCACGAGCACGGCCTGAAACGCGCATCGGTCGGGTTCCTCATCGTCGGCTGGTGAAACCGCAGCGGTCTTCAAGATTGCGTCTTGGTAGTGACTCTCGCCAACGACGGCGACGTACGCACCTCCGGCGAGCTCGACTGCGTTGAGCTTCATGGCCTGAAGGGTAGAGCGCCCTCGAAGTCGGTCAAGCAGGCCCATCGATAAACGCGATGGTTCCATGGCGGTCCACAGACTTCAAGCTGCTCGAGCATGCGCTTTTCCGCGGAGTAGGGAGCTGAGAACGGAGGCAGCAGGCCTTCGCGGTGCAGCCGAGGCGCAGTCTCATGCGTGTTGGGCTGTCTGGATCCTGCCTGCGCCTGACGAGGAATAGAGCCCGGCATCGTGTCGTCATGCCACTGACTGCTGTCCAGTTCGCCGTTGAGCTGCGCTCTTCTCTTTTGCAGCCGAACCCTGCTTCTGCTTCACAACCTTGCAGAATTCCTCGACTCGAGCGAAGAACTTGCGCAAGTCCTCGATCGACGGCGTCGGTGTGGGCTTAGCCAGAGCCGAACTGTGGTGATAAGGCGAAGTCTCCGTCATGCCGTCGAAGACCTCCTTCGTGAGATCGGCCGTGACGGCAACGTCCTTGATGTGAAGGGCCTTCACATCACGTTGGAAGCGCATGACAACCTTCTTAAACAGGCCCTCCTCGACGGCGCGCTCCCACGTCTCGCGCAGATCGCCTGCGAAAGCTTTCGCCGCCGGTTCGTACGCTTCGATGTTCCCTTGCTGCGACAAGGTCTCGAGCGTCTTTAGCGTCTCGCGAAGATGCACGAGACGGTCGCCCAACTTCTCGCCGGGCCACGATTTCCCTGTGCGGACGATGCCGGCCCTTTCGCCGAGTCGTGAGAGCCGGCGGACCGAGAATGCAACTCCGGCTTTCTCAGCTGCGTCCTGCAGAAACCACGCGAACGGGAGGTTGTGGGTGAAGACGATGATCTGCGTTCTCTTCTCGGCGAGGTCGACGAGGCGGCCGCCGATGTGTTCGATGCGTTCGATATCCAACGAGGAAGCGGGATCATCGAAGACGATGCCTCCCTTGCTCGGAGAGGCAAGGGACTCCGCTAGGAAAAACGCGAGGGCGCACGCGCGTTGTTCACCATCGCTAAGAACCGCAGAGACGGGCTCCGTGGCACCGTCGAGAGTCATTCGAGCCACGGTTTCACCGCGTTCGGTTCGACAGTCCAGCCCGACGTTTAGCTGGGGGAAACCGAGCGAGTCGAGTTCGTTCGTGACCGCCCGACGCAATTCTCCAGTGACTAGAACCTTGGCGAGTTCAGACTGCTTGTGGCTGAGACTGCTCGTGTCGAGCTGACCTCGAACGCTCTGAAGAGCCTCGACGGTCTTAACAGTCGTATGCCAGGTAATGACCTCGGCAAGGCGTTCGCCCAGCTTTCCTCGCGCCTCTAGTTCTGCGACGGCCTGCCGTAGTTCTTGTCGACGCGCAGGGTCGGTTGCCTGCTTTTGGCGCACCGCTTCCCGATTGCGCCGTGCAGCAAGTTCGTTGAGCGTTGCGCTCGGGCAGCCTTCGAGAGCCGTTGTCTTCTCGTGGCCTTCGGTTAGCGTAATCGTTCGCTGTCCCGCCGCTTCGAGCCATTCACGGACCGTCGTCGCGAGTTCCGAGTCCTCATCATCGAGCGTCTTAAGCGCGGGCGACCCTTGCGCAAAGTCGATCTGCTGCGACGGCTGTAAGCGTTCAAGCTCCGTCAGGGCATCCTGGGCCGACGAGAGCTCGCGGCTGACGGTGCGCTTAACGAACGCTTCGAATCGATCTAGCCGTGCTCGCGCGTCGGCCGACAGCGTTTGCTGACAGAAGGGGCAAATGCCGCCGTCCTCAGTCGGAGGGAAACCGTGTCTGCAGTCCTTCTCGACGAAGGCGCGGGCTGCCTCCCACATGACCCGCCAACCCTCTCCGCCCGTTGGCGACAGAGGCTCTTCCGCAAAGGCCGCCTTCCGCGCTACCGAGAGAGCATGTTCTGCTTCCTTGACGCGCTGCCGCGCTCTTCTCAGCCGATCTTCTTGTTCGGCTGAGAGTGCGGAGTCTATTTTCGCGAGCTGCGTTGCTAGTGCCTCGAACTCTTTGGCGTCGCGCTCGCGCTGCCTCGCCTGAGCCCCTGCCGTACCTGCTTCAGCAGAGGCGAGTTCAAGCTTGAGCTTGCCGAACTCCGTGCCCTCGCCCTCCGACACGTTGGCCAGCTCGTGGAGTTGCTGCTCGCTGACCGTTGAGCCCAGCGAGTCAAGAATGCTGCGGACTTGGGTGCCGGCCGGGAAGTCTTCGAAGCTGGGCTGCTGTTCCTGCATCGTCTTGATCCGCGCATCGAGGATGTCGCGAATCTTCCGTTGCGCCGACGCCGCTCGAACGAACACTCGTAGCGGCGTCGGAGTGAACTCAACCGTCTTCGCGTTGCGTAGGTACACCGTTGCACATTGGGCGTCGAAGACAGTCATCGAAGACAGCACAGGCTGTGCCCGATCGAGAGGGACGATGTGCTTCGTCTGTTGTCCGCTTTCGTCCTCTACCTTGATAACGGCCCGTGGCGGTCCGGACGGCGTTCCCGAGAAAACGTTGGCCAGGACCGTCTCCTCATGAGCGGCCCTCGCCACGCGCTTGACCACTCGCGAGTAACCACTTTTGCCGGTGCCATTCTCACCGTAGATCAGCGTGATGTGGCTCGGCTCGAAAGTCAGCGGCTCCTCCGAGTCAATCGCATTGACGTTGCTGCACTCACCAATCTCAAGGAGTATCTGAGTCGCCGACGGCACGTCTTCCGGTAGATCGGCGAGCTGAAGAGCGACAGGTGCTGGCGCGGCGGGTGCAAGGCCGTTCTCCTTCAGGAGGAGATCGAAGACCTCGGCGCCGTCTCCGTCACTCGCCTCGTGAGCCGCGACGCGTCGCAGAAGATCCTGACGCCAGGACGGCAGCGTCTGGCTCCAGTCGTAGATCGCTTGGCGCGCATTCATGTCGTGAAGTATGAACGCACCCCCGCCGCATTGCGGCCTCTCAAAGTGAGGCACGTCCGCAGCAGTCGAGTTGCCATCCCGAGGTGTTGAGTCGTAGTCGTAAGGGAGGATGTGCGGACCCGACTTGCCCTCCCGTGCTCGGGATTACGCCACTCTAAGCAACCAACTTTCCGCTGAGTCCGGAATTGGGTCCCGGCGGCAAACCGAGGGCAGTGTCCACGCCTACGTTGTCTCGCAGGTCGGCGAGGAGAGCTGCGGGATCCAAGACTTCACCGATTAGTGCTTCAGATTCTGGCCGAGGCTTTGCGACTTCCTTGGCCCTGTAAACGACCACTCCAGGAATCCCGCTCTCAAGCGCGACTTGACAAAGCCCTCGGAGGTAGAAGCGATTGAACTCACTCTCGGCCAGCGTCTCATGAGCATTCACGGGAACCTTCTTCCAATACACCTTCCCTTTGGACGATCGGCTCTGTTCTTGATCGAGCCAGAAGCTAGGGTCCTGCAACGACGCCGTGACCATCGCGTCGTCCCCCGAAGAGATTGCCTTCTTGAGGATGTCGGGGTACGCGGACCAACCCGTGTCGGTGAGGCGTGCACTCCGGTAGAGCACATCTGCGGCGATGTCGTGTTCCACCTCGGCCAGCATTGCTTCGCGCACACGGTCGAGATCAGCCAGGTTCAGCGCCATCGCTCCAAAGATACCGCCCTTCGTGCCATGTTGACTAGCGTAATGCAGTTTGCGCGAAGCAGCAGCTCCGGATGGTTCCCGACAGAGATCACAATCGCGTGCAGAGGGGCTCCTGGCCGCCTGACGACCGGCTCCAGCTGGCGCACAAAGACCCCTAGACAATCCTCGACCCCCTTCCTACGATCGAGCGGATGCGAATCCTCCATTTCGCCGATGCACATCTCGACCGACCGTTCGTCGGTGTGTCGGCGGATGCTCGAAAGCATCGTCAAGCCTCGCTCTGGCGCGCGTTCGAGCGCTGCCTGGCCGCCGCTCGCGATCGGTCGGTCGACCTCGTCACGATAGGAGGCGACCTCTGGGAAGATGAGAGCGTTTCCGAGAACACCCGGGCCGCCGTGGCCTGGGAACTCGGCAAGCTCGAGATGCCGGTCCTCGTCATCTCCGGCAATCACGATCCCCGGCTTCCGGGCGGCAACTACGACCAAGCCAACTGGCTGGACAACGTGTACATCTTTCCCGCCGGCAAACTCACGGAACGCCGCCTCGGCGACGTGAGCGTGTGGGGGATCTCGTGGCAAGGGGGGATGCTCTCATCTGCGTTCCTCGACTCTGTCGCTCTGCCCGAAGATGGTCGGACGCATCTCCTGCTCCTTCACGGCACGTCGGTCGCCTCGGCCTTCGCCGATGAGGGCGCGGGCTACTGCACCTTTGATCCGGCGCGCGTGCGCGCGGCGGGCTTCGCTCTCTGTCTCGCGGGACACATCCACGCGGCTTCGAGCGCGGACGGTGTCGTGTATCCCGGCTCGCCGGAACCGCTCGGCTGGGGCGAGCAGCGCGACCACTGCTTCGCCATGATCTCGGCAGGCGGCGGCAAGGCCGAGGTCGAGCTGGAGCAAGTCAACGAGACGCGCTACGAGGAGCGGCCCGTCGACTGTGACGGTGCCGAGTCCGACGCCGAAGTTAGGGACAGAATCGCGCAGATCCTTTCCGATGACGAGGAGACGAGCCGGCTCTACCTCCGTTTGCATCTGGCCGGTGAAGTCGCGCGCGGCTGCGTGATCGATCTAGCGGTCCTCGCCGAGCCTTATGCCGCTCAGTACGGAGCGCTCGAGATCCGCGACAAGACCTCCCCTGCCTTCAACTACGCCGAGATCGCCAAGCGACCGACGGCGGATGGCCTGTTCGTCTCCGATCTACTCGCTCGCATCGAGGCTGAGGAGGATGCCGACCGGCGCGGCATCCTCGAGCTCGGGCTCAGGGCCGGGATGCGAAGTCTCGAAGACGTTACGCCGCTCATCAGTGTCGGCCTCCCCGCCCATGCTGATTAGGGAGCTCGACATCCGCGGCTTCGGGCGGTTGAACGCGCCGTTTGTGTTCGAGCCCGGGCTCAACTTGATAGTGGGAGCCAACGAGTCCGGCAAGAGCACGCTTCATGACGCGCTCCTACGCGCGCTCTTCGGCTTCACCAAGGGCGAGCGGGCGAAATACGGCGGCCGGGCGAAGAAGGATGAACGGCACCCCTGGGATGGGCTGCCGTTCGGCCTCATCGTCGAGCTTGAGGCCGTCCGCTGGAAGGAAGACGAAGAGAGGCGTCGGCTGCGGGCGGAGTGGGACTTCGACGCCTACGGCGCCCGTGTCTGGCTCGATGGCGACGAGATTACGTCGCAGGTTCTCGCGAAGGGAAACGAGATTCGGCTGGGCGAGCATCTCCTCGGCATCGGGCTTGAGGAGTTCCGTCAGTCGTGCACGCTCGACCAGGAGCGCGTTGAGGCAGTCAAACGAAGCGACGGCCTGACAAACGCGCTCACCAAGGCGGTCGAGAGTGGTTCGGGCGACATCCAGGTTGAGGACGCTGTGAGTCGGATGGCGAAGTTCCTCGAGAGCCTCGGCGTCACTCCCGGCGCGCTCAAGCCCGCCGCTTCGGGCTCGTACGCGCAGTGGACGACGGAGCGCGAACGGCTCGAGGGCCTTCGTGCGCGTTACGAGGAGGTGAGGCCCCAGATCGCCGAGGTGTCACTGCGGTTGACGAACGCCGAAGAGAAACAGCGCAAGCTCGAGGGCGAATGGATCAGTCTTGGGCAGCGACTGCTCGTGTCAGAGCTTGGCGAACTTGCGGAGAAGCTCGCGACGATCAGCCGGCTCCGCGAGACCGAGCGCGCGCAGCCGGCTGCGCCGGCGACTCTCGCTGGAGAGGTCGTCAATCGAATCGAGCTCACCCGCGTGCAGCTACGAACCGGCGAGAGCCAACTGCCGACGCTCGAGGCCGAGGCAGAAGCAGCTAGACCACGCCTTGCCAAGCTCCGGCTGGACCAGCGTCAAGTCGAGGCCGACGTTGCGCTGCTTGCTGCGTACGAGGAAACCGACTCCTCGGCCCTCGATGAGGTCGGCTCGCTCTGGCAGCAGATCGAAGCGCTTTCCAAAGAGCCGGCACCCAAGCGGGTGCAGCTGGGGTCGGCGTCCACCCTGGAACCCGCTCGGGCGCGCGTTCCACTCCTTGTTGCCGCCGGCGTGGTGGCTGTCCTCTCGCTGGCGCTTGCGACACTTGTCGCGCCGATTCTTGCAACCGGCCTTCTGATCGCCGCCGCGCTCGCCTACCTGGGACTTCGCCGCGAGGCCCAAGACGGAATCGAACAGGCGACGACCGCTGACGAGGCGCTGCGGGAGAGCGGTGCGCGCGAGCGGCTCGAGCAGGAGCTCGCCGCAGCACTCGATCGCGTCGGTGCTCCGCGCGCGGGATTGGGTGAGCGCGCCTCTGCCTATCTCGTCGCCTGTCGCAAGCACACTGATCTCCTCCAGCTTCGGGTGAGACTCGGGAAGCTTCAGGCCGAGATCACCAAGCTCGCACAGCCAGACCGCGAGCTCTCCGACAAACGGGACGAGCTTGAGAGTCTCGAGGAGAGGCTGAAGGCGGACTACGGCGAGCTCGGCATCGACGAGGAAGACCTGAAGACCGCCGCTCGCAGGGTTGAGATGCATCAGAAAGAGGTGGCTAAGGGCGAGGAGCAGGTGCGCCAGGCCGAGGAGGCAACCAAGCAGATCGCGCTCGTCCTCGCTGGTCGCACCGAAGCCCAACTGAATGCGGAGCGCGACGACCTAACGCAGAAGCTCCGCGAGCATTGCGTTTCCCACGGCGACCTCGGTGTTGAGCCGGGAGACCCGACGGAACTTCGAAGGGATGTCCAGAAGGTGAACGACAAGCTCGGAGAGCTCAGCGTCAATCAGGCGACCGACCGCGAGAGACTTGAGCACCTGCGAGAGGAGTTCATGCTCCCTCCAACCGAGCTTCGCGAGAAGCTGAGCGAGGCCGAAAGTGCCGTTGCAGCAATCGAAGAGACCAAGGAAGCGATCCGGATCGCGCGCGAGGCGCTCATCGCAGCGGGCCGCGAGGCGCGCAAGAACTTCCGACCGGTGCTCGAGGAAGCACTCTCGGACGACCTGCCCCTCATCACCGACGGCCGCTACGCGGAAGTCGAAATCGACGACGAGCTCAACGTCTTCGTCATCGCGCCCGAAACCGGTCTGCGGGTGGCCGCTGACTCCCTGAGCCGCGGCACACAAGATCAGATCTTCCTCGTCCAGCGGCTCGCGATCGCCAACCTCCTCGACCGCAGCGGCGGAATCGCACCACTTCTGCTCGATGACCCCTTCGCCCACTTCGATCGGATGAGATTGAAGCTCGGGCTCAAGCTCCTCGACCAGGCCGCAGAGACGCGGCAGGTGATCCTCTTCTCTGAGGACGAGCACCTCTTGGCGCCGGCCCAAGAGATCTGCAGCGGTTGCAACGTCATCGAACTGCCGACCCCAACAGCACGGGCGGCTACCGTAGAAGCCACGCCGGCGGCCGAGTAGAACGACTCGACGGCGTCGATGGCCTTGCTCTCAAGTTGAGCAGACTCGGCACGCGGCTACGACGGCGCGGGACCGATTGTTCTAGGCGGAGACAAGAGTTTCGACAGAACCGTCTTCGGCGACGAGGTACACCGTCGTCTCGAGTCTCTCCAAGGCCCATCTCGTCCGCTCGACGAGTCCACGAAGACGCGGATGGTCTGGGAATGCGAGCGCCACGTCATCGAACTCGGAGCTGGAGCCAAGCAACGCAGCGGCGAGCAGAGCTGCTGCGAACCAATGCCGCACCTCCGTGCTTGGAGAAGTCCGCTTAGGCTGACCAACTTGCGGCCCTGAGGCATAAAGCGTAGACGGGAACCCCTTCACCTCGACCGCCATGGTCCGTCCGCCGCGTTCGGCCACCACGTCGATACCCCGCTCCCGGCTTCCCGCATCGGCCGTGCGCACAATTTTCCATCCCTCGCGCTCTAGATGAGCTACAAGAGCGACCTGGACATTTCCCTCCCAGAACCAGTCGCACCGTGGGTCTATTGTGGCCTCACCGACCGCTCCTACTGAGGCGGCTTCGAGAGCTGAAGCGTCCTCCCTCCGCCGAAAGTCAGCGAGGAGCGATAAGGCGACTTCCGCATCGAATGTCCAACGCTCATTCAGCGAGTGCTGGCGAAGCCTCACGTCGCCGTCGCGCCAGCGACGCCTGAGCCACGCTCGAAAAGTCTTCGGATCGACTCCTGCTTGCCGCGCCAATTCATTCGGGACGATCTCGTGGCTCACGACGTCGCCTTTACCTGGTCGACTCTGACAGCCTCTTCGACGAACCGGCAAAGCGCGTTCACCATCCGCATCTGCTCGATCGTGCGGCAGCGGATCTCTAGCAGTTCCGGGCTTGCGACGAGCACGGCCAACGACTGCGCCCTTGAGATCGCCACATTCAGACGGTTGCGCGAAAACAGAAACTCCAGGTTCCGTGGCAGGTCGTCCCCGCTCGACGTCGCCATCGAGAAGAAGACCATCGGCGCCTCCTGTCCTTGGAACTTGTCGACCGTGCCGATCCGCGCGCTCGGGCCCAGTCGCTTCCGGAGGCACCGCACCTGGGCGTTGTAGGGCGTCACCACGAGAATGTCGTCCCAGCCCAGGCGGCGTTCCTTTCCCTCGCAGTCGGTGAACGTGGCGCCGATAAGAAGCTCGAGCTCAGTGGCGATCCGGTCGGCCTCCTCGACCGACGACGCGCGATTCCCCTCGTGCTCGACCGCCAGCCAACGCAGCCCCGTTCCTGCCAGGCCGGGCGAATCGATGCGCTGACGCTCACACGCAGGCACCGAGTGAAGCCGGCCCTCGTACGAGGTATCCGAGATGAAACGGCAAACATCGGGATGCATTCGCCATGTACGCGAGAGGAAGAGACCGCGGTCGGCAGGGACAGTGTCCTCGCCGCCGAGTAGATGCTCGAGCACCGACGCTGACGCGCCGTCGGGATGGATCCCCTGCGAGACCTGCCCGAGCTGCTGCGGATCGCCGAGCAGAACGACGTTGCGTGCGCACGTCCCGAGCGCGAGCGCGTCGGCCAGCGACACCTGGCCCGCCTCATCTACGAATAGCGTGTCGACGACGCCTTCCATGTCTTCGCGCGAGAAGAGCCAAGCGGTTCCCGCGAGTAGTAGTACGTTTTCGTCCGGCTCCGAGAAATGCTCCTGATCCCCTGACATAGTCACGGCAGCACTCTCATAGGAATCGCCCTTTTTTAGCCCGCGGAACGCGAAGCCATCCTCGCCCGCCGCTTTCTCGACCTCGGCGACCAGGTTGTGGATCGCCTTGTGACTCGCCGACGTCACACCCACTCGCCGGCCGAGTTGCATCAGACGGACGATCAGCCGCGCGCCGGTATATGTCTTTCCTGACCCAGGCGGACCCTGAACGACGAGGTGCCGGCTAGTAAGAGAGGCTACGAGCTCCCTCGCCGCCTCGAGATCGTCCTGAGGAAGCGGCGACTGGAACGGATCGCGGGCGAGGATCGACTTACTCGCAAGGTACGTCTCGTCGCCGGCGAGCACGGAGCGGGCGAGCCGCCGCAACGCCGCTTGCTGGACCTTCGTGTCGTACGGCCCGCCGGGGATCAGCGCCGCGGGGAGCGCAACCTCCTCTAGCTTCGGCCCCCGGCGTAGCGTGAGCGTGCCGGCCTCCTCGTCGAGCGTCTCGATCTTCCCTGCGGAGCCCCCGGTCGCGGGGTCGAAGACCACGTCCCCTTCGCCGAGGTGATGCTGCTGTGCCGGAAATGTGAACGGCCACACAAGTGACTGCGCCGAGGCGACCGGCGGCCCGGCCTGCTCGAGCCCGCCGATTGCTTCAGAGTCGCGCTCCTGCAGCTCCTCGCTCGTCCGCCCGATCTTGTCGAAGAACGCCCACCAAACCGGCTTCTCCTCGCGCCGGTGGTAGAGGAGCAGCTGCGCCACTAGCCAGCGCGGCCGGTCGTCATCCGAAACCTCGTACGCGTCATCGGGCAGCCCGGCGAGCAGCGCCGTGCGCAGTTCTTCGGTCTCCGCCGCACCTTCGGGTGGTTCGCGCGGCTCCCTCGTCTCGGGCTGTGGCGCATCTCCGGGTCGCAGGCGCAGTAACCAATCGCGGAGCTGGAGCGTCGAGACGCAGTCCTCTTCGTTGTACGCGGCGATCTCGTCGAGGATGCGCGGCTCGCGGCGCTCGAGCCACTCCTCGTAGAGCACGATCGACTCGTCGCCTGCCTGGAGGTCGGCGTGACGCTCGAAGTAGAACGTCTCGACCTGCTTCAGCCCGTAGCGCTCGTGCGAGAGACGGAGTCCCTGCGAGACGACCTTGTAGAGGTCGACGAAAACCTCGCCACGCAGCAGGTCGTCGAGTTCTTCCTCGCGTGTCCCGTACTCGCAGGTGAGCCGCTTTAGCGCTGTGACCTCGTAGGCCGCATAGTGGTACACGTGCATCGCGGGATCGGCTGCGCGGCGTTCGCGGATCAGGTCGATCACGCCCTCGGCGGCGCGACGCTCCTGCGCCCGGTCATGTGCCCAGAAGGGGCGGAACGAGCCACCGGTGTCGACGATTCCCCACAGGTACTCGAGCCCGCGGCCGGGTTCCCAGAACGGGTCGCCCTCGATGTCGAAGAAGAGGTCGCCGTCGCTCGGTGGCGGCAGCAGCTCGAATCCGCGCGCCGGCTCGGGCGGGAGCACCTTCCATGAGTGCCCGTTTGCGCGCGCGGCCGCCTGCATTGCTGCCTGGTCGCGCAATGTCTCGAAGGTCCGCGGCGCCATGTTCGGTGGGCGTGCGTCGTCAGGCGCGTGCGCGAACTCTGCGACAGTCGAGATGCCCTTGCGCTCGAGCCGCAGGATCTGGTCGCGTCGCATCCGCGCGACGAGGCTCAGGTGGTCGTCGGCGCGCCAACGCGTCTCGCAGCGCTGGAGGAACTCGCAGTTCGGACAGAACGAAACCGGCAGCGGATAGACGTTGATCCCCGCCTCGACTTCGCGGACGAATCGCTCTCGCACGCGGTTGTAGTAGGCGAGGAAATCGGTGACACGCAGGCTCTCGCGCTCGTGCGTCCCGAGGACGACGTGCATCTGCCCGGGCATGGACCCCTGAATGCGCCCGACCTGCTCGGAGTAAAAGCAGAGTTGGAGCACGTAGGCGGGCTTCGAGTGACGCGCGAGCTTTGTGTCGACGACCTCGTACCGCCCATCGGACTGCCGCTCGACGAAGTCAGCGAACCCGCGCCAGTCACCGTCGACGAAGCAAGCCTGGTAAATGACGCTGGCGCCGGAGAGCATTGCTTGCTCGGTTGCACGCGCGGCCGCGTCTAGATCCCAGTCGTTCGGGATCGTGGTGACGTCGCGGCCGTCCGAGAGCAGCCGCTCAAGGTAAGTGGCTTCGTGTTCGTCGCCTTTCCGCTTGACGAGGTCGGCCTGCGGGTTCTCGTCAGCAGGACGAGGGATCACGCAGCGAACGACGGCGAGCTCGAGCTGGGTCAGGTGCTCGCACTCAAGGAACGCGTTCAGGTCTGAGGGCGAGAAGAGGATGCCGTCGTTGCGTTGTTGCACTCCTGAAGTCTTCTGCCGCGCCTTGCGGTCGTCAACAACGTAGACCTCGCGCTCGATCAGCAACTTGGCCCCATTGGTCGCCTCCCGGGCCGGCGCTCAACCGCTCCGCGCGAGTGAGCCGTGTCGGAGAGGCTCACCGTCGGCATCTCGAGCTCGGAAGCCCGAGCCGCGAGGCGCGGATCCGAAGCTCCGTCGAGAATGAGCACTCGGAGTGACCGTACAGGTAGACGAACGGCGCCTCAGGCACAGAAGCATCGCCTTGTCCGCCGATACGCTTAGGCTTCGCTCGTGGCGGGGCAAGTCATCGAAGGTGAAGTCCGGGCGCTCGCAGAGCGTGTTCGCGCGTCGGCCACTTCTAATGATGTTCCGGGCCTTCGACGTGCATACGAATCGGTCTTGGCAGAGCTCAGGATCGCACCAGGGCAGGCTGGTTTTTGGCAGGACGGCCTCGATATCGTCGGAGCCACATACGAACGGCTCCTTACCGGGCCGCAGCGAAGGCCTGCCGGTCAGTTCTTCACTCCATTTTGGGCGGGCGAGCTAATGACTTCTTGGCTTTTCGCACAGAAGGCCCAGCTTCTCTTGGATCCTGGGTGTGGGTCCGGTGGACTGATGATCCCCGCCGCTCGCCATCCCCGTCGCGGCAAGACCCGCCTCCTAGGGCTTGATGTTGATCCGCTTGCGATCGCGATGGCCCGCGCGAACCAAAGGCTGCGGAAGATGACGCGTTGCGAGTTGCGGACATGCAACTTTCTCACCGACGAACTTGCGGAAAGCGCGGATCGAGTGGTCTGCAACCCACCCTACAGCCGCCACTCTGCCGTCTCGCAGTGCGAGCGAGCAACCATCCATGACGAGTTACGGAGCGCCTTCGGTGTCAAATTCAGCCGCAGAACGTCTCTACAGGCTCTCTTTCTCCTCCGCGCCCTCCATCTGTCAAGCAGTGACGCGCGACTGGCTTTCATTACGCCGTCTGACTGGCTTGACGTCAACTACGGTCTGGAAGTGAAGCAGTCTCTCCTTGATCGCGCGCATGTCGAGGCACTGATCTTTTTTGATGCGGAGCATCTATTTTTTGAAGGCGCGCGGACGACGGCGGCAATCACATTGATTCGGAAGGGGACCGATACGGAGGCGACGCGCGTGATACGCCTCGGCAAGGAACTCCCGGAGCCGCACGCGGTGCTAGCTGTCCTAAGAGGTGAGTCCTCAGAGCGTTCGGTCATGGCTGAAGACGTATCGCTTCAGGCGGGCTTCAAATGGGCTCGCCCAGCCCCAAAGCGAAGACGTGGGGTGACGCTGGGCGATGTTGCTCGTGTTCATCGCGGCGTTGCGACGGGCGCCAATTCCTACTTCTGCCTTAGTGAGGAAGAAAGAGTGCGGCGAGGCATTCCCGCGACGGCGCTTCGTAGTTGTCTACCTTCTCCCAGGCACTTTGAGAGTGCCGACATTACACGGCAAGTGCTCGAAGGACTGCCCGGGGGAGTCCGAAGGTGGCTTGTGGATTGCAAAGACGTCGATGCCGAGTCAGCCGACACCGCCCTTGGCAAATACCTTCGGCGCGGCCGGCGGCTTAAAGTGAGGAAAGGGTACCTCGTGTCAAGGAGGACACCTTGGTATTCCCAAGAGCAGCGACCAAACGCGCCGATCGTCTTCACTTATATGAACAAGGATCGTCCTCGGTTCATACGCAATAGAGCACAGGCTGTGCCGCTGAACAATTGGTTAGTCATCGAGCCAAACCACGGAGTCGACGCTGACGCACTTTTTGGAGCACTCTCAACCCAGCGCGTACGCGAGCAACTCCGTGAGCAAGCCCGCGTCTACGGAGGCGGACTTTGGAAGCTCGAACCTTCCGAGCTCGAGAGAATCACGCTGCCGCGCTTGAAGAGCGTAACGCCAACCTCCCAAGGCAGCCAGTGCTAGATGACGACGCGGGGAAGCCCGGGAGTAAAGGCCGCTGCAGGTAACTCAATCCAGGCTTGCTCCCAACGACCGCCAGGCGGGTCCTTAGGGAGTAGGTCGTCCAGGGAACTCCGCGAGCACCAGCCGACGATCTCTCCCTCTCGAGCGTCGACATTCGTAATCCGGCAGACCACCAGCGCCCAATCCGCGGGGTAACTACGACCCACGCTTGCCTCGTTCCTCGTTATGTGGACGCCGGTCGAATCGCCTTGAAGCGCGGTCGTCGCTTTAACTTCAAGCAGCCTTCGCGCTCCGGAAAGCCTTGGAGCTGAGACATCGTAACCGAGCTGATCCGATTCTAAGCTCACCCGCCTCACCGCCCGCGCCAGCTCTCTGTGACCCATGTTCTCGAGCTCTCTCCGAGCATCCGCGACGACAATTTCTTCGCCGATCTCACCAAGCAGTCGCTGGCGCTCATCACTAAAGCGCCGACCCAACCCAATGAGCAGTTCCTCTCTCCGTGTCGGATCGGGAACCAGGAACTCCAGGGTCCGCGGCGGAGCCGCGTCAGACTCGCCCGTAAGCCATTCTGGCTGTGCCAGCTTCAACACTCGCGCGAAGATGACCTCCAGCGCGTCCTCGACGGTCCCTTCGAGCAAATCGTCGAGCTGCGCGGTTGGGATCAAAACTCCATCGCGCTCCTCGACGAGACCGCAGTCGACGAGCAAGCGCTCGCCCCGACGGAGATCGACGTCCGGGAAGGCGCCACCTGTAGCGCGGTGCCAGTACGACTCCCGAGCATCGCCGACACTCGATCCATGACGCTCAAGGATCGCCCCTGCCTGTAGCGCGGCTCGAGCGACGTGGGGGCTCGGAACCCCAGGCGCGACCGCCCAGACGGGAAGCTCAGGTTCAGCCATCGCTGAGGTGAGCGAAAAGCCCGTCTAAGTCGTCTGGGTCGATCCAATCGCCATATGAATCCTCGTCCGGGAGAGCCATGGTCACGAGATTTGGATCCGAGAGCATCGCCGCCAACCGCTCAGCCTTCACCCGAACTCTCGAGTCGACGACCTCGTCTACTGTGCCTACGCTGACGAGAAACGTGATCCTCGTTTCAATTCCCGCCTTCAACCCAAGGCGATGTATACGATCTATCGACTGCAGATACTGCCCCGCGTTGAAAGTCCGCTCCACGTAAATCGCGTCGTGGCACTCTTCGTGGAGGCTAACGCCCTCTGACATCGCAGCTGGGTTCGCCAGGAGTACTTGGCAATTTGGGTCGCTACGGAACCGTCTTAGTTCTCGCTCGCGCGTGACGTAGTCAGCATCCTCGTCTCCGGAAGGGACAGCCCCGTATATCAAGGCGGGTTGATAGGGCATCAGAATGCGACCCGATAGTTCCTTGAGATTTCCGACAAAGTTTGACCATACAAGCGTCTTCCGACCGGCAGCGGCATTCGCGGCGACCATCGTTGCTAGCTTCTCGAACTTCCTCGGGACTTCATGCGATCCATAGTTGATTACCTTTTCGGCCAAGGACGATCCACGAGCAAGCGGTCGCGGAGGCCATGCAACGTGGGCTGCGGCTGAGCTTCCCAATGCTGACGCAAGAAGCGCTGGGTTCGTAGCAGCCTCGAGTAGATACGCAACGACACGACCCATGCGTGCAAGGGTGGCGTGGTCGTGCGAAGCGGCTGTTGCCTTCCGCATGCGCAGTCTTAGCGTTGAATAGATTTCAGCCTGAAGCGGCTTCATCTCGACAAGCTCAACACGAAGAGTCGGTGGGTCAAGCCCCAGTTCGTCCTTGCGTGTTCTCGCAAACAACGGGTGGAGTCTTTGTGAGATCTCAGTCATCATCTCTGGAGGCGGATCTGTCCGCTGGACGGCACGGGGCAGGATTTGTGTGGCCTGATGCGGCCAAAGGAAATCGAGTAAGGCAATGAAGTCGGTCGGGTGCTGGGGAGCCGGCGTGCCTGTGAGGATGTCTCGGCGAATAGCGAGGTGGGAGAGGTCGAGGCAAGCCGATCCCCACTCGCCCTGCCGACCGCGTTTCATGCGATGGGCTTCGTCAAGGATGACATGGCATGGACGCTCCATCACCCAGGCGGCGATGTCTTCGTACCGGCTTGCCAGCCGCTGATAGTTGGTAAGCAAGACCTCGCACTTTGGAACGGTTCGCTCTAGGCGTGCGACGATTGGAGCGTGCTCCAGACAGGCGATCGCCTCCGTGAACCAAGTGCCGAAAGCAGAGAGAGGCGCAACGACAAGCAGCCTCTCAACTTTCCCACGCGCGCGTTCCGCCGCGTATAGGGCATAAGCAACCGTTGTCTTTCCTGCGCCGGGAACTGAGAAGTTCGCCCCATGCGAGATCGCGAGGATATGAGCCAAGTCACGGCGTTGAAACGTCTTTAGTTCACGCTGAAACCCAGCCCTCCGCAGGAGACCCTCGATCTGATCTGTGTCAATCGGACGAATGCCTTCCTCGAGCACTGAACGCACTTCGCGTCGCTCGCTCGTCGATCGGCCCAGAATCGCCTGTAGAGCGTCATCGAGCCTCGGTTCGCATTCGTGGTCGTGCAACAGCTGCCCGAGCCACAGACGCCGCGAGAGGAATCGCTCGACCGGAATGATCATTTCGTTCTCCGAGGGGCGAAGCGTGCGACCGGGCGCGATATTCCGCTCAAGCGAACGCCAAAGCTCATCCGAGACGCCGTTGACCCGGCGGATCGCCACCTGGGGTGGTGACCCCACGAGGCGCAAGTGAAGTTCGGACGTGCCGGCTATTTCGTTGGGATCGAGTATTTCTCGAACGCGGCTTCGAGGTCGCGAGTTTTCTTCCGGAGCTTGTTAAAGGCGACGCCCAGACTCTTGCGCTTCCGCGTGTCGAACTCGTCATCGCTGTGAACGGCACGAACGGCCTCAAGAGCTTTCTCAAGCTGGCGTGCGGCCGTCTTCACTGAAACGATTGGAGCCTCAAGCTTGTCCGCCTCAGTTTCTTCTCGGCGTTTGTCCTTGATACCGGTGACTACGGCCGTCCTGAAGGATTCCTTCACTTCGTCGCGGTTCAAGACGATCTTCGTACCGGGAATCTCGACTCGGTTGTCCTTCTGTGTGACGATGTTCAGAAGTCGTTTGACGCTTGCATCGTTGTTCGTGTTCTGCTCGTCGCCACCCAAAAGCGGGTGAATTTCTTCGGCTTCTTCCCCGCGTTGCGTATCGCTGTTCGAGACAATTGCAGGGGCCAAGTTTCCAATCTCCTCATCCTCTTCGAGAGTCGGCAGCATGAAATCATTCACAAACTGGTCGTCGACCCGCCGCAGTGAATGAACGTTCGATACACCGACAGCGACGGACAGCAACCAGCTCTCGAGAAGCCGGCGTGCGCGGTTTCGATCGGAGTCAACGAGCGGCCGGTAACGTGTCAAAAGGCCTCGCAACTGCTCCAGGCCAATTTGATCGAAGAACGTTAGCTTCAGACCGTCGGCTGGGATTTTCTGCATTTGGCGGATGAGGTCGAGCATTTCAAGCCGAAGCTTGACCTCTTCTTCGCCCTTCTTCGGCCTGTCCGGGAAGTAGCGCAAATCGCGAGCAATCTGCGCAGGCGGCATCTTGTGCTTGTCGTGCATCTCTTCGACGAAGAGGAGCTCGTTCGTCAGCGAATACTCTTCTTTTAGCTCCTTTTGCATCTGGAGCCGCAGCTCGAGGAGAGCCAGCTCTGACTGCTTTGCTGTTTCAGGGAGAACAGCGACTCGGATGTAGCGTTTGGAGGGATCTTCAATTTCGCGAAAGGCCACAGCGCGCGTGTTCGCATTCACAAGAACGCCCTTATGGGTCATCACGCCTGGATGAGCCTGTCCCTCTTTAAGCAGTGATTCCTTAAGTGCCTCGAAGGACTCCACCATCCTGGAGTTCTTGATGTGTTCGGCGAGGACTTTCTGCGCCTCATCACCGAGAGGGTCTTTGCTGAGTTCGACCCAGCGTGGATCATCCTGCAGCTGAGCGCGGAGACGGTGGGAATCGGGGTTTAGGAGGACTTCGTCGGCCCCGATCGTGACGACCTTGCAATATTTGTGCTCGCTACCGCTCCACGGGACTCGCTCGACTTCGTGCTGCTCGGGCGGGACCTTGTTCAGCTCGTTGAGGAGCTCCCGGATTCGCTGGACACGCTGGGGTTCGGTGATTTGTGGCATATCGACCTGCTCCTCAGATGCGACAAAGTGTCACTCTGTACGAGTCTAACGCGGCCATGCCCAAATTCGAAGGCACGGAAGCGACCTGAGCGCATCCCATAAGTCCGGCAGTTCGTGGATGCACTCGCCGAAGGGTGGCTAGAGGATCGTCTTCTTGGCCCCTCCAACCAAAATGCATTTCCGGCTCTCCGTGTAACCGTCATCGGCGCTCGAAAACGTTTTTGCGCGACACTGAGGGTCGGATGAAGATCGCCGCCGAGATCGTCCTGCTCGTGGTCGTCCTGGTGCCGCTCGTAATCGTGGGCGTCGTGTTCGTCTGGGCGGCACGCAAGGACGGGGACGAGGACAAGGCCGTTCAGGCGCGCCTTGGCATCCGCCGCCGCACGCGGCTCGGTCGCTAGGCCAGCTCACGAGATCTCGACCGCAAACAGGCGCCACTCGCCGGGCACGCCCTTGAGCTCCGCTGCGCCGCGGTCGCGGAAGCCGATGCCTGAGCCGGCGACGAGATCTTTCACCGTGCTCGACACCACCACCTCGCCGGGGCCCGCCTCGGCTGCGACGCGCGCGCCGATATGGACGGCGATCCCACCGACTTTGCCGTTCATGCGCTCGCACTCGCCGGTGTGGAGGCCCGCGCGCACCTCGATGCCGAGATCCTGGACTCCCTCGGTAACCGCACGTGCGCAGCGGATCGCCCGCGCCGGGCCGTCGAACGACGCGAAGAAACCGTCGCCCGCCGTGTCGAGTTCCGTCCCGCGGTAGCGAAGGAGCAGCCGCCGCACGAGCGCGTGGTGGTTCTCGAGCAGCTCACGCCAGCCCGCGTCGCCGAGCTCGGCCGCTTTCGCCGTCGAGCCCACGATGTCGGTGAAGAGAATCGTCGCGAGCACGCGGTCCGGCTCAGGTTCCGCAGACGCTTCCTCGGACCACACCTCTTCCAGGAACTCCTCGATCGCCCGAACGTAGGACTCCGAGTCGCCGACCGCGATCGCATGATCGGAGCCGGGCAGCTCTTTGTGGCGCGCGCCCGGAATGTGCTGCGCGAGATATGCGGACGCTTTGCGAGTGAACGGGTGCTCTCCTTCCCGGTTCAGCACGAGAGTCGGGACGCGGATCGACGAGAGGACGCCGCGGACATCGATCTCGCGGTTCATGCGTCCGAGAGCGAGTGCCGCGCCCGGGCTCGCGCTCTGTCGCAGCATTGTCGCGAGCGCCAGTTTGTCTTCCGAGGTCGCGCTCGGAGCAATCGCCTCGGCGGTGGCGGCCGCGTGTTCGACCGTCCCCCACCGTTGCTCGATTTCCGCGTCCTCTTGCTTCGCGTCGTCGTCGCTCTCGCCGAACGGGTAGTCCGGTGCCCAGCGCACGCGAGGAAACGTGCCGCAAAGGACGAGCGCCCACGCGCGCTCCGGGTATGTCGCCGCGAACAGGATGCTCAGCGGACCGCCTTCGGAGGTGCCGACGAGCGCCGCGCGCTCTGACCCGACGGCATCCATGACCGCGCGCACGTCGTCCATCCGGGTCTCGAGCGTCGCGATGCCGGCAACGCGATCCGACATCCCCGTGCCGCGCTTGTCGAAGCGAATCAGGCGGCAGAAAGAGGAAAGCTGCCTGATGAACGAAGCGATCGCGTTCACGTTCCACCCGAGTTCGACGTGGGACACGAACCCGGGCGCGTGCACGACGTCGAACCGGCGGTTGCCGGTGACCTGGTACGCGATGTTGACGTCGCCGCTGCGGGCGTAACGGGTCTCGGGAAGCATCGACGTATTCTCGCCTCTTGGTCGGGCCCGCGCCGGCAGCGGTGTTCTGCTTACGTGCGGCTAGTCGTCGCCCCCGTCGTCGGCGCGGCACAGGGTTCCGGTGATCGTCTCCGTGAACGCGCCGGTCGTGAGGTTCTCGACTCCCGAGAACGTCAGCGTTCCGGTCGAGCCCTCGAACTTTCCGGTCCCGCCGGTGATCGGCCCGGTGGCGTTGAACTCACCGGTCGCGATGTTGAGCGTCCCGGCCAGGTCGACGGTCAGGGTGCCGTGCTTCGTGGTGAAGACGATCGTGCCCGCGAAGGTGAGCACAGGCGGAACGCCGCCGGTGATGTCGAAATGCGCGTTGGTTGTCCCGTTCAGCGGGCCACCGTGGGTGATCGTGGCGGTCGTGTTGCCGCCGCCGAGATCCTGTCCCACGCCGACGGCGTGAACTTTCTTGCATCCCTCGCGGTCGTTCGCGGCCGCCGTCTGGACGCCGACGCACATGGCCAGCGTGCCGGCGAGCGCACAGAGCAGTAGAAACGGCTTCATCTCTCCTCCTTCGATCGGGCCTGCCGAGCAAACCACCTGCCCGATCCGCGGTCAAGCCCGCCGCCGCTCACGATCCCGCGCGCAGCTTGCGCATCGCCTCCTTCACCGCACCCGTGTCCAGCGTCATCTCGAGCAGCCCGACCTGTTCTTCATAGACACCTGGATCGACCTGCTCCTTCACCTCGTCCTCCAGCACATGCATGACGGGGAGCCCCAACTGGACTCCTGCCAAAGGCCCGACGTACGCCGGATCGCCCGCGGTGACCGTCTCGGCCGCGACCTCGATCGACTCGAGATCCGCGGCGCCGAGCACGACCACCAGGTTGTCCTGGCCGTGCTCGTCGGCCAGGCGCTTGATGCGATCCTGGTTCTCCGGGTCCATGG
>JALYTD010000101.1 GCA_030854475.1 Actinomycetota bacterium
CGCCGTCCTCGAGGAAGTAGACGAAGCACGCATGGACGGAGCTCGCATCGGAGAGCAGCTGCACAACGGCCTCCAGGACCTCCTCCAGGTCCAGCGACGAGCCGACCGTCGAGATGATCTCGTAGAGAATCCGGCTGTCGCGCGCAGAGGCTGCCGGCGCCGCCATTGGAAGATCGTACTTCGGGCTTTACCGCAAAGTCACGCGCACAGCGGGCCTCGTGTGTTGCCAGATGTATGCGTCGCGCACTGTTCCTAGGGCTCGGGGCGGCTTTCCTCCAGCGTCTGTTCGGCGCGCCGTGCGAGGTCGACGGCCGTCGCGAGCAGGATCCCCACCAGCACTGCCGCGACCAGCGCCGCCAGCAGCAGGCGGCGCAGCGCATCCGTGCGCGCGCGTTCGAACTTGTGCTCCTGGGCGGAGGCGTTCGCCCTCTCGAGCTCGGCAAGCCGCTGGGCGGCGGCGGCACCGCGCTCGAAGATGGCGAGCTCGGGCCCAAGGAAGATGCGCTTCACCTCGCCCGTTCGTCCGGCCCGGAGCGCGGCGAAGGCGCGGTCGTCGAGTCGCATGAAATCGTTGAACGCGTCCGAGATCTCCTCGAGCAGACGCTGCTCGGGCCGGCTGCGCAACTGAACACGCGCCCTCGCGAGCGTCGCCTGAAACGCCGCCACGGAGCGCAGGAAGATCGCCCGGCTCTTGCCGTCGTCGTAGCCGTACGCCGTCTGCCAACCGTTGAAGTCGGTCACGCCGTACTTCAGCTGGAGCGCGAGGGCGCGGGCGTCGTCCGCCTTGCGAGCCGCGTCGAAGCGGTCGCCCAGCTGGTTCATCCCCCACACGCCGGCGCCTCCGGTCAGCACCAGGCCCGCGACCGCCACCACGATTGCCGTATAGAGCTTCGCGCGGATCGTCATCGCGCGCTCGCCGTCCTGGCGGCGCTCTCCGCGGGCGGCTCCTCCGCCGGCACGGGGACCGGCTGCATCAGTCGCAGGCGCCTTGCCAGCCAGGGTTTCGTGGTGGTTTGCAGGGCCAGCGTGAGCACGATCGCGAGCGCCACGGTCGTCACGACCAGGTCAGCGTGGGGCACCTTCATGCTGACCATGAGCCCGGCAACGGCCGCGGGCACAACACCGGTCTCGCGCGTCCAGGCCAGAAACAGGAGCTCTTCGCGCGTCCACCGCGCCCGCCGGTCGGGCAGGAGGCACGCCAGCACTACAAGTGGCCTGGCGACCAGGATGAGCGCCGCGAGGACCACGAGTGCCGGCGCAAAGTGGTCGCTGATCGCGCTCCATGGAAGGTTGGCGCCGAGCGTGATGAAGACGAGCATGACCATTACGTCGGCGACCACGGCGACAAGCACGCGCATGTCGTGCTCGTGCTCTGTGTGCATGGCGAGCTTGAGGCGATCCATGTTCGCCACGACGAGGCCGGCCAGGAATGCGCCGAGGTATCCGCTACCGCCGATGCTGTCGATCGAGAAGGAGCTCCCCGCGACGACTGCCACCACCGCAATTGCGGCCGACTCCCGCCAGATTCCGGCTCGGTGGCTCGAGACGGCAGCCGAGAGAACGATGCCGAAGATGATCCCCATCGCGGTCGAGATGGCCAGGTCCGAGATGAAATCCGTCATCGGATGGGTCCACGACGCCTGGCCGCTGAGCACGAAGCCGGCGAAAGCGAGCGCGAGCACGGCGCCCGTCGGATCGTTGAGAGCGGACTCGGCGATGATCGTCTGGGAAACCTTGGGGCGTAGCCGCAGCCGCTCGAAGAGCGGCACCAGGATCGCCGGGTCGGTCGGCGCGAGCGCGGCCCCGATCAGGAGCCCGGTGGCGAGCGGCACGCCGAAGGCCGCCGCCGCCACGGGGCCTACGATCACGGCCGTCAGGACCACCCCCGGGACGGTGAGCAGGAAGAGGCCGAGCGAGACCTTGCTCAGCACGCCGACGGAGAGCTGTAGCCCCCCGTGAAAGAGGATGAACGACACCCCGAGCGTCAGGATCAGCTGCGCCCCCATCGAGTCGAGCGGAACGTCGATCGCTCCGGAGACCGAGGGACCGAGCAGGATTCCCGCCCCCAGCAGAATCAGCATCTGCGGGAGACGCAAGAGATCCGCTGCGAGGCGAGCGGCCAGTCCCGCCGCCAGCATCAGCGTCACGGTGAGGATGACGTCCTTGGGTGTCGTGACCACTGGATTCTTTCAGCGCACTCCCCCTGATCCCCCCTTGCGCTCCTCTGCCTTCTATCGGAGACTAGGGCGCGTGCTGCTTTTCTGGCTGCTCGGCTACTTCCCGATCGTCCTGCTGCTCACGTGGGCGGTCGCCCTCTACCTGACCTTCATCGAGACGAGACAGCGAGGCATGGATTTCCGCCACACAGTGTGGTGGATCCAGCTCGTCGTCCTGACGCATTTCGTGGGGTACCTTGTCCTCCGAGGCTGGTTCTTCTACCGGCGTCACAGCGCCGCGGCGTAGCTTCGCGGGACGCCTCCGGCGCGTCACGTGGTCGCGCGTCCTGTTCATGGTCGGCCTGATCGTCGTCGGGCTCTTGCTGACGCGCGTGTTAGGAGGGACCGATCCCAAGGTGAGCCACGAGCAGGCTGTGCAAATTGCGCGCCCGCGGGCGGGATTCAAGCCGGACGGGCACCAGGTTCGTCTCCTCCGCCGAGGAATCCCTCCGAAACCGTTCTGGGCGATCTCGTTCTGGACGAAAAAGGCCTCCGGGGCGGGATATGCACGGCTCACGCTCGTCCTCGTAGACGCGAGCAGCGGTCGAATCGCCGAAGTCCGGCGCGAGCGCTGATCCGCGCAACGCGCAGGCCCGCCCGCAAGAGGAACAGTGTTCGGTCCCGACACCGGGGCAGCCGAAACCTGTTGGGGTAGGCCATTGCCACGCCGTCGAGCCGTTTTCTAGCCTCCTCCAACCAGAGACAGAGGCGCTTCTTCCCACTCAGAGAGGGGTTCGATGGTCGCGTCGATAATTTCCGTCGCGGACGCGCTCGTAGGCGCCGCGCCGACTCCGCAAGAAATCGCGGACAAGCTCACCCTCGACAGCCAGATCCTCTCCGAGCAGTTCTATTACTGGACTGTCGTCGTCATGTGGCTGATCCACGTCGGGTTCATGGCGTACGAGGCCGGAGTCGGCCGCCGGAAGAACGTGATGGCGACGGCGATGAAGAACATCCTCACGATCGCCGTCGTGACGCCGACGTTCTACTACTTCGGGTGGTGGATCTACGGCTGCTTCAACAAGGGCATCATCCCTTTCACCCCCGACGGCGCCGGCAACTCCGCGAGCGAGAAGCTGATGGGGGCGTTCTGCTCGACGACGTACCCGTGGGCCGCGAACTTCGGGCCGAACCTGACCGACCATCTCTCTGGCGTCTTCTGGGCGGCCTTCCTCCTCTTCTCCTGGACGACGGCGTCGATCATGTCGGGCGCGTTGATCGAGCGCGTGCGCCTCTCCGCCTATCTCGTGCTCGCCTGCATCCTCGGCTCGGTGATCTGGATCCTCGACGCCGCGTGGGGCTGGAGCGCGTACGGCTTCCTGAACATGCGCTGGGGCTTCCACGACTCGATCGCCGGCCTGGTCGTGCACGGCGTCGCGGGGGCCTTCACACTCGGCGTGCTGCTGAACCTGGGGCCGCGCATCGGGAAGTACACGCACGACGGCTTAGCCCGGACCTTCCGACCCCACAACCTCCACATCACCTTGATGGGGTTGATGCTGATCTTCACCGGGTTCTACGCGTTCTACGCCGCGTGCCTCGTGATCCAGTCGACGACGCCGCCCGGCTGGGGGAACATCTACCTCAACCCGACGACGCTCTCGTCGATCACGTTCGCGATCACACTCGGCTTCGCGGGCGGCTTCACGGGTGGCTACTTCGCGAGCCGTGGAGACCCGTTCTGGACCTTGTCGGGCGGTCTCGCCGGCGTCATCTCCGTCTCAGCGGGAGCGGACATCTACGCCCCGTCTCTGGACTATCTGATCGCGACCTTCGGCGGCGCCCTCGCCGTCTTCGCGGGCGGACTGATCGAGAAGAAGCTGCGGATCGACGACGCCGTCGGAGCCGTAGCAGTCCACGGGGTCGCAGGCTTCTGGAGCCCGCTCGCCGTTGGATTGTTCGCCGCGGGCTACCCGACCGGCCTGAACAACGTCGACACGTCTCTGAACGCCCAGCTCTACGCCATGATGATCTTCTTGCCGCTCGGATTCTTCGGCGGCTACATACCCTCATGGATCATGAAGAAGTTCAACCTGCTGCGCGTACCGCCGGAGGTGGAGCTCGAGGGTCTCGACATGGCCGAGTTCAACGCCGACTTCTACCCCGAGCATGCGCGCGCGCCGGAGATCATCGTGGAGCCGGACGGAACCGAGGTGCCGGGCGCCCCGGTGTTACTCGAGAGCTATCGCGAATTGGTCGCGAACGGGAACGGGGCGGGCCGCGCCCGAGAGCCGGCCGGGGATCGAGGCTGAGCCGTGCTGACTTTCGCAGCCAGTCTCGCTCTGATGCTGGTCGTCTGCGGCGGGCTCATCCGCTGGGCTTTCCGCGAGCAGCGGCGCCGTCAGGCAGCCGCGAGTGAGGAGGAACCGACGTGGTCGAACTAGGCTGGCACACCGCTCCCGCCTGCATCCAGCACGGCGTCTCACCGGCGGACGGCATCTTCAAGCCCTACGAGAAGTGCGCCGACTTCTTCACGTTCGGGCCCGGGTCGACGCTCGGCACGGTCTCGTCCGGTACGAACTGGGAGTACTACGTCCTCGTCGCGATCGGATTCACGGCGATGATCGCCTTCATCGTCGCCTGGGTCTGGACCGAGGACCGGAAGCTCCGAGCCCAGGCGGCCTACCTACTCACGTCCGGCATGGCGGGAGACGTCCGGATCCGCCGTGAAGACGTCCCGCGACCCGGCACCGGCGGCCCCGTCCCCTAGGAGGAGGAGCGAATGGCGAGACAAGTCCAGTTCGGCCCGCTGCAGCGCCATAGCGCCAAGTTCGAGTACGCGATGATCGTGATCTGCATCCTGTGCATCGTCGTCGGCGTGATCATCGCCAAGGCGACGGACTGGGGCATCACCACCAGGCCGTAGGCGCGGTAGGGATTCGCTAGACGCCGCTCGGCGCCTGGTGGTGTGCAACGTCGACCACGTCACGGATCGAGAGGATCCCGACGAGGTCGCCACCGTCCACCACCGGCAGGTGGCGGAAGCCGCCGTGCAGCATCAGCACGGTCGCGTGCTCCGTCGTGTCGGAGGACGAGATCGTCTCCGGATCGCGCGTCATCAGCTCTGACGCAGGCGCCAGCGGATCGACTCCGCCCGCGAACGCCTTCAGGATGTCGCGCTCGGTGACGATTCCCGTCAGCCGGCCGTCCTCGACCACGAGCGTCGATCCCACGCCGCGGTCACACATTCGCTTGGCCGCCTCGCGCAACCCGACGCTCGGCTCGATCGTGAGCAGGCTCCGCGACATGTGGTCGGAAACGCTCGACACCGGCCTACCGTAACGCCTCTCAGTCGCCGGCGAAGAAGAATTGCTTCCACGCCGTCCACCAGTCGTCGGCGCGGGAGACGATCGTCCGGTCGTCCGGAAACTCGAGCCCGGGCTGGAAGCGCAGCTTCTGCGGCGGCCCGGTCCACTTGTACTCGACCTTGATCTCGCAGGGCTTGCCGGGGTCGTACGGCGGCACGGCCTTCAGGTCGCCGAGCGCCTTGCGCGCGCCCTCTTCGATCAGCTCACGGGCGCGCTTGGGCGTCTTCAACCGCGCGCTTCGAGTGCCCAGGCCTTGCTTGACCGAGACCGTGGTCAGCCCGTCGCCCAGGAGCTCCGTCGCCTCGCGGCAGACCGCGTCGTCGCCCGTCACGAGCAGCACGGGGCAGCCCCAAGTGCCGCAGAGCGCGGCATTGATGCCGGTCTCGCCCATCCGGGTCCCGTTGAACCAGAGGTTGTGCCAGTCGACGCCGGAGACCGTGTGGTTGAGCACACCGTCGCGCGTGCCGGCCATCGCGTGCATGCCCACGAACAGGGCCGCGTCGCAGCCTTGCTCGAGGAAGTCCGTGTAACCCGTCCACTCCTCCTGCACGACGAACTCGCAGGCGGGGTCGAGGCTTTCCGCGATCAGCGAGTTGAACGTGTAGCCCTCGCCCGCTCCGTGGCAGTCCATGACGACGATCTCCGTTGCGCCGGCTGCTTTTGCCCCGCGCACCGCCGCGTTGATCTCCCTCGTGTAGAGCTTGCGGCCTTCTTCGAACAACATGTCTTCGCCGGCGTTCGTCTGCTGGCCCTTGACGATCCCGGCGATGCCTTCCATGTCGCTGATCACGTGGACCCGCACGCGGGGTTTCTACCGGATGCTCGCCTCCCGCAGCGGGACGTCGTCATCGGTTGGGATCCAGTGTCCGATCTCGCTGGTGCCGGAACCGAGCAGTTGTCGGGTGACCGGATCAAGCGTTGCGACGGTCCCGGGGTCGAGCCCGAGGTCGTCGCGCGGCCGGATCCAGCGATAGGTGTACGCGTAGAAGAGGGCTTTTCTCGCGGCGCCGACGCGATTGTCCCCCCGCGCGTGCCACAGCCTGCGGTCGAGCACGACGGCCGTGCCTCTGCTGAGGAGGAGCGGTACCGCCCCGTCGGGCTGTGGCGAGCCGTTCGCCGGCTGTTCCAGCGTGTCTCGGGTGTGACTGCCGGGTAGGACCCACAACGGGCCGTGGCGCGATGACGGGACGTCGGTGAGGAAGTAGGCGACCTTGAGCGAAAGACGGGGCCGTGGCGATTCGAGGTCGACGTTCTGACGGCCGCCGTCCTGATGCCACCGCCATTTCCCGAGCTCGGACACCTCCGTCACCGGATGCACGTCCAGATGACAGTGGTACATCTGGATGTTCCAGCCCAGGGCTCCGGTGACGAGCGGCAAGGTCACCGGATGGGCGACAAGCTTGAGAAACGACGGGTCCAAGCCGGCGAACGCCAGTCGGTGGAGAGGGCCATCGGCACACTCCGCCTCATAAACGCGGTCGACCGCCTCCGTGAGCTCGATCAGCTCGGCGGCGGTGACGGCGTCTTCGACGACTGCCAGGCCGTCACGATCCAAGGTGTAGCTCACACGCTCGTTACGGGCGTCGAGACAGGAGAGGTCCGGTTAGCGTGCGGGGCGTGGAGACCGGGCTAACCGGGAAACGCGTGCTGATCACGGGCGCATCGGGCGGGATCGGCTCGGCTTGCGCGCGGGCTTTCGCCGGCGAGGGCGCCCAAGTGGTCGTCCACTATCACCGCGGCCGAGAGCGCGCGGAGGCAGTCGCAAAGGAGCTCGGAGGCGCACCGATCGTCGCCGCGGATCTCACCGACGAGGCCGATGTGGAGCGGCTCTTCTCCGAAGCGGGCGAGCTCGACGTATGCGCGGCCGTCGCCGGCGTCTGGCCGCGAGACGATCTTCCGGTCTGGGAGCTTCCTCTCGAGCGCTGGCACGCGACCCTCGACGCGAACCTGACCGCGACCTTTCTGACGGCGCGCGGCTTCTTGCGCGGAGTGGCCGACCGCGGCCAGGGCAGCCTCGTGCTGGTCGGCTCCACGGCGGGCCTCTTCGGCGAGGCGGGACATGCGGACTACGCGGCGGCGAAGTCGGCGATCGTCCACGGCTTGCTCCTGAGCCTGAAGAACGAGGTCGTTCGCGTCGCGCCCCGCGCGCGCGTCAATGCTGTCTGCCCGGGGTGGACGGCGTCGCCGATGACCCGCGGCCTGATCGACGAGGATCACGTGCAGCGGATCTCGCGGACGATGGCGCTCCGCAAAGTCGCGCAACCGGAGGACGTCGCCGCGCAGGTGGTCGTCCTCGCCTCGGACGAGCTCTCGGGCCACGTCACCGGGCAAGTCGTGACGGTCGCGGGCGGGATGGAAGGCCGCGTCGTGCACGAGACACCTGCTTGAAAATCTCCGAGGCCGGGTAGCGGGAAAGCATGAACCGTCGACGTGGTGGTATGGCGTACTTCCTCGCGCTCGTGTACGTCATCGTCGGCGTGGCGATCGCCGCCTCGCACCACTACTTCCAGCACCTGAACTCGGTGCGCAACATCGTCTCGGCGCTGCTGGCTGTGTTTCTCTGGCCGCTCGTCCTGCTCGGCATCAATCTGCACATCCGGAAATAGGGCCCCCATAAGAAAAGCGGCGGGCCGAAGCTCGCCGCTTTTGGACCCTCACGCCGCAGAATGATTGCCGTCAGTCCCCGACGGAGGAGTCGTTCTGTTCGTATCGGCAGCCGGCCGGGAGGCCTGAAGCGCTCTAGCAGTCGCCGCCGAACTTCCGGCGAAGCTAGAACGGGGAATTACTCGTTCTGGTTACGGTCGTCGAACCGCGGCAGTCCGTCGTCGGGGACCTGTTCCCACGGTGCCCGCGACGCCACAAAGGCCCTGTATTGCGGGCGAATCCCGGGGTCGTCGTCCAGCACACCCAGCCGCACAGACACCTCTGGGCCGTCTGGCCACGTTCCGCCGAAGAGACTCGAGCCGCACACCGAGCAGAACGCCTTTACGCGGCCACCTTCCGGTGTGAACGCCCGGACCAGCTCCTCGCCGGCGACTAGGCGAAACTGTTCACGCGCCACGCGAGCCTGTGCGCCCGCGGCCGCGCCGGAGTGCTTCCGGCAGCGCGAGCAATGGCAGTAGTTCGCGCGCCGGAACGGGAGCTCGACCTCGAACCGGACACCGCCGCAGAGACAGGAGCCGCGGACGATCTCGGCCATGGGGCCAGTCTAGGCCTCCGTGCACGAGGCGAAAGCGGAGAAACGAAGACGAGGCCGCCGCCCGGCCCCGCCGGAGGCGTCGCTTGCGATGCCGACCTGGAGGTCGGGCGGCTTGTCCGCACGACCGTCTCGACCCGGCTCAAGGAGCACAAACGAAAACGAGGCCGCCGCCCGGCCCCGCCTTCGTTCTCCCGTGAGAGAGAGCCGCAGTTGAGTTCCGTAGGCCCCCGCCGCATCGGGGCCCTTCGGGTGACTTCTGAGTGTCGCCCTCGCCGCATCGGGGCGCCTCTCAGATGCCTCCGGAGTATCGCCGAGCCCCTGTCACTTGATCCATCACCCTTTGGCGGTTGACCGTCGTGCTTCACTTCACTTCCGGGAATGTCAAACAGGTTCACGGACAGACTGAGGACCGGCCCGATCGTGGTGGCCGACGGCGGCATGGGCACGCTCGTATCCAGCGCGGTCCCACGCCTCCGCTGCCCTGAAGAGGCCAATCTGCGCGCGCCGGAGAGCGTCGTGACGCTGCACGCGAGCTTCATCCGCGCCGGCGCCGACCTGATCGAGACGAACACGTTCGGGGCCAATCGGCACAAGTTGCGCGCCCACTACCTCGAAGACGACGTCGAACGGATCAACGGCGCCGGCGTGAAGCTGGCCCGCGAGGCGCGCGAGATTGCCGGCAGGGACGTGTTCATCGCAGGGTCGATCGGGCCGCTCGGCGAGCTCGGCGACCTTTCTCCCGACGAGCGCGGGCCGATCTTCGCCGAGCAGGCGGCGCTGCTCGACGGACGGGGCGTCGATCTGTTCATGGTCGAGACGTTCTTCGAGCTAGGCGAGCTGGAAGCCGCCATCGAAGCCGTCCGGAGCGTCTCCAGCCTTCCGATCGTCGCGCTGCTCACGTTCGACGAGGACGCAGAGACCCTGGCCGGGCTGTCCGCCAAGGACGCCGCCAAGGGCCTGGCGGGGCTCGACCTGGCCGCGATCGGGGCAAATCACGGCGCCGGCCTGCACGCTGCGCTGGCAGCGTTGGAAGACATGGGCGGCGACGGCATTCCGCTGGCGGCGCTGCCCAATGTCGGTCTGGCGAGCCTTTCGGGCGGGCGCGTGATCTACCCACATGCGACGCCGGAGTACTTCGCCGAGTTCGCCGCCCATGCTGCAGGCCTCGGCGCGAAGCTGATCGGAGGCTGCTGCGGGACGACGCCGGTCGAGATCGCCGCGATCCGGTCGGCCGTCGAGGAGGGCCGCCGGCCCGCCGCTCCGCTCGCAGTCGTGGAGCGCGAGCTCGCCACCACGGTAGGTGTTGGCAAGCCGAGCGAGACGGACCTCGCCCGGATGCTCCGCACGGGCGAGTGGGTCACGTGCGTCGAGCTCGACCCGCCCAAGGGCGGCACGTACGAGGCCATGCTGTCGGTGACGGCGCACCTCAAAGCGTCCGGTCACGTCGACTTCGTCGACATCAACGACAATCCGATGGCGCGGGCGCGCGCGAACGCTTTGATGGCCGCGGTCGCGATCGAGCGGAGTTGCGGAGTCGAGACGATCCCGCACGTCACGCCGCGTGACACGTCGATCATGGGGCTCGAGTCGCAGCTGCTCGGCGCACACGCGGAGGGCGTGCGGAACATCCTCTCGGTCACGGGCGACCCGCCCGAGATCGGCGACTACCCCGGCTCGCGCGGCGTGTACGAGGTCGACTCGATCGGCCTCGCCCACATCGTCTCGCACCTCAACCGCGGCGAGGACTACAACGGCAAGTCGATCGACGCGCCGACGTCGTTCTTCCTCGGCGTAGCGGTCAACCCCTCGGCGGACGACCTCGAGGTGGAGCTCGACCGGTTCCGGCAGAAGGTGGACGCCGGCGCCCAGTTCGCGATGACTCAGGCGCTGTTCGACCTCTCGTACCTGGATGCGTTCGAGGAGCGGCTCGGCGGCTGGCCGATTCCGATTCTCGTGGGGATCTTCATGGTGCGTTCGCATTCGCTGGCCGTGCGGCTGCACAACGAGGTGCCGGGGATCGTCGTGCCGGAGCCTGTACAGCAGCGGCTTCTGGACGCGGGGCCGCGGGCGGCCGAGGAAGGCCTCGCCCTCGCGCGTGAGCTCTACGACGGCGCGCGCGAAAAGGCGGCCGGCGTGTACGTGATTCCGCCGTTCAAGCGGCCCGAAGCGGCGCTCGAGCTGCTGCAAATTTAGTCTCGATATCCGGGAATTCCTCGTCGCTCGCTTCGTTGGCTAACTAAGAACGAGCATGTACGTCTCGTTCGGAAACCACGAAAGGAAACCCATGACAACGATGATGGAATACGCAATGGTGCGCCTCGCGGTACGCGGTCTCGACAATCGCTTCGACCCCACCGCCGCTCCCGTCGAGCCGACGGCCTGGGAGCGTTTCCGGACGCGGGTCCGAAACCTGATCTAGCGTTCCCCGGGCCCGCGGCGAGGCTAAAGGCCGTGGGCCCTCGAGACGGGGGCGCACCGCACACGTCCAGGTGCCAGGCACCGTTACGAGACCGTGACGGAAGTGTGCCGAGAGTGTGACTTCCCCTGGAAACGCCGCTGGCAGCCGGGACGTGTCCGGGTGCCAGGCACCGTTACGAGACCGTGACGGAAGGTGCCGAGAGTGTGTCCGGGTGCCAGGTACCGGCCCTCTAGCGCACGCACCCGTCTGTCGAGACAGGCCCTTTGAGGCTGGCAAGGGCCTTGCGGACGATGGAGCTCGGCACGCCGAAAGCTCCACCGCCGCCGACCCGCGCCGCGAAGACCGTGGTCTCGACGGCGCCCGTCGAGTCGACGGCGGGACCGCCCGAGTTCCCGTGGCGCACGACGCCGCGGAGCGTCGTGACCGTTCGCCCGACCGGCCCTCGGCCGTACGCGTCCTGCGTGAGGACGAAGACCGTCGGACCGATTCGCGCAGGGGCCGCGTCAAAGGGCCCGTCATTCGGGTAGCCGAGCACCGCAGCCGCCGACCCGGGCTTGGGGTCGACGAGACGAAGCGGGCGCGTGCGCAACCCCGGCACGCGCAGGACCGCGACGTCGTTGCGTGGGTCGAAGGCGACCGCCTCGGCGCTCAGCCTGCGGCTCGACCCGAGTGTCTGCACGCTCGTGTCCCTCTGGCCGGCGACCACGTGCGCCGCGGTCACGACCACGCCCGGAGCCGCGACCCAGCCTGACCCCTCGATTCCGAGACCGCACGCCGTGCCGACGACCCGGACGACGCTCGGCGCAGCGGCGCGCACGCCGGGGAGTCGCAGCACCGCGGGATCCGGAGGCTGGACCGGCGCGAGCGGCCCGGCGATCCGCGAAAACGGGTCGAAGCGCGCTAGCGCCCGCAGGAGAATCGCCGAAGGAAGAATCTCGTTCAGGCGCCGAAGGAGAGCCGAGCGCTGGACCTCATGACGCAGCTTCGGCTGTCCCGGCAACTGGAGCGCAACGACACCGAGCACCCAGGCGGCCACGATCCCAGCCGCGGCTCCGAGCAGGAGCCCACCGACCGTATCGAGCCCGGATAAGACAGGCAGGCGCAGGACGCTGCGGCGAAGGAACAGGCCGAACCTCAACCCCAGGCCCTGAACGACGGACGCGAGAGCGATCGCACCGCCGGCGGCGACGAGCGGCGCATACGGCGAGCGGCTACCTCCCGAGAGCAGCGCCGGAGCCAGGCGGCCGCCGAGAATCGCTCCGACCACGAGCCCCGCGAGAGACAGCGCACCCGCGACGAGGCCCTGCCGTGCGCCGAGGAGCGCGAGCAGCGCCACGATTCCGAGCACCACCCAGTCGATCCCGCGCACAGGTGATTAGGCTAGCCCGGTGGACGGCGCGGAGCTACAGCAGTTCATCGACCGCTACAACGACGCCTGGAACGCGCACGACGTCGACGCGATCGTGGCCATGCACACGGAGAACTCCGTCTTCGAAAACCACGTCACGGGGGACGTCAACGTCGGTCGCGAGCAGATCGGCAACGCGATCCGCGGGATCTTCATGGTCTTCCCCGACCTGAGCTTCGAAGGCCGGCGCCTGTACATCCGCGACGATCTCGTCGTCCAGGAGTGGACGGCATGCGGGACGCACGAAGGAATGATGAAGCGCGCCGGCATCGAGATCGAGCCGACCGGGCGCAAGGTCGAGTACAGGGGCATGGACGTGATCCCGATCGAGAACGGCCTCGTCGCGCGCAAGGACGTGTACTCGGACTCGATCACGCTGCTCCGCCAGCTCGGCCTCACTGATATCTCGTAAGGCCTCGGCTACACTTCGCCGGCCCTGGGGGCGTAGTTCAGTTGGTTAGAACGCCGGCCTGTCACGCCGGAGGTCGCGGGTTCGAGTCCCGTCGCTCCCGTAAAAGCCCTGCAAATCACCATGTTCATGTTGTCTGTCTAGGCGCAGCCGCCCGTACGCTCTTGCCGACGACCTTAGGTTACGGTGCAGGCGCCGTTCGAATCGGTCGACTGAACGCGTGTCGAGACGGTCATGTCCCCGGTCGAACGAGGCCCGATTCGTAGGCAAAACAACCGCCTGCATGCGGTCGCGGAGATCGAGCTTCATCAGGATGTGGCCGACGTGCGTCTTGACCGTCGTGTCGCTGAGCACGAGTTCGCGGGCGATTTCTGGATTGGAC
>JALYTD010000024.1 GCA_030854475.1 Actinomycetota bacterium
GGTCCCGGCATGAGCCGGGACCCTGACGTCAACGTCGTCGGCGGCTCGCTGTTGCCGTGCTCGACGGATCCGCCCACCGGCTTCTACCGGGAAGGGTGCTGCTCGACAAGCCCTGAGGATGTCGGCAGCCACACCGTCTGCGCCGTGCTGACCGACGAGTTCCTCGCCTTCAGCCTGCAGGCCGGCAATGACCTCTCGACGCCCCGGCCGGAGTGGGGCTTCCCGGGCCTCTCAGCCGGTGACCGCTGGTGCGTTTGCGCGGACCGCTGGCTCGAGGCGCATCGAGCTGGGTGCGCGCCGCCTGTCGTCCTCGGGGCCACCCACTCCCGGGCGCTCGAGATCGTCCCGATCGCGACGCTGACCGGGTACGCCTTCCAGCCCGACGCAGCCTAGATCGGGATCGCCGCCGCCCCCTATTTACGCGCTCTTGCTTGAGTAGGCAACCGAAAATGTGTTAGGACGGGGACTCGGGTTCGTCCCAAAGGAGGCAAATTGAAGAAGTTCTCCCGCAAAGCAACTGCGGCGCTGCTCGGCTTGGCGCTCGTCGCCGCGGTGGCGATCACGACAACCGCCACGGCGAAGACGACGCGGTCAACAGCGAAGATCAAGGTCTGCGTGCTGCTGCCGGATACGAAGTCGTCGACGCGCTACACGCTGTTCGACGCTCCGTACCTGAAGAAGGCGTTCAAGAAGGCGAACGTGCCCGCCTCGATCCTGAACGCGCACGGCGATGCGCAGAGGCAGACGTCGCAGGCGGAGCAGTGCCTCGCCTCCGGCGCGAAGGTGTTCCTGCTCGACCAGCTCGACCCGGCATCGGGCAAGGCGATCACGAACAAGGCCGTGGCCGGCAAGGCGAAGGTAATCGACTACGACCGCCTCGTTGTCGGCAGCAAGGCTGCCTACTACGTCTCGTTCGATAACAAGCGCGTGGGCAAGCTCCAGGGCAAGGGGCTCGTCGCAGCCCTGAAGAAGAAGAACAAGAAGAAGCCGGTGATCGCCGAGCTCAACGGCGACCTCAAGGACAACAACGCTCACCTGTTCAAGGACGGCTACGACTCAATTCTGAAGCCGCTGTATAAGAGCGGTAAGTTCAAAAAGGCGAGCAAGGGCGACCAGTGGACGGACTGGGATCCGATCAAGGGACGGAAGATCTTCGACCAGATGCTGACCGCCAACGGAAACAAGATCGACGGCGTGCTGGCCGCGAACGACGGTCTCGCGGGAGCCGTGATCTCGTCACTGAAGGCTCACGGCCTGAAGAAAATCCCGCTGACCGGACAGGACGCGACGCCCACCGGCGTGCAGTTCATCCTCGCCGGCTGGCAAAGCGGCACCGTCTACAAGTCGGTCAAGGCTGAGGCCAAGGCCGCCGCGGACGCCGCGATCGCGATCATCAAGAAGAAGAAGGTCAAGACGAACGGCAAGGTCAGCGGGACGCCTTCGATCCTCCTGAACCCCGTCTGGATCACGAACAAGAACTACAAGCTGCTCTTCAAGGACGGCTTCCTGAAGAAGAGCGAGGTCTGCAAGGGCCAGTACGCGAAGTACTGCAAGTAGGAGGCCACGCGTGAGGGGCGCTCGGTATCGAGCGCCCCTCCGTGGTACAAACCGCCGGTGAACGTCGCTCCGCCGATCCTCGAGCTCCGCGGCATCGAGAAGAACTTCGGCGCGGTGCAGGCTCTGGACGGCGCCGACTTCGAGGTGCGCGCCGGCGAGGTGATGGCCCTCGTCGGCGACAACGGCGCCGGCAAGTCGACTTTGATCAAGTGCGTCGCCGGGATCTACTCGATCGACGGTGGCGAGATGCTCTTCGACGGCCGGCCGGTCACGATCCACGGCCCCAAGGACGCGGCCAAGCTCGGCGTCTCGGTCGTCTATCAGGATCTCGCATTGTGCGACAACCTCGACGTCGTCCAGAACATGTTCCTGGGCCGTGAGGAGCGAAGCCCCCTGTTCGTGCTGCAAGAGGCCACGATGGAGAGCCGCACCGCGGAGACGCTCGAGTCGCTCGCAGTAACGACGATCCGCTCGATCCGGCAGCCGGTGGCCACGCTGTCCGGCGGGCAGCGGCAATCGATCGCCGTCGCGCGGGCCGTGATGTGGAACAACCGCGTCGTCTTCCTCGATGAGCCGACGGCGGCGCTCGGCGTGGCGCAGACGCGCCAGGTGCTGGCGCTGATCAAGCGCCTCGTCGAGCAAGGGCTCGGCGTCGTCTTCGTCTCACACAACCTCGTCGACGTGTTCGAGGTCTCACATCGCATCACCGTGCTCCGCCTGGGCCGCTCGGTCGGCGTCTACGAGCGCGAGCGGACGAACGAGCAGGAGATCGTGCGCGCGATCACCACGGGTGCAGCCGATCGGGACGAGACCGAGGTCGCAACGTGAGCACGGCATCGCCGGCCGAGGTGGCCGCCGCCGAGGGCCCCGACAGCCTCGGCGAGCTCGTTCGGGCGCGGTGGGAAGCGCTCAAGTCCGGCGAGGTCGGCAACCTGCCCGTGATTCTCGGGCTGATCGCGATCACGATCTTCTTCACGTCGAAGTCGAGTGTCTTCTTCTCCGCCGTCAACTTCGAGAACCTGATCATGCAGATGGCAGGCGTGACGACGATCGCGATCGGCGTGGTCTTCGTGCTGCTGATCGGCGAGATCGACCTGTCGATCGGCTACGTGAGCGGCGTGGCCGGCGTCGTGGTGGCCGAGCTGCAGGTACCGGGCTCCGGGCACGCGTTCCCGGGGCTCGTCGCAATCGCGCTCGCGATCCTGACGGGCGCGGCGATCGGGCTGTTCCAGGGGTCCTTCATCGCCTTCGTCGGCGTGCCGTCGTTCGTCGTCACGCTCGCGGGGCTGCTCGCGTGGCAAGGGGTGATCCTGAAGCTGCTCGGCACCCAGGGCGTGATCGGGATCGAGGACAAGCAGATCAACGACGTCTCCAACTACATCCTCTCGAAGAACTTCGGCTGGGGGGTCGCAACGCTCTTCACCGCCGGTTACGCGCTCGCGGCGATCGGAACGTATGTGGCGCGGCGCAGGGCAAGTCTCCCCACCGGGAATCTCGTCCTGACGGCGGTGCGGGTGGCGTCTTACGGCGGCTTTGCGTTCCTGGCAGTCGCGGTCTGCAACCACTCGCGCGGCGTGCCGATGGTCGGCTTGATCGTGCTCTTCCTCGTCGTGCTCGGGACGTACGTCGCGACCCGCACAACCTTCGGCCGCCATGTCTACGCGGTGGGCGGCAACGCCGAGGCCGCGCGGCGCGCGGGGATCAACGTGAAGCGGATCCGCATCCTGGTCTTCATGATCTCGGGCGCCATGGCCGCGGTCGGCGGGGTCATCTTCGCCTCGCGCCTGAACTCGGTCGACCTCACCGCGGGGAGCGGGACGATCCTCCTCGACGCGATCTCGGCCGCCGTGATCGGCGGGACGAGCCTGTTCGGCGGGCGCGGGTTCGTCCGGAGCGCCCTCTTCGGCGGGCTGATCATCGCGACGATCGGCAACGGCATCGACCTCGTCGGCTACAGCGATGCGACGAAGGACATCACCACCGGCGTCATTCTCCTCGCGGCCGTGACGCTCGACACGGTGCTGCGCCGCCGCCAGGTCTCAGCGGGGCGCTAACCGCCGCCCACCATGACCGTCGCCTGGGGACTGCTCTCGACGGCTCGGATCAACGAGTTCGTGCTCGACGCGGCCCGCGAGTCGGAGCAGGCCGAGGTCGTCGCGGTCGCGAGCCGAGATGCTGCGCGCGCAGAGGCGTACGCACGCGAGCACGGGATCCCGCGGGCCCACGCCAGCTATGAGTCGCTGCTCGAGGATCCGGGGATCGACGCCGTCTACATCTCCCTGCCGAACTCGCTCCACGTGCCGTGGACGATCCGCGCGCTCGAGGCCGGGAAGCACGTCCTCTGCGAGAAGCCGCTGTCCAGGCGACCCGAGGACGTCGAGCGGGCGTTCGATCTCGCCGACTCGTCCGGCCTGGTGCTCTCGGAGGGTTTCATGTGGCGGCACCACCCGCAGACGAAGCGGCTCGCGGAGCTCGTCGCCGGAGGCACGATTGGCCGGCTGCGGCTCGTCCGAGCGGCCTTCACCTTCCAGCTTGCCTCCGCCTACGGCGAGGACGACACGCGCTTCAAACCGGAGCTCGACGGAGGTGGGCTGATGGACCTCGGGTGCTACTGCGTGAGCGCGATTCGGCTCCTCGCAGGCGAACCCGAGCGCGCGAAAGGAGAGCAGGTGATCGGCGGCGACGGCGTCGACGTCTGTTTCGCGGCCACGCTTCGCTGCCCGGATCACGTGTTGGGAGAGCTCGACTGCAGCTTCATCCTGCCGTCGCGCACGGCGCTCGAGGCGGTGGGCGAGGCGGGAGCGCTCTTCGTGGCCGAGCCCTGGCATCCCGGGTCGAGCGGCATCGAGCTGCGCCGCGACGACGCGGACCCTGAGCGCATCGCGGTCGAGCCGGCCAACTCGTACCGGCTCGAGCTGGAGAACGTCGGCGCCGCCATCCGCGGCGAGGCTCCGCTCTTGCTGGGACGCGAGGACGCCCTCGGGCAGGCTCGCGCGATCGACGCCCTCTACCGCTCGGCGAGCGTGGGCGCGGCCGGCTGACCTTCCTACCGGATTCATTCTCAACGGCCTCTTGATCCCACTCCCAGCCGCTCATGGTCCGTTCCGACAGCAACAAAGGACGGACACATGTCCAAGCACAGGAAAATACTTCTCACGCTCGCGCTCCTCGGCCTCGTCTCGTTGAAGGCGAGGTAGATGCCGACCGCCACCGCCATGCCGCCGATTCCCGCCAACAGCGGCAACGCGAACCGCCGCCGCTCCCGCAGCTCGCCCAGATCGAACTCGCGCCGCGCTTCGAGGCCTACGACGAAAAAGAACAAGGTCATCAGGCCGCTGTTCACCCACTGGCGAAGATCAAGCGCGACCTCGGCGCCGCCCAGGTCGATCGACAGCGTCGTCCCCCAGAGCGAGTCATAGGACGACGCGTCGACGTTCACCCAGACGAGTGCCGCGACGGCCGCCGCCAGCAAGACCGCCGCGCCGCCGGTCTCGGTGCGCAGGAACTCGCGCAGCGGCGTCTCGAGGCTCCGAGCCCAGGCCGTTCGTCCCGATCGCTGTCACGCGGCCGAGGCACGGTCAGTGAGTCCTCCTTGGAAAAAATCGCCACGGTTCCTACCGAAGCCGTCAAGGAGGGAAACGCTACGAGAGCTGCGACTGTTCCGGGATCCCGCTGATCAACTACGTTCCGCCTGAATCGCCACCGCGTCGCGAACGCGGGCAGCTCTTCCTCGTTCCGCAGCCCCATCGTCAATGCTGAATCAGCTTGCCCACCAGGTATCCGGATCCTGGTGGTCGTACCCGCTCGTGTTGGCTCTTGCTTACGCGGATGTGCTCCTCCCGCTCGTGCCGAGCGAAACGGCGGTGATCACGGCGGGCGTGCTCGCCAGTACAGGCCGGATGCATCTTTCGCTCGTGATCCTGGCCGCCGCCGTTGGCGCGGTGGCCGGCGACAACACCGCATACATGCTCGGTAGCTACTTCGAACGACCACTCCGGCGACGTTTCTTCGCTGAAGGGAAGTCGGAGCGACGGATCCGCTGGGCCGAACGGCAGATCAATGAACGAGGAGGACAGTTGATCATCGTCGGTCGGTTCATCCCCGGCGGCCGCACCGTCGTCACCTTTGCGTCCGGTTGGTTGGACCTGCGCTGGCGGCGCTTCATCGTCTTCGATGTCATCGCGGGTCTCACCTGGGCGTCCTACGCAGCGCTACTGGGCTACTTCGGCGGAAAGGCCTTTGCGGGCTCCCCGTGGAAGGGTCTTGTGCTCGCGTTCGCTATCGCACTCGCGGTCACAGGCTGTGTCGAAGGCGCGCGCTGGCTCCTGCGGCGGCGCAAGACGGCAGAAAAGCTGCGGTGATTCGGGTTTCGCTGTCTGCGGGAAGAGATGTCAAGTAGCGCCCGTCTCCAGCACGACGACAAGTCTCGGAGGTCCGCCCTTCACGCCCCGCCGGGCTGGACGAGCCCTGATTCGTAAACGAGGACGACCGCCTGCACACGGTCGCGCAGATTGAGCTTGGCGAGGATACGTGCGACGTGCGACTTCGCCGTGTGCTCGCTGACGACGAGCTCCCGCGCGATCTCCGCGTTCGAGAGCCCGCGGGCGACGAGCCAGAGGACACGGTTCGACGTGCCTGTGTTGCATGCTGGACGGCAGACGATCGAGCTGCGAAACGCGGCCCGCCAAGATCGCGGGTTCGTGCTAATGGGCCTCAAGCCGGGGAAGGCACCGAAGGACGCGGACGCCTGGTTCGAGTCCGGCGGCCGCGGGCCCCCCGGGACGTCAGTCTTCGAGGAGCTGAAGCTCGAGGCCGGAACGACCTACTACCTCCTCGAGGACGAGCACGGACTGCGAGCGACCTTCACTCCGCAGCGATAGCGGCACCGATCCGGCGCGGCGCCCGACCTGCGCGAGCGCGGCTCCAAGCGCCGGCTAAGCCTGCTGCGGGCGCGCTTCAACCCGCGTGATCCCGCCGTGCCTCTTCCTCCATCCGCGCGAGGCGGATGTAGTAGTCAGGGAACTCGTTTAGGTGCGCGAGGGCGATCTTGCCGGTCACGATCGGCTCGTCCCCCGTCACGTTGGTCAGTAGGTCGTGGAGGCCGTGCTCGAGCTCGACGTCCATTCCCTGACGAAACTGCTCGACGTCGAACGGCGACTGATCCCAGTTAACACCGATCTCCTCGCCGACCCGCCGCGCCTCATCGGCGCTAAAGCTGCGACGGTTACCGCTGCTCTCATTGCTCATGCTCGCTCCTTTGTTGGTCTGTGTCGTGGGGTGCGCGGTCAGAAGAATCAACTCGGACCGCGGAGTCCGCGTCACCCAAGCTCGCCGCGGGGGCGCCGCCCTCCTACCTATGGGGCGAAGATGTCGCCGCCGTCACTGTCGCCAGGGCCGGGCGTCGGCGCCGACGAGAGGCCCTCTGGAAGCTCGCGCCCGGTCACGGTCCGCGGTGGCGGAACGGCACGCAGCCGAACTTTGGCCAGCCGCTCGGCGATCTCGCTGATGAGACTTGTCTGGGCGACCGTGGTAATGGTGATCGGGGGCCCTCCGCGCGGCTCGAGAATCAGCGTCGGCAGACCTTTGATCCGGTCCTGAGCGCCGCGGCCCGTGGTCACGCCTCTGAGGTCGCAGTAGGCGAGTTTCTTCTGCGTGAGCACAGAGTCCGAGAGTCCTTCGAGTAGCAGCCCTTGCGGCAAGAACTCGAGCTTCCCGTGTGCGAGGAGATCCCCTTCGTGCCAGACGACTCCGTAGCTCTTGGTCTTCATGTCAGTCATTGTCGGCCCCGCGGGCCGCGTAGCCATCGGAATGTCCACGGATCTCGGCTTCGGAAAAACCGCAATCGAGACTCGATGCCTTGGCGGCCAGGGCACGGCAAGAGGGCGCTCGAGGCGCCCTCTTCGGCCGCGGTTGTTGCGGGTCAGACAACCTTCACCGTCAAACGGAGAACGTTGTCGTCGCCGATCGTCTTCAGATGCACGCCGGGATAGTCCTCGCCGAACCTGGTCACGAACTTGTAGGTGCCTGCCTTGGCGAACGTCGCCTTGACTGAAGCGCCCATGTGGTTCATGGCGCGGTTTCCGCGGAACTGGACTGCCGGGCCGCTCTTCTTGATCAACTTGTGCGGCATGACGTCGTTGTCGACAAACCTGATCGTTCCACCGCGGGCGAGGCGCATGCTGATCGACGCGCGATAGGTGCGCCCGTTAGCCGACCAGGTGTGGCAGCCGCGCATCTGGTGCCTGATCGTGATCGTGCCGCTCTTCGCGGCGTCGGCGCTTGTCTTCGCCGGTCCGGTCGGAACGGCTGCCGCGGCTGCCGTCAGCACGATGCTGACGCTGAATGCGGCGAACATGATGACTAGCTTCTTCATGAGGTCTCCTTCTGTGGTTGCTACTAGAGAGCCTCGTCCACGCGGCGCCTGGACACATCGGGCCGTACGCTGAATCCGAATGCCTGCTTCCCGCGCCAAACCTGCGGGTTTTCCCCGACTACTCGAGCTGCTTTTCCGGAGCTGTCAGGTATAGGTCCTGCTGTGGGACCCGTCAGTTCGAGCGAGAGCCGCCTGCGCGCCTTGCTCGAGGCGGTCGTCGGCCTCACGTCGGAGTTGTCGCTGGATGCGCTCCTGCAGCGGCTGGTCGAGGTCGCCGCAGAGCTGACCGGAGCTCGTTACGCCGCACTCGGGGTGATCGATCGGACCGGTTCACAGCTGGAGCGCTTCTTGACCACCGGGATGAACGAGCAGACGATGGCGGCGATCGGCGATCTTCCGCGCGGACGAGGGATTCTCGGCGCGCTGATCACTAATACCGATCCGCTTCGGTTGCACGACCTGGCGACCGATTCACGCTCGGTCGGCTTCCCGCCGCAGCACCCGCCGATGCATTCGTTCCTCGGCGTTCCGATCTTGATGCGGGGCGTCGCCTACGGGAACCTCTACCTGACCGAGAAAGAGGGAGGCGAGGATTTCACCGAGGAGGACCAGGAGCTTGTCTCCCTCCTGGCCGTCCAAGTGGCCGTTGCGATCGAGAACGCGCGTCTGTACGAGGCCTCGACCACGTGGTCGACCCAGCTCGAGTCGCTGATCGAGGTCGGCAATGCCCTGGCGACGGAGTCGAACCTCGATCCTTTGCTCAAGCTCCTCGCTCGTCGACTGCAAGAGCTCCTCGACGCGCGGCTCGTCACCGTCTTGCTGCCCTCGGGGCCTGACGAGCTTCGGTTTGTCGCAGCGGCCGGCGAGGGCGGCCAAGATCTACTCGGGCAGACGATGCCTATCTCGGGATCCAAGAGCGGTCGGGTGCTCGAGCGCAGGCGCAGCGAGCGGGTCGATTCCGTGCTGGACGATCCGGAGGTCAACCGCGAGGTCACGCGTCAACTCGCCGCCCGTACAGGTCTGTGGGCGCCTCTTGTCGTGCGAGACCGTGCGATCGGTGTGCTGGCCGCCTACGACAAGCAAGGAAGCGACCCACGCTTCTCCGACAGCGACGTCCGGATCGCCGAGGCCTTCGCGTCGCGCGCCGCCGTCGCGGTCGATCTCTCCCGGCGTGTGGAGCGCGACGCGCTTCGCCGAGCCGTGGACAGCCAGGAGCTCGAGCGCCGCCGCCTTGCCCGCGAGTTGCACGATGGAACGGGCCAGGCGCTGACGTCGGTGCTCCTTGGCCTGAAGCGCGTCGAGGAGCGGACGGATGACGAAGCGGCCAGGACGGCCCTGTCCGAAGTGCGCAAGCTCGTCGTCGACACTCTCCACGACGTGCGCCGCCTAGCCGTCGAGCTGCGCCCGAGGGCACTTGACGACTTTGGTTTGGTCCCGGCGCTCGAGCGGCTGATCGACTCGTTCCAGGAGCAGACAGGGATCAAGGTCGACTTGGAGGCGGGTCTGCGGAACGAGCGGCTCCCACCGGAAATGGAAACCGCCCTGTACCGGATCGTTCAGGAGTCGCTCACGAACGTTGTCAAACACGCGCGAGCGGGGCACGTCAGCATCCTGCTTGCAAAGAAGGAAGGGGCCGTGAAGGCCGTCGTCGAAGACGATGGCGTCGGTATCGCGCCCGGAGCGATGGAGGGCGAGGGGGTCGGCATCGTCGGAATGCGCGAGCGAGCAGCTCTTCTGGATGGAACCGTTCAGATCGAGTCGCTGCGCGGCGGCGGAACGACCGTGGCAGTCGAGGTGCCGCTGCTGTGAGCATCAGAGTCCTGATCGTCGACGACCATGCGGTCGTCCGGGCGGGGCTGCGCCTGCGCCTCGACGCCGAAGAGGACATCGAGGCGGTCGGCGAGGCTGGCAGCGGCCGCGAAGCCATCTTCGAGGCGCGCTCACTGAAGCCGGACGTGATCCTGCTCGACCTCGTCATGCCGGATCAGAACGGCCTCGAGGTGTTGCCGACCCTGCTGCTCGAAGGGCCCGAGAGCAGGGTGCTCATTCTCTCGATGGAGGACGATCCCGAGTACGTCCGTCAAGCTTTTTCAGCCGGCGCCAGCGGCTACGTGTTGAAGGAGGCGGCGGATACCGAGGTCGTCGCAGCGATCCGCGAGGTCGCGGGCGGTGGCCGCTACGTCAACCCGGAGCTTGGAGCGCGCCTCGTGACTGCGGACACCGAGGCCGCACGCAGGGCTGATGAGGATCCGCTGTCGGATCGCGAGCGTGAGGTGCTTCGGCTGCTGGCGCTCGGCCACACGAACCAGGAGATCGCCAAGCAACTCTTCATCTCAGTGCGCACGGCTGAGACGCACCGCGCTCACATCATGCAAAAGCTCCGACTCTCGAGCCGGGCCGAGCTCGTCCGCTACGCGTTGGCCCAGGGTCTACTCGAAGCGGAGTGACCCCCTACGTAGACGGGCCGCCCC
>JALYTD010000034.1 GCA_030854475.1 Actinomycetota bacterium
CGCCACGGCATGACGAGCAAACGACTGATGACCGACAACGCCTTTGCCTACGTCAAGAACCGCTCGCTGCGCGAGCTGCTCGCGGCCCGCGGCATCCGTCACCTGACGACGCAGCCCTACCGGCCGCACGTCGAGCGGGAGTTCGGGCGGCTCAAGAACGAGTACGGGCTTGCGCCGCTTCGCGTTCGCGGCCTCGCCCGCGTCCAGCTTCACGCCGACCTGACAATGCTCGCGCGGTTGTCGCTGGCGCTCAGCCGAGCGCGAGCCGTTCCGCTCGCGGCGTAGCGGAGTCCGCTCTACCTGATTTCCAACTTACCCCCTTTTGGGGGTAGGCCCAGCGGCCCCCCGCGACGATAACCTTTGTCAGCGGAAACGATTTGCTCGCCAGACTGACGTTTCGCCGCATAGAGAGGTGGCCCTCGCCGCAGGAGGCCGCCTCTCTTCTTACGTTGGGGGCTACGCCTTCGGGCCGAGCCCGAACCACTTGCGGATCTTGGCGATGAGGCTGTTCATGGGGCGACTCTACGCCGTTTCGCCAATCGTTTCGCCAAACCCTCAGCTAGGGGCTTGGCGAGCCGCCGCCAGTAGTGATGCGGCTTCGTGAGTCAATTTCCTTGTTGTGTAGCATTCGTCTCAATGACGCGTGCAGGTATTGGTCTCGCACTATCAGCGGCGGCCGGCGTCGCGAGCTGGCTTGCGATTAACTCCCTCTACGGCGGGCCAGAGGCGTGGGATAACTCGGCCTATTTGCCCACCATGTTCGCCGTGGCCTTTCTACTCGGCATCGTGGTGGGCGGTCGTTTCGGGTGGGTCGGGGTTGGAATCGGGCTGGCGACCCCTCAACTTGCGCTTCTGGTCACCATGGGGTCCGGATCAAAAGAGTTCCTGCCTTTCGGGGTCATTATCTTCGTCTTTCTAGGAGGGCTATGGACGATCGTGGCTTGGTTCGGCGGTCAAGTGCGCCGGTTCGTCAATCCGTTAGCCAAGCCCTCCTCCGAGTACTGACTACATCTCGCGGCGGCCTGAGAGGGGGCGCACCCGAGGGTTACCTCGTGCGCGTGCTCGTTACTAGGGCCATGGCCGGGGTCTGACCCCAGACACGCTCGGATCGGCCAGGTCCGGGGTCTGACCCCAGACACGGCCGAATCGGGCACCCCGCGGTGAAATCGCTCGCAACGTGCGACCAGAACCGCGTGTGACTCTTTCTCCACGGCGTCCGATCGGGCCAGGGCCGGGGTCAGACCCCGGACACCGCCGTTTTGGCTACATCTCGCGGCGGCCGGCGGCGTCGCTTGCGATGCCGCCTGGAGGCCGCACCGGCTTTGCCGGTGCGGCCGGGCTAACCAGCGTGTGTGGTTGTGCGGCCTCGATACCTACATCTCGCGCCGGCCGGCCAGCGCGCGGCCGAGCGTTACCTCGTCCGCGTACTCGAGATCGCCGCCGACGGGCAGGCCGCTGGCGAGACGCGTGACGCGGACCCGGTCGCGCAGCCGGTCGGCGAGGAACGCGGCCGTCGCCTCGCCGGTCATGTTCGGGTTCGTCGCCAGCACGACCTCCTCGATCCCGTCGCGGTCGACCCGGCGGAGCAACTCGTCGATCCGCAGGTGCTCGGGCTCGACGCCGTCCAGCGGCGACAGCGCTCCGCCGAGCACGTGGTAGAGGCCTCGGTACTCGGCTGTGCGCTCAACGGAGAAGAGGTCGGCCGGCTGCTCGACCACGCAGACGAGCGTGCGGTCGCGCCGGGCGTCCTGGCAGATCACGCAGAGCTCCTCCTCGGTGAAGTTTCCGCACTCCTTGCAGAAGCGCACGCGCTCCTTGACCTCCTCGACGGCGGCAGCCAGCGCGAGCGCCTCGTCCTTGGGCGCACGCAGGAGGTGGAACGCCAGCCGTTGCGCGGTGCGCTGGCCCACGCCGGGGAGGCGCGTCAGCTGCGCGACGAGGTTGTCGACGGAGGGGGAGAACACCGTCCAATTCTGCCTAGCGGCTTCGGACTGCCAGGCAGTGCGGGAACGGTTGCGGCCCCTGGAACTCGCGTCGGCGAAATGGGTTTCCACCGCCCCTGACACTCAAAGACAGCGTGGGTACGAACGTCCGGCCTGCAACCCGGTAGCTCTTGCGTTCGAGCGCCTGCCTCGTCCAGGACGTGGCCACGACTTTCCCAGGGCCCTTGCAGTCGACGCCGTCGAAGTGCGTCACGCCCCCTTCGTACGCGAACTCGTGGCCCGCAGAGTCCGGCCGCCGCAGCAGGACGACGTCACCGTCGCGGATGCTGAAGACGCTCGCAAAGGCGGTCGATGCGCCCTGGTCGAGCGTGACGACCATCTCCAGGCCGGGCTCGCGGTCGATTGCTCCCAGGCCGTTCAGCCGCGGCTCCGGACCGCCCTGGCGGTAGGGCAAGGCCTTGGTCAGGGTCCGGCGGCCGCTGACGACGAGACAACGTTGCTTCTGTTTCCCACGGCTAATCCGGACGCTGTCAATCTGCCCGTCTCCGTCCACGTCGCCGCGCAGCGCGGCGGCCTGCGGAGCGCCTCCGGTACACGGGGCCGTTGCCCGCCGCTTTTCGTTGCCTCCGCAGGACGCGGCAACCACGAGCACACCGAACGTGAGGAGGGCTGCCCGCAGCGCTAGCTCATCGCGCGCGTCAGCCGCTCGGCCAGCACCTGCAGCAGGCCGAGCGCAAGCTTCGGGTGCTCCTCGATCAGGCGCGTGAAGTCCCGCCGGCTGAGGGCAAAGCCGCGCACGTCGGTGCGGGCGCTCACGCGCGCGGTCCGCTTCTGGTCGGTCAGCAGTGCGAGCTCGCCGAAGACGGCGCCAGGGCCGAGCTCGACCTTCGCGCGGCGCGCATCGACCGCGACGGTGCCGTCGGTGATGATGAACATTCCCGAGCCGCTCGTCCGGGCCTCCACGATGATCTGACCAGGCTTGGCCTCGAACTCGGTGAGTGCGCGCGCGACCTGGCGCAGAGCCGAATCGCTCAGCCCGCGGAAGATGGAGATCTCGCGCAGTCGCTTGACGCGCTCGGCGACCGGTGCTGGCACTAGATGTTGAGCCCCGGCAGCCCGCCCATCGCGCCGCCGAGCTTGGACTCCATCAGGCTCTGCGCTGAGCGCAAAGCCTCGTTGACGGCCGCGAGCACCATGTCGGCGAGCAACTCCGGGTCGTTCGGGTCGATCGCCTCAGGCGAGATCTTGATCTCCGTGATCGCGAGCGCGCCGGTCGCCTTGACCGTGACCATGCCGCCGCCGGCCGAGGCCTCGACCGTTTCCTGCGCCAGCTCCTCCTGGGCCTTGGCCATCTGGGCCTGCATCGCCTGCACCTGCTCCAGCATCTTGTTCACGTCCATTCCGCTCATTCGTTGTCCACCTCGCGTGCGTCGAAGGTTCCCTTCATCAGCTCGATGATCTCTTCCTCGCTCGCCGGGCCTTCGTCGGCCGCCTCGGTCTCGCCGCCGTTCTCTCCGACCGCGAAGCTGAGCGCGAGTCGTCTGCCGGTGACCTCGTAGAGGGCGTCGCTGAGCAGGGTGGCGTTCTTCGGATCCTCGGCGAGTCGCGCGTGGAACCCGGCCGTGCGTGGGAACTCGACCGTAAGCGTGTCGCCGGCCAGCTGCGCCGGATGGGCCTCGCGCAGCACGGACGCGGTGGGAATCGACTTCTCCTCGACGGCCGGCAGGATCGTCCGCTGCCAGGCCTCCTGGAGCTGCTCGAGCTCCAGGGAAGGCGGGGGGGCCGCCACGGGTGTCTCTTCGGGCGGCGTCTCCTCGGGCCGTGTCTGAGGACCTGGTCCCGCTGTACTTTCGCGCGGCCGTTGCTCGATCTGTTCGAGCCGGTACGCAGTGGACTCGCGCGAGAGGTCGGCCGCCGGTCGCGTCACCTTGACGAGGGCCAGCTCGAGCGGCAGCCGCGGGTCGCCGCCCTGGCGCAGGTCGTCGATCGCGACGGCGAGCAGATCACAGAGCCGGAGCACGGTCGGCTCCGGCAGCTGGTTCGCCTGCTCACGCAGGCGCTCGCGCGTCTCCTCGGTCACCGGCAGCGAGTCGGGTACCTCGCCGATGTGCTGGACCAGCAGGAGGTGGCGCAGGTGCTCGAGCAGATCGGAGACGAGCCGCCCGAGATCCTGCCCTTGCTCGGCCAGCTCTTCGATGAAGTTCAGCGCGCCCGCCGTGTCGCGATCCACCACGAGATCGCACAGCCGGAACAGGGCCTCTTCCTCGACCGCGCCGAGGAGCTGGAGCACGTCCTGAACCGTGACCTTGCCTTCAGTCGCCGCTGAGAGCTGGTCGAGCGTGGACACGGCATCGCGATACGAGCCCCGTGCCGAGCGCGCGATCAGCGACAGCGAAGCGTCGGGAGCCTCGATCCCTTCGCCGTCGGCGATCCGGCGCAGCAGCCGTACGAGCTCGGGTAGCCGCGGCCGCGAGAAGACGAACGTCTGGCACCGCGACCGGACGGTCGGGAGCATCTTCGAGAGGTCGGTCGTACAGAAGACGAAGACCAGGTGGGGCGGAGGCTCCTCGATCAGCTTCAGCAGCGCGTTGAAGGCGGCATCCGTGAGCTGGTGCGCCTCGTCGAGGATGTAGACCTTGTAGCGCCCCTCGACCGGCTGGAGCACCGCGTGCTCGCGGATCTCGCGCACGTCGTCGATGCCGCGCTGTGAGGCGGCGTCCATCTCGACGACGTCGAGCGAGGTGCCGGCCGCGATCGTGCGGCACGAGTTGCACGTCTTGTCGGGGCTCGGTGACGGCCCGGCCGCGCAGTTGAGCGCCTTCGCCAAGATGCGCGCGAGCGAGGTCTTCCCGGTGCCGCGCGGGCCTGCGAAGAGGTAGGCCTGGCGCACCTGGCCACCCTCGATCGCGTTGCGTAGCGTGCGCACGACGGCCTCCTGCCCGACGACCTCCTCGAAGTCCTGCGGGCGGTACTTCCGGTAGAGCGCGGCCACGGACCCGATGCTATAGCCCCGACCGGGAGACGCTACGATCTTTCTCGCCCGCGGCACTGGGAGTTTCCGAACCGCGTCAGATCCGGAAGGAAGCAGCGCTAAGGATCGCTCTCAGGTGCCGCGGCTTCTCCCGGGCGCGTAGCTCAGCGGGAGAGCGCCCGCCTCACACATTCGCGCCGTTAGGAACTCACGAGAACCAACCGGCAAGGACACGTCATGTACACACGCTTGGGTTCGCTTTCCGAGCCGTCTGTTTGCTCGCCTTTCCCCGACTCTCGTTACCAAACTGCTACCAACCGGACAGCGACCACCGCCGCACGCTTGTCACAACGGAGAGGCGACACTTCAAGGTTCCAGGCGTGACGTGGCTTGTTACGGACTCGCCTTTCTCCCGCGTGCGAGGGATCGAGCGCGTGAGGCTCCACGCTGACCTTGCGATGCTGGCGCGGCTGTCGCAGGCGCTCGCCAGAGCCAAGGCTATGCCTCTTGCGGCGTAAGGGGGACGCGGGATTTGCGTCCGACTGGCACACTACGGTCAGGCGCTCTTCGCGCCCAAATCCGGAACACCGGCGGACGGACACCAAGGGAGCAGCGTGGCAGTACGAATCAGACTGGGCGACGGATCGTCCTACGTAGTTGACGGGTCCATCGAGGATCTGCAACAAAAGGTAGTCGATGCGCTCAACAACGACGTTCCTTTCATCCAGGTGAGGAACGGCAACGGCCAGATACGGAGCATCAGCCCGCGCTTGATCGCCGCCCTCGAAGAGGAAGACGACAAGTCGCTCACTCCGGGGGAGGAGCAGATTCTTGAGTCTGTTCAGGCTCCACCGGAGGCTCAACGACAGTAAGCCCTGTCTCATCGGACGGCTTGGTGTCCGGGGACCGGTCGCCTGCTAACGGGTCGCGCGTTTCTGCCTCTACGGAGCCGAGACCCAGGGGTAGCGTTGCTTTGCCCTTCTTCAGCCACGGCATCCGCGGAGCCGCGAAACCTCCGATGAAAGCTACAACCGCCAAAGCCAGCGCGTAGTGGTTGTGTTTCCAGATGGCGTAGCCACCGAGGCCCGCGGCCACGATGAAGCAGAGCCAAGAGATTCGTCCGTACCGCTTGACCGTGTCGCGGAAAAGCTCTTCCCGCTTCCGAGAATCCACACTGAACAGGGTAAGCGCCCCTGCTCAACTGCGCCTCCCAGTTATTTCGCCAAACCCACCTAGTCGCCGCCTATCAGGGGGCGGCGCACGAGCCATGAGCCTTCCGCGGCTGCGCTCACGGCCTCTTCTTGCAGTACCAGTACATCACGCCTTGATAACGCTGATACGGCATACAACCCAGCTCCCTGTACTTCGGGGGTGTGTCGTTCGAGACACACAGGAACCTGTACGAGAACTCTCCGCCGCTTTTGCTGCCAGGGTCACAACGGTGGCGGTCGCTTGTCGGCCGTGTAGCGAGCGTGAAGATGCCGAGCGCTATAGCTGCCACCGACAACGCTAGCGCCGCTGTTGCGAGAAGCACTGCCAAAAACCTGCTCATTCCGCTCGCCTTGTCCGATTCTCAGCCTGAGGGAATCGCCCTAGCGGCTCAGCGCCTTAATAGGGCTTCCATCCACCCTAACCCCGAACGTGGTCTCTCCGCGTTTGCACAAAGCTGAGAGAGGCCCCCTCCGTCTCGTGTCGAGCGACCTCAACGGCAGGGCTTCAGTCATTGGGTCCTTAAACGGCTTCTAGGTCGCGACGCTTACGAGGGGCTCGAGCAGAGACAGAGGCCCTTTGCAGCACTCGCAGGTAGGCCACCAGTCCATCCACAGCGGGGGCAGTTCATCGACTAGCTCAACGCCGCAGTAGTCCGAACACTCTTCGCCTGAGTCGTCGCGACAGGGCACGCATACGTAGGCCCCCGCCGTCATTGTGCGCCTCCCTCGAGCGCCATCGCGCTCTCCATAGCCTCGCGCACCTGAGTGTCCGAGCGCTGGCGGTTGAATAGATGGACGTACACCCGGCGCGTAGTCGCCGGGTCGGTGTGGCCCATTAGATCGGCCAAGACGAATTCGGATACACCGCGTTCGATCATGACGCTCGCGAACGCGTGTCGGAGGCTGTGGAAGGTCAGATGCTCTGACAGGCCCGCTAGATCGCGAGCCTTTTCGAAACCCCGGCGCTGGACGTTGCGATGAGTGAGAGGCGTCCCTTCCAGGGACGCAAACACGAGGCTCTCCCCGCTGGCGCGCCCTTTCTCAAAAGCCGCCCGGCGATGCTCGCGCAGGAAGGTCACCATGCTCGGCCCGAGGGGGACGCGTCGTAGCGCCTTCGCGGTCTTCGGCTCTGCGAATTCCCGAGTACGCGTCCACTGTTGGCGAACGTGGATCGCGGGATGCTCGCCAAGCTCGACATCGCCCCAACGGAGCCCAAGCAGCTCTCCCAGGCGGAGCCCGGTGCGAACCGCGGTCAGAAGCAGGGGGTAGTAGTCGAAGCGACTTGCCTGACCCGCCGCGCGTCGCTGAGCGGCTCCGAGGAACGTGTCAATCTCCTCGGTTGTCCACTCGTGCGCGTCCCTTTGCTTGCGCTCTGGTCGCTCCTCTTCGGTCAAGAGCAGAACTGGGTTGACGCCTACAAGGCCGCGACGAATCGCGAGCTTGAACGTTCCCGCGAGCGGCTTGAGAATGTTGTCGATGTAGTTACGCGAGAGCCCGTGCGTCTCAAGATCGCGAACAAGTCCTGCAACGTCCGATGTCGTGATTGACGCGAGCTTGCGGTTGCCAAACCGGGGCACGAGGTACTTCGCCAACACACCCTCGTACTGCTTGCGTGTCCATGGCCGTAGCCGCCGCTTCGACTCGATCCACTCTTCGGAGAACGCACCGAACTTGACACTCGACGGGCGAACGATCTCGCCGCGGGACTTCTTGCCGCGCAGCTCTGCTTGGAGCGCTACGGCCTCTGCTTCGCCGCCTTCGACGGCGACCCACCGCCGTTCTACATGCACGGCGTACGTTCGGGAGCCGTCCGCGCGAGTGCGGTAAGTCACGCCTGGGTGGCGCGTCTTGTACCGCTTGAAGGGGTCGTTACGCTGCGACTGCATCAGGACTTAACCTCCTGTTGCCGGCCCCCGGAGCGTTGGCGCGCTTGCGGGGGCATTGACTTGAAGACGAGAGCATAGGTCCCCTTGCGGTCGTTGGCAAGTCGGGTGAGGGTGGTCGCCCGATCCGCAGTAGTTCCGTTCGCGCCGCGATGCGAATTTCACGCTGCCTCCAAGTCGCACGCATGATCCGTCGGCGGTTAGCACTCCGTCCCGCCTCCGAGAGGCGATAGTCGCGTCTGGTCGCTCGCCCCTTCTCGCTCCCCTCGTAGCGTTCCTGAGCCGCATCGAAGCAGGTTCGGCAACGGGCTCCGTTAGCGCCGCGCCAGTTGTCGTCGGCATCCAACTGATGGAGCCCGCTCCAACAAAGCATCATCGGGACATCAAGAAGCGATCTAGCTCGCCCGCCTCAAACATGAGGCGGTTCCCGCTCTTGTGTGCCGGAAGTTCGGAGCGGCCCACGGCGTTGTACACCCGCTTGATCGGCCAACCGAGATAGTCGGCCGCGGCGTTCGCTCCGTAAAGCCATCGCGGTTCCGAGGGAGTGTCTTTCAGGATTTCCGCTACACGCTGGGCAAGCGTCTCGACAAAGTCATCGGAGAGTGTGAGTGCGGTCCGCACTCCGCACGATTATGCCTGACGGTCTAGGACGGATTTCGTCCCAGACGGTCAGGCACACTGAGTGCAAGGCATGGAGTTCCTTTCGCAGGCCCATCCACGACGTTGCACAGCACGCCTTAGGAGTGGCGACAGAAATGACCACGACGGATACAGCAACGTTCCGAACGAGCGCGTTTGGAACACCCGAGCGAACAGCGCGAGCCCTGGCCAAAGGTACATCGGTAGAAGAACTACGACAGTTTGAGTATCTCGGCCAGATTCAACTCAACATCTTGAAGGTCGCGGATGCGGCTGAGCCTGACTCGATTCGGATCAGGGCTGCGAAAGATCTCTTGCGCCTGCCGTTCCTTCAACAGCCTTCTCAGTCGCGGCGTCGCCTCAGCGAGGATGAGTTGGTCACGGCGCTCTTCACGGCGATTGGTAACGCCTTTCATCCGCAAATGAAATTCCCCCGGCTGCGTCCGGGAGAGGAACCCACCATTCAGGTCGAGACGGACGGAAGCGAGACCACGCTAGGTCTCGCGATTCCCATTTACGTTGGAGCCACGCAACGCTTCTTCAAGAAGTGCCAGCAACTGCCGGCTGCTGAGGTCGAGCGATGGCGACAGATCAGCAAGACCGGATCAAAGACTTGGGATGTCCCCGAGATCATGCAAGGGCACCCGTGGACGATTCCTTGGAACTGGCCCTGGACGTACTTCTTTCGTGGCTACTTGCCCTGGGCCCTTCGTCGTGAAGTAGAGAAGGCAGCGCGGGCAGAGGAAAGCTGCGGAATCCCGATTGAGGTTTTCCGAAGCAACAGCGGAGACGAGCAATACACGTCCGCCGATCTTCGTGCTCGACAGAACGACCCAGCGGCGGCGATGCTCTGTAATCGCATCGTTGAGCAGCTCTCCCCGAGGGAGAGGGCCTGGTACTTCTTCTTCTACAAGATGGGCCTAACGCCCGCTCTCGTATGCGATCAATTCAGGTTCAAGAACGGTATGTCGAAAGACCGGGCCAAGAAGGCCCGTCAGCGCCTCGAACTACGGCTAGAAGAGATCATCGCTCGCGAGACCGAGCCGGGAGGCTTTGTATGGGCGGCGGACTGGTTTTCCTCGCGGAGCGCGCAAGGTCGGAGGCTTGGCAGCCGGGTCGTGCCATCGCCGCCAGTAAGAGACGTGTACCACGTCCGCCCCGACGGCTCACGAGTGCGCGCGGTCACGCCGCGGGTCTCTGGGCGGCTGATTTCGTGGCAGCCGCCTAGAGCAGTAGGACGGAGCGAGTCAGCGTCAGGTACGGGATCGCGGTGTTCGACTTGCAAAGCCTTCTGTACGAACGAGCGGGCTTTTGCCTTTCACGATTGCGGCGATTACCTGCGCCAAAGAACTCAAGCCAAGAAAGGCGATAATCCGGTGGAAATACTCGACACGCTCGCGGACGCGGTTTCGACGCTCGTGGGCGATGTACACAAACAGGGCGAGTCGCTCGGCCGAATCGAAGCGATGCTCGCTGAACGTTTCCCTGACGACGAACAAATCAGGTGCGCCGTGGACGAGTTGATTGAAGACGCCATAGGGGGGGCGGCCTAGCCAACCCGAAGTCTTTGCAAAACCTTTACGGCTTTTCGTGTCCCGTTTTCGGGTCATCCCACCGTATAGAGACTAGAGGGGCAAAACCCACGCGCAGACGCGCTCCACTTCGCGTCACGCCCATACGGGTCGCCCCTACCTCAGACTAGACCACCAAGAAACCCGCTGGGAAGGCCCAGAGATGGGCCGAGCTTTTCCAAGGCAGCAGGCGACGGGGGCAAGCGGAACGACGCTCCCACGGTCGCGATTCGGGCAGCCCGCGTGAGGGCCGTATGAGCCTGCTGTGTCAGCCTAGGCCAGTACCGATGGCAAGGTTTTTGACGACACCTTCTCCTCCTCACAGGGGGGAAGTGTCGCCTGCGGCGACAGTCGCCCGACCTGCCCGCTGGCAGGGAGGGTGGCCGCGACATGGTCGGCTTTTCAAGGATGGGTAGCGCCCATGCGGCTCGCCGCAAGGCGAGCTGGATCCAAAGCGGCGGGCGGGGTTCGTCGTGGGGCTCCCCCGCCGCATTGCCCCGCGGATGTGTACATGGCAGCGAAAGGAATCGTTTTGGGCAATGCAGCAGGTCACGAGGGCGAAGCGGTTTGGGCCGAGCTTCGACGCGAGGCCCTACTTGAAGTCGAGCAGGAGCTACGTCACCTCGAAGAGGCTGACCAACTTCGCCGTGCAAGGGGCCGAGCAATACCAACTCAGAGACAGGAGCGAACGTGCAGGGAACCGAGCCCCAACCCAGTACCGATACCGAGTCAACCGAGCGCGATTGTCCCGGCAGGCAGCGATCAGGTGGACCGTTCGGCGGGCTGACTCCCGAGGAAGCGTCTCGAAGAGGGGTCGAAGCGCGACGGGAGAAAAGCGCGGAGCGCGCCGCGGAAGCAGAGCTAGACAAGCTCACCGTTCATGGCCGCGTCAGTACGGCGCTTGCTCGAGAGATGTCCTATGCCGAGATCGCGTCCGTCATTCGGACGCTTCGCGCCACGGCTACTGACGCCAAGGCGGGATTGCGGGTTCAAGCAGCTCGCGAGCTTCGTGAATGGCTGAAGCTTGCCGGCCTCGATCCGGGCGAAGAGCCCGAAGACGTGGTCAGCCTTGAAGACATGGCTCCTCAGCAACGGGCCGCCACTCGCGCGCGTGTACTGAGGGAGATTACCGCCCTGGAAGAGCCGATCCAGGTTTCCGGCGTGACCAATGAGTTACCAAGCCCTTCGCATGACGCTTGAATAGGACGTTCTAGGAGGGTCCGCCCGCCACCACAGCGGGCGGTCGTAGGACAGCAAGAGGGGCCCGCAAAGCGGGCCTTCGCCAAGTAATGACCCGAGCGCGGCCAGGCACCTCCCCACCCCCCTGAATGATGAGCCTCTCCGGGTGTGACTCCGGGCGGGAACCACGGAGAGAACGAGACACACAACGACGGTGGGCGAATGACCCGCTAAAGGAGCCGAAGCGTGGCGTATTCCAAGACGACCTGGCAAGAGAAGATCACCCAGGTCGGCCCGACCAATATGAACAAGCTTGAGAACGGGCTAGAAGCAGCGGCGGCGGTAGCCGACGCGGCGATCCCGAAGCCAGCAACCCCCACCGACAGCGACATTGTTTACTGGGACAACGCGACGACTTCGTGGAAGTCGAAGAAGATCACGTCTGCGGAGGTTGCGGCTACGGCGGCGATCCCGTATTCCAAACTGAGCCTTGCGGGCAGTCTTCTCAACGCCGACGTAAATGCGGCGGCGGGCATTGTCGGTACCAAGCTGAACGCCGCGCGAGTGGCGACCACAGTGGCGGGACTCGGCACGGCGGCGAGCGGAGCGCTCGGATTCGTCCGAACCGACGCATCCCCCTTCGACCTCATTTCCCTGATCTACGACGCTACTTATGCCAAGTGGGTCAGCCCCTCGATCTGTCTTGGTCCGATTTCTGCTGCGGGCACCCATAGCAGTGCCACCTTCCTAGAGGATACGAGTGTGTCTCGTCCCGTTTGGGTGCCCTGGAAGGCGCTTGACACGGCTGGTTTGAAGCCCCAGTTGCGTCTGATGGTCGAGCTTCTTCTTTCTGGTGGGGCCGGGGCTGTGGAGGCCCAGCTCTATGTGCGTCCGACAAACAGCGCTACCACGCTTGCGGCGGCCGTTGGCGTAACTACGACCCTGATTTCGGTCACTCCGGGTGTCGCTTACAAAATCTACGCGAGCGACTTTGGAGTTTTCCCCGCGACGGGCGTGACCGATTTCTTCCGGGTCGGTATACAGACTCGGTCTTCGGATGGGGTCAACGCGCATTGGTGGAACAACGCAACTGCATACTTGCGTTGGACGAGCTAGCTATTACAGGGATGGTTAGATGAATCGAGACGAAGATCCCCCATGGGATGATGCGGCGCTCGTTCAAGAGTCAGGCATTCGGAAGGAAGCCCCAACCGTTGACGTTCGGATACTTCGCCTGGACGTCCGGGGCTAGCGCCTGGAGCCGATGCGCGAGCGGTGCGATTTTGCGTGCGACTTCGTTGGTCCGTCTTTGTGCCTCGGCTTTTGACGTTGAAGTAAGAAACACTCGACCGATTTCGATCTCTCGCGCGAGCCACAGTGACAACACTCGCTGCGTCTCGGCGAGCTCGGCGTCCTTGGCGCGGGCTGAGCCGTCAAGTGCTGTCTTGATCGTGCTCAGGTGTGCGACTGACGTTTCGAAGAGGCCGAAGTACTTCCGCCTAAGTCGTGCCGTAAGGCCTCCGTGCGCTCTGATCTCATGGCTAATCACGGCGCTTTGCCTGCGCTCCTGCTCGTACTCGGCACTCGTTGCCGCAGTGGCCGTCGCCAGTGCGTCAGCCGCAGCGCGGTCCCGTTGCGTGACGTGCGTCGATGACGCCGAGAAGTTGTTGGCGCGGATCGGCCAGATGCCGGTCGCGCTGAGCCCAAGTCGCGTGCCGGTGTGGCTCTTGCACGGCGGGCTCGTGCTCCTGATGTACGGGAGGATGTCGTTAATTCCATACGTCCAGTTCGTCTCCGTGCCTCCACTCGGTAACGGGCACTTCGTGCGGTAGACGTAGCCGCCGTTGACGAGCAGGAACACAAGGGCGATGGCTATCCCGCCAAGCGCTCGCAGAGCAACCACACCTAGCGCCAAGCCGGTGCGGCGGCGAATCCGAGGAGCAAGGCGGTAGCTGTGACGGCCGCTACCGCGAGTGCGAGCAAGAAAATCCTCATTCTCTGTCCTTCCATCGAGGGTCGCTCGCCGCGAAACGTGCAAGGCGGGGGTCGCTTCCCTTCGACCTCGGCAGTGCGCGCAGGCGTGGCTGGAAGAAAGCTCGTCCACCCTAGCCGCGATTCGAGCCGAGCGGCACAAACTGGCGCTCCCTGTACTTCGTCAGCTCGCTCGCAGTCGTCGGCTTCTCACCGTCCGCGCTGTCTTCAACGGACACGTCTGAACGAGCGTCTAGCGCAGACTGTTTTGGGCCCTTTTGCGCGCCGGAATCAAGGTGCAGGCGGCCCGCAACGGGTCACGCTATCGGAGGCGGGACGCCTTGCTACCCACGCAACAAGGTCTTACGGTTGACAGATGCGCAACGTCTTCGGACGTCTTCTTGCTGGCGGCGCGGCCCTTGGAGGGCTGCTTGTCACGATTCTGATTCTCGGGCTCGTGAACGGCGGTTTGATCTACCGCAAGCAATGTCCAACTGCGCAGGCCACAGTGCGAACCGATTGGAGTTACAGATGGTTCGCACCGGTTCCGTATCTACTCGCGCCAAAAGAGGGTGGCTGCGAGGTTCATAGCGGAACGCGAGTCGCATTGTCATCTCTTGGCATCGCGTCACTGAAAACCCGCAGCGCGGCAGACCTAGAGCGCAACTTCGCGGAATCCGGGCGCACAGACCCGGGCGTCGCATACATCTCGGGCGTCATCGCTGTCATAACGGATCTGAGGACCGCAACGCGTCAGCACGTCGGTTTTCAGACAGCGCTCAAAGTCATGCAGAAGGGTGCCCACGACCTTCACGCGCTAAGACCTCCCGATTACCTGGCATCAGATCACCCGAAGCTGCTCGCGGTATACGACCGCAGCGTGGCGGAAGCTCAAGCAATGCTGACGGCGATCCGAACCGGAGATCAAGTGACCGCACGCAAGCACTCAAAGCGTCTCGTGGCCGCGACCGGCGCGTTCCTCAGGATCGCGGACCGGATGCAACAGGTTGTTCTCAGCAAGCAGGGCTAGGGCTAGCGCTCTTCTTCGGTTGACGGGGCCAACGCGGGGCCGCGAGAAGCCCTCCCAGACTGCCACCCCGTCTTGCCTGCCGCCCAAATCTTCTAGAGGAGTCCCGATTGCCTCCACTCAACGAGTGCGCCGCTTGCGGCCACGACTTCACGAGCGTTGAACTGTTCGACGCCCATCGCGTCGGCAAGCACGCCTACGACTATTCGCCCGGACGGCCGGATGGCCGTAGGTGTCTGAATCCCGACGAGATGGCTTCTAAGGGATGGCAGAAAAACGACCGTGGTCGTTGGCAAGACCCGGCCCGCGTGAAGCGTGCGCGGGCAGCGTTCGCACAAGCCGCCTGAGCCGTTGGGGGGTTGCTCCTGACGCCCTTCGCGGCGCTCGGAAGAGGTAGCGCTACCAATCGCGCTACCAACGCCCCTCCAAGCGCCAGATGACGGAGCGGGATCGCGCTAACCTAAGCGCCTCCCGGGCGCGTAGCTCAGAGGGAGAGCGCCCGCCTCACACGCGGGAGGTCGCTGGTTCGATCCCAGCCGCGCCCACTGAACTTGGCGTTGCGCAAACCTCGGGCGGAAGGACGCGGTAGGTCGGGAGGATCTCCGACCTACCGTTCACCCGCAGCTCTTTGATCAGCAGGCGCAGGAGCGCCTTCGCTTTCTCGGGCGCGCCGGAGGCGAGCACCCGCTCGAGCTGCGCGGCGACGGCTGCGAGCTCGGCCTTGCCGGGCCCCGCGGCCTCGTTGGAGGCGAGCTCGGCGGCCAGCGAGGCGTCCTCCTCGCCCAGCGTCTGCAGACGCTCCTCGAGCCCGGAGACGCGCTCGGCGAAGCGACCGCTCTCGAGCTGGCCGGCTTCGAAGGCCCCGTAGTAGCGGGCGAGCGCCCGCTCCGTCTTGCGCGCCTCCGCCGCCAGCGCGCGCCGGCGAGCCTCGAGGCTGGGCTGGTCGGCCTCGCTTCGGCGCGCGGCCTCGGCGATCGCCTGGCGGAGCAGGTGACCGTCGCGGTACAGGCTCAGTAACTGGGCGATCACGGCGCCTTCGAGCTTGTCGCGGCCGAGGCGCTCGCCCGCGCAGGCTTTCCGGCCGAGCTTCTGGCGCCCGGAGCAGGCGTAGTAGCATCCGTGACGGTTCTCGACACCGGTTAAGAAACCCTCAGGTCGGGAGTGCTGCTGCCCAAGACCTAAACGGCGTCATGTAACCCCCACGCCTGCTAGGCGGCAAGCGCTGCGCTCATCTGCTGAAGAGCATTGGACGTGCGCGACTTGATCGTGCCGAGTGGAGTGTCGAGGCGTTCGGCG
>JALYTD010000059.1 GCA_030854475.1 Actinomycetota bacterium
CGGGCGCAAGCAGTTTCTGCTCGAGAACGTCCCCAACCGGGTCTCGCACAACGCGCCGTGTACGGTCGTGATCGTGCAGACCCACGGCGACAAGAAGAGGCGGCGCTGAGCGCTTCGCCCGAGGTCGGGGGGCGCCTGCTCGGTCGCGCGGCGCGCGTCGCCACGGTCTTCGGGAAGTACGGTCTGAAGGCGAGTCGCGACGGGTCGGTCGAGGAGCGCGCTCGGGGTCTGCGCAATGCCCTTGAGGAGCTGGGGCCGACATTCGCGAAGCTGGGCCAGATCCTCTCCACGCGGCCCGATCTCGTGCCGCCGGCGGTCGTCGCCGAGCTGGAGGGTCTCCAGGACGCAGTCACGCCGCTGACGGAAGCCGAAGTGGTCGGTGTGATGGAGGAGGAGCTCGGTGTTCCCTGGGAGGACGTGTTCGCGTCGATCGAGCCGGAGCCGCTCGCTGCCGGAACCGTGGCACAGGTGCACAGGGCAACGCTCGAGAGCGGTGAGCACGTAGTGGTCAAGGTTCAGCGGCCCACCGCGCGGGACGAGATCCTCCGCGACCTGGGCCTGCTGAAGGCGTTCGCGGACAAGACGGAGGGACGCGACACCTTGCGCACGATCGTCGACGTTCCCGCGGTCGTTCAGCATCTGTCCGAATCGCTCGTGCGCGAGCTTGACTTCACGCTCGAGGGGCAGAACGGCATCCGGATGAAGAAGGTGCTGGAGCCGTTCTCGCGGCTCGACGTGCCGGGGGTCTACGAGCGCCTCACGACCTCGCGGCTCCTGGTCCTCGAGTTCGTGCCCGGCGTGCCGGTGCGCGAGGCGCCGCAGGGTGAAGCGCGCCGCGAGGCTGCGGGCCAGCTGCTCGAGTCCTTCTACCGGCAGATCCTCGTCGAGGGCTTCTTCCACGCCGATCCGCATCCCGGCAACCTGCGCTGGCACGACGACAAGATCTGGTTCCTCGACCTGGGCATGGTCGGCGAGCTGGATCCCGAGGTCCGGGAACTTGTTTTGCTCCTGCTGCTGGCGTTCTGGCAGGAGGACGTCGAGTTCCTCTCCGAGGTGATGCTCCAGCTCGCAGGTAACCAGCCGCCGCCGGACCTGGACTTCGCGGCCTATCAGCTCGAGCTGGGCGAGCTCATGGCGAAGTACCGGAACGCGAAGCTCTCGGAGATCCAGCTCGGCCCGATCCTCCAGGCAGTGACCGAGATCTCGGGGCGGCACCGCGTCCGTACACCGGCGTCGCTCGCACTGACGGGTAAAGCGCTGGCGCAGATGCAGATGGCGGCCGCCGAGCTCGATCCGACACTCGATCCGTTCGGCGTGATCGGCAAGTTCCTCGCGAAGAACTTGATCGGCCGGCTGCGCGGCGGCGTCGACCCGAAGAAGATGTTCTACGAAGCGCAGAAGGTGCGCGTGCGCGTGACGAATCTGATCGAAGCGTTCGAGCGCGTGACCGGCACGCGGCCCGGGCCCAAGCTCCAGGTCGACGTGCGCGGCCTCGTCCCGCTCGAGCAGACGATCCGGGTCGCTTCGCGGCGGCTCGCGCTGGCGATCACATCGGGCTCGGCGCTTGTCGCGGCGGGGTCGACCGAAACTGCCAACGTCGCGGAGTGGGTGCCGGTGACCCTGGGCACCGTGGGCGGGTTTCTCGGCCTCCTGCTGCTGATCGACCTGTTGCGGCGCCGCTAAACCGGTGTAGGGTCGTGACGTGTTCAAGCGTCTCGAGCGGATCATTCTCGGCGGGCTGATGACCGTGGTCGCGATCGTGGCCGAGCGGCGCCTGATCCGTGCGTTGAAGCGCTAACGCCTGCTCGGTCCACGCGCGTAGAATTGGCCCTGTCCGCGGATCCAAAAGGGGTCAAAACTGCTGAAAGCTACCTTTGCCGATGCCTGAGCTCCCGACCGGCACCGTCACCTTCTTCTTCAGCGACATCGAGGGGTCGACGCGGCTGCTGAAGGCCCTTGGGCGCGAGCGCTACCGGGAGGTGCTCGCGACCCACAACCGCCTGGTGCGCGATGCGTTCGCGTCGACCGGGGGGAAGGAGATCGACACTCAGGGCGATTCGTTCTTCGCCGTCTTCGAGAGCGGAGGAGCGGCAGTGACGGCGGCGGTAGCGGCTCAAAGCGCACTCGCCGCGGAAGAGTGGCCGGAAGAAGGCACAATCCGCGTCCGGATCGGTCTCCACACGGGGGAGGCCGTCCTCGGCGCGGACGGCTACGTCGGCTTCGCGGTGCATCGACGGGTTGCCGGACGAGTTCCCGCCCGTGGGCAGCCGGAGCATCGGGCGGCCCGTGTCCGTAGCGCCGCCGCCGAGCGGACCGCCGCTGCTCGAGCGCGAGGCCGAGATTGCGACGATCCGGGCGCTCGTGGACGCCGCGGCCCACGGCACCGGCCGCATGCTCGTGATCGAGGGTCGCGCGGGGATGGGGAAGACCCGGCTGGTTGCCGAGGCCCGCTCGGCAGGCGCGGGCGCCGGGTTCAAGGTGCTGTTCGCGCGTAGCGCGGAGCTCGAGCAGGACTTCGCGTTCTGCGTGGTCAGGCAATTGTTCGAGCCCCTGCTCGCGTCCGCGAGCGGAAACGAGCGCACCGACCTCATGTCGGGGCCCGCGGCCGTGGCCGAGCGGTTGTTCGACGATGGCGAGCCCGACCCGGAGAGCGGGGGAGCGGACATGTCCTTCGCGATGCTCAACGGCCTGTACTGGGTTGCCGCAAACGTCGCTCAGCGCCGGCCCCTGATGATCGTCGTGGATGACCTGCACTGGTCCGACGTCCCGACTCTCCATTGGCTGACCTACTTGGGCCGGCGCCTCGAGGATCTGCCGATTCTCGTCGTCGCGGGCCTTCGGCCGCCGGAGCAGACGACCCGCCCCGAGGTGCTCGCGGAAGTCGTCGAACTCGATCGGCGTCTTCAGCCGGACGATGTCGGCACGGCCAAGCATCGTGTGCACGTGCACCGCCAGCTCCGGGTCGAGACCGGCCAGGGCGCCGACGCCCGCACGCTGACCAGGCCGAAGACGAGTTCATCGAGGCGGTCCACGCGGCGAGCGGCGGCATTCCGCTGTTCGTGCCGACCTGCTCTCGCTGGGTGAGCACATGGAGCTAATGGGCCTGAGGAACCCCGCCTTCCTCCCGTGGCAGTCCTACGCGGCGGTAACCCTTGCCGGCCTGGGCCGGCCGGAAGAAGGCCGCCCGTACGCGGACGCCGGCCTCGAGGCCGCGCGACGGTGGGGGACGCCGGACGCGGTCGGGCTCGGGCTGCGCGCGGTGGGCCGGACCCGCGAGGACCCAGCGGAGGCCGAGCAGTACCTGCGCGAGTCCGTGGAGGTGCTCCGAGACTCGTACGCGCGGCTCGAGTATGCATGGGCGCTGCGGGACCTCGGCGCCTTCGTCCGGCGGCGAAACAAGCGCTCGGAGGCCCGGGAGCTGCTGCGGGAAGCGCTCGACCTTGCTCATCGCGCGGGTGCCACGCCGCTCGCCGAAGACGTCCAGGCCGAGCTGGCCGCCACCGGTGCGAAGCCGCGCCGGCTCGTCGTCACGGGTGTCGACGCGCTGACCGCCAGCGAGCGCCGGGTCGCCGAGCTGGCCGCGCAGAGCCTGACGAACAAGGACATCGCCTTAGGCGCTCTTCGTGACGCCGAAGACAGTCGAAGCGCACCTGAGCAGCGTCTATCGCAAGCTCGGGATCGGCTCGCGGGCAGAACTTGGCTCCGCGCTCGGCGAGCCCGCGCTCGCGTGATCTAGCTGCGGGTGCTCAGCCCGTCGGAGAGCAGCTCAAGCACCGTTCGTTCGGCCGTTGCGATGCTCTCGTCGTCAGCCTCGAGCCGGCCCAGCACCCAGCCGGTCAGAATCTCCTCGAGCGACCCGTACAGGATCCAGCTCGCGAGCCGGGGATCGAGGTCTGCGCGGAACTCTCCGCGCTGCTGACCCCGCTCGACGATGCGCTGCAGCGCTTGGAACGCGTGCTCGATCTCCTCGATTTCCTCGCTGAGCTGCGGCGCCCGCGTCACCTCGCGCACGAGCACGCGCACGAGGTCCGGGTCGCGGCGCCAAGTTCGAAGCACGAGCTCGATTACCTTGCGCAGCTGCTCGCGCGCCGATTCCTCGCCCGCCTCGATCTCCTCGATCGTTTGCAGCATGCCCGTCCACGTCTCGACGAAGATGTTGCGCAGGACCTCTTCCTTCGAATCGAAGTAGTGGTAGACGAGGCCGTAGGCGACACCGGCCTCCTCGGCGATGTCGCCGACGCGGGAGGTGTGGTAGCCGCCGCGTGCGAACACGCGGATTGCGGCGTCGAGAATCTGCCGCCGGCGCTGTTCGGGAGCCGTGGTCGCCGGCATTGCCGGGACAGTTCATCATGGGCAGCCGCTTCGGTGCGGTGGCTAGAATCGCGTCATGGCCGAGATCGGCACGATGCGCGTCAAGAGCGGCCTCGCCGAGATGCTCAAAGGCGGGGTGATCATGGACGTGACCACGGCCGAGCAGGCAGTGATCGCCGAAGACGCGGGGGCCTGCGCGGTGATGGCTCTCGAGCGCGTGCCGGCAGACATCCGCGCTGAGGGCGGAGTCGCCCGCATGGCCGACCCGGACAAGATTCGCGAGATCCAGGAGGCCGTGTCGATTCCCGTGATGGCTAAGGCGAGGATCGGTCACTTCGTCGAGGCGCAGATCCTCGAGGCGCTCGAGGTCGACTACATCGACGAGAGCGAGGTGCTGACGCCTGCGGACACGGCGAACCACATCGACAAGTGGAAGTTCACTGTCCCGTTCGTCTGCGGGTGTACGAATCTCGGCGAGGCGCTACGGCGGATCGCAGAGGGTGCGGCCATGATCCGCACCAAGGGCGAGGCGGGCACCGGTGACATCGTCAACGCCGTCACGCACATGCGCGCGGTCTTTGGCGCGATCAAGCGGCTCGGCGCGATGGATTCGGACGAGCTGTACAGCGAGGCGAAGAACCTTCAGGCGCCGGTTGAGCTCGTGCGGTGGGTGGCCGAGAACGGGAAGCTGCCGGTGGTGACGTTCACCGCCGGTGGCATTGCGACCCCCGCCGATGCCGCGCTGTGCATGCAGCTCGGCGCCGACGGCGTCTTCGTCGGGTCCGGGATCTTCAAATCGGATAATCCATCCGAGCGGGCAAAGGCGATCGTCGAGGCGACGACGCACTACCGCGACGCCGAGGTGCTCGCCCGCGTCTCTCAGGGCCTCGGCGATGCGATGAGCGGCCTGTCTACCGCCACGCTGTCGCCCGAAGAGCTGCTCGAAACCCGCGGCTGGTAGCCCGCGCGATTTGCGCCGCGGCCCTGGCCGTTCCAGCGCTGGTCCAGTCCGGACCGGTCCCGGTGCCAGCCACCGTTACGAAAGCGTCACGACTTTGTGCCAAGAGTGTGACTTCCCCTGCATACGGTGATGGCGCGCCAGACGTGTCCGGGTGCCAGGCAACGTTACGGGACCGTGCCTAGCGCAGGATCGGCCTCAAGCACGCCTCGAGCGCGTTTCGGCCGGCACCGTCGGAAGGGTAGTCGGGAGAGCAGCCTGGCACCTCCGCTTCGGACAGGCGTTCGCGCGCCAAGCGTCCAGCCCCTTGCACTTTTGTGAAGTTGTCTGACACCGCCACCGAAGTGTCACGAGCGTGTGCCGGAACTGTGACTTCCCCTGCACTGCGGGGCCGCGGGCTAGCCATGTCCCCGGTGTCAGACATCAGCCGAGGCGGCGCCACCGGTCGCATCGGGACATGCCCCAGGCGGCACGTACCGCGGTTCGTAGAATTCACGACATGAAGATCGGAGTTCTCGCCGTCCAGGGCAACTTTCGCGAGCATGCAGCGATGCTGCGGCGGCTCGGCGCCGACGTCGTCGAGGTGCGGAAGCCGGAGCACCTCGGTGGCCTCGACGGTCTCGTCGTGCCCGGAGGCGAGTCGACGACGTTCATGCGCTTGATGCGGCTCGACGGCCTCGACGAGGCGCTCCGTCGATTCGACCGCCCTGTGCTCGGCACCTGTGCCGGGATGATCGTGCTCGATCGCGAGCACCTCGGCGCCGTCGACATCACGGTCGATCGGAACGCTTACGGCCGGCAGGTCGCGAGTTTCGAGGCTGATCTCCGCATGCGCGACGAGCCCGAGCCCCTGCGCGGAGTTTTCATCCGCGCGCCCCGGGTCAGCGACGTCGGGCCGGACGTGGAGGTCCTCGCAGACCTCGACGGTGAGCCCGTGCTCCTCCGAGAGGGCAGGTTCATCGTCGCGTCCTTCCACCCGGAGCTGACCGACGACACGCGCGTGCACGAGCGGTTTCTCGAGCTCGTCGAGGAGGACTGCCATGTCGGGGCATAGCAAGTGGTCTTCGATCAAGCACAAGAAGGGCGCGGCGGACGCCAAGCGCGGCAAGCTCTTCTCGAAGCTCGCGCGCGCGATCATCGTCGCCGCGCGCGAAGGCGGCCCTGACCCGTCGGGGAACCTCGCGCTTCAGAACGCGATCGAGAAGGCGCGCTCCTATTCCATGCCGAAGGACAACATCGAGCGGGCGATCCAGCGTGGCTCCGGCTCGGGTGGGGACAGCGAGGCCTTCGAGCACATCACGTACGAGGGCTACGGCCCGAGCGGGGTCGCCGTGATCGTCGAGGCCCTGAGCGACAACCGGAACCGGACCGCCGCCGAGGTGCGCCACGTGTTCTCGAAGAACGACGGCAATCTGGGCACGAGCGGGGCTGTCGCCTGGCTCTTCGAGCGGCGCGGGCTCGTGCTCGTGGCGGCCGAGGGCGTCGACGAGGACGAGCTCACGCTCGCTGCCGCCGATGGCGGCGCGGAGGACGTGTCCCGAGACGGCTCCACATTCCAGGTCACCACCGATCCGGAGAGCCTCAGCTCGGTGCGCGAAGCGCTCGAGGCGGCGGGAATCGCCTACGAGGCGGTCGAGACGACCCTGGTCCCGAAGACGACCGTTCAGCTCGAAGACGAGGCGGCCGCGAAAAAGACGCTCCGCTTGCTCGACGACCTCGAGGAGCTCGACGACGTGCAGGAAGTGCACGCGAACTTCGACATCCCCGAGCAAGTGCTCGAGGCTGTCGCCTCTTAGAGCCGTCGACCGAGACTGACGACGAGGCGTACACGCGCTCCCGAGCGGAGCTGTTTGCCTGCTCGCGGGCGCTGTGAGATCACCCGGCCCGCCTTGATCCGCGTCGAGAACGCCCGGGTGGTCTTGCCGACCGCGCAATGGGAGCGACGGATCCGCCTGCGGGCCGTTGGGAGCAACGCACCGCGTACGTTCGGCACGACGCATTGGACTACGGGCGGCGGTGGTGGAGGAGGAGGCGGCGGTGGTGGAGGAGGCGGCGGAGGCGGAGGCGGAGGCGGAGGCGGAGGCGGAGGCGGAGGCGGAGGCGGAGGCGGGCTGACCGTGATCGTCCCGGTCATCGTGAGCGGGTGGAAAGCGCACGAATAGGCAAAGGCCCCGTTCGTCGAAAACGTGAACCGGTACGAATCCCCGGGCGCCAGCGTCCCCGAATCGAACGACGCAGTATCCGAGGTTGCCGTGTGCGAGATGGTGCCGTTGTTCGTCCAGCAGACCGTCGTGCCGGTGGCGACGTTAGGTGCCTGCGGCGAGAATCCCCCGTCCGTGACACTGACCGCCACGTCGCCGGGTTGGCACGTGACCGGAGCGGCGCGCGCACGCTCAGGAGCAGGTGCGATCGCAATCAGGACCGCAGCCGCCGCAGCGGCGACTCCCACGCGAATGGCTCTCTCCACCGTCATGCACTACGAGAGCCGGGCAGACCTGGTTTTGGGCCGGGCGCGCTCCGGTGAGATACTCGCCCCATGGAGCGCAGCCGTCCCGGCGCGGCCCTCGTTGCACTGGGCATCGCGCTCCTCGGAGCGGCCGTCGGCGTCGGCATCGTTGCCGAGCGGTACGACACCGGTATCGGCTCGCAAAGTTCGGCAGCGCTGGGTGAGCAGCCGAATGGTGCTGCGATCATCAGGCCGCCGGCCCCGCCGGCCCCGGTCGGAACTCTCACCCAGGTTGCGGGGCCGACCGGTTGCGTCAGCCTGACCGGCACCGGAGGCGCCTGCCGGGAGTTCCCCGCTCTCGACGGCCCGGTCTCCGTGGCTCTCAGCCAGGACGGGCAGTTCGTCTACGTCGCGGCGCAAAACAGCGATGCGCTCGTGATCTTTCGGCGCGATGCTGCCACCGGCGTCCTGACTCCGTTGCCGGTCCCCAACGGCTGCATCAGCAAGAGCGGGACGAGCGGGTTCTGCACGGTCGGCCGGGCGCTGAACGCGGCGCGGGTCGTGGCGCCTTCCCCCTACGAGCAGGTCGGCGCCGCTAAGACCGTGTACGTGGCCAGCCTGGAGAGCGACGGAATCGCCGTGTTCCGGCGGGAGGACAATGGTCGCCTGACGCAGCTGCCCGGCAAGAACGGGTGCGTGACGAGGACCGGATCGGATGGCCAGTGCAAGCAGGCGATCGGCCTCTACGACCCCGAGTCGATCGCGGTGACCGGGTATGGGGCCGGCCGGCGCACCTTGTTCGTTGCGTCGTGGGGGAGTAACGCGCTCGTTCGCTTCGGCGGGGCGCCGGAAGGTTCGATCTACTTCCGTAGGTGCGCGAGCGCGGGCGGCGGCGGGGTCTGTGTGAACGCCAAGGGCCTGTCTAGAGCAAACTCGGTGGCGAAGTTCGCCGGCAACGTCTACGTGGCCGCTTCCGGCGGCGATCGCACCGTCGCCGCTTTCGCGTGGGACGACACCCAGTACTCGGACACAATGACCCAGCTGCCGGGGCCCACAGGGTGCATCAGCTTCGCCGTCGGCCTGCCGACCTGCGTACGCGCCGTTCCAGCGATCGCGCCTGAAGCAGTGGCAGTGGCTCCGAACGGGGACTACGTGTACGTGGCCGGTTACCGCAGCGGCGCGTCCGCCCTCGTTGGATTCAAGCGCGCGATGGGCCCGCTCGGCGACCAACCCGGCGAGCTCTCGCCGCTCGCGCCGTCGATCGGTTGCGCGTTCGTGCGCCTATCGACCTCCACGGTCGACCCCGCCGGCTGTGCGGCCGCGCGGGCGCTCCATGCGCCAGAGTTCGTGACCGTCAGCCCGGACGGCAAGTCGATCTACGTCGCCGCGCAGGACGCAGATGCGGTCGCCGTGTTCGCGCGCAACCCCGCGACGGGCGGCTTCACGCAGCTCGGCGGGACAAAGGGGTGCCTCAGCGAAGGGGGCGCAAGCGGATGCACGCTGGCACGAGGTGTCGATGCGCCGCGCTCCATTTCGGTCAGCCCGGACGGCAAGCACGTCTACGTCGCGGCGTCCGTCAGCGACACGGTGACGCTCTTCCGTCGTCAGACCGGTTGATTCGGGCGGAAACCCAGGAACGTCCGGCGTCACGCCTAACCTGGCGTCGTGAAGGTTCTGGGCATCGATCCGGGGACGGCAGCGTGCGGCTACGCGGTCATCCAAGAAAGCGGAGGGCGCCTGCGGGCGCTCGAGTACGACTGGTGGCGAACACCGGCCGGCCGCCGCCCGGAGCTGCGGCTGAAGACGATCTGCGACGGGGTACGGGAGCTGATTGCGGAGCATGCGCCCGACGCCGTCGCGCTCGAGGAGTCCTTCGTCGGCGCCGACGCCCGTACCGCGCTCTCCGTCGGCCAGGCCCGCGGAGCGGTCATGGTCGCGGCCGCCGACGCCGGGCTCGCTTGCGCTGAATACGCGCCCACGCGCGTGAAGCAGGCCGTCTGCGGCTACGGGCGCGCCGAGAAGGCCCAGGTTGAGCGAATGGTGATGACGATTCTCGGGATCAGGACGCCTCCGCGAAGCCACCACGCGTCGGACGCGCTGGCGGTCGCGATCTGCCATGCGCTCGCACCGCCGCTGCTGCGGCAGATCGCCTAAGCAGGAGCAGGATCGTCCGGGCTCATGCTTAACCTGATCTCGTGATCTCGCGCCTGCGCGGCGAAGTCGTGGGACGGTCCGGAGAGGCCGTCGTCGTCGACGTGGGCGGGGTCGGTTACCTGGTCACGGCAACCCGCCGTGCGCTGAAGGAGGCAGGTCGGAAGGGCGAGGTCACGCTCGAGACCTATCTTCACGTGCGCGAGGACCTGCTCCAGCTGTACGGCTTTGCCGACGCTGCCGAGCGCGAGCTCTTCGGGCATCTGCTCTCGGTCAACGGCGTCGGGCCGAAGGTCGCGCTGGCGATCGTCTCCGGTTCGACACCGGACGAGCTGCGCCGCGCGATCGCGCTGGACGACACGGCCAGGTTCGAGGCGATCCCAGGCATCGGCAAGAAGACCGCGCAGCGAGTCGTCCTCGAGCTGAAGGAGAAGCTCGCGGGCGACACAGGTGGGGAGGCCATCCCGTTGACCCAGAAGCCCCACCACGTCGCGCGTGAGGCGCTCGTCGAGCTCGGCTACTCGCTCGTCGAAGCCGAGGAGGCGCTGGCCGCCACCGATCCCGAGCTGCCACCTGAGGAGCGCGTCCGGCAGGCGCTGCGCGCCGCATGAGCTCGAGCGCCGCCGAAGAGCAGTTTCTCGCGCCCGAGGTCCGCCCCGAGGAGGACGAGCTCGACCGCTCGCTGCGCCCGCGGCGGCTGGACGAGTTCGTCGGCCAGGAGCGTGTGAAGGAGCAGCTCGCGATCGCTCTCACCGCGGCCAAAGGGCGTAGCGAAGCACTCGACCATCTCCTCCTGATCGGTCCGCCCGGCCTCGGCAAGACGAGCCTGGCCTTCATCGTCCGAGAGGAGCTCGGCGTAGGCTTGCGGTCCGTGGCCGGCCCCGCGCTCGAGCGCAAGGGCGACGTAGCCGCGATCCTGACCGCACTCGAGGAGCGGGACGTGCTCTTCGTGGACGAGATACACCGCCTCGCGCGGGCGGTCGAGGAGATCCTCTATCCGGCGCTCGAGGACTTCCGGCTCGACATCGTCGTCGGGCAGGGCCCCGCCGCGCGCACGCTCACGCTCGACCTCCCGCCCTTCACGCTGATCGGCGCCACGACGCGCACGGGTCTGCTGACCACGCCGCTGCGTGACCGCTTCGGGATGACGTTCCGGCTCGAGCACTACGCGCCCGACGAGCTTGCGGTGATCGTGCGCCGCTCGGCGAAAATCCTCGGGGTCGAGGTCGCGGACGACGCCGCCGCAGAAATCGCGCGCCGCTCGCGCGGCACTCCGCGCGTCGCCAACCGCATCCTGCGCCGCGTCCGCGACGTCGCGGAGGTTCGTCACGCCGGCTCCGTCACGACCGAGATCGCGAACGAGGCCCTGGACTTGATGGAGATCGACGGTGACGGGCTCGAGCGCAGCGACCGCCAGTTGTTGCGGATGATCGTGGAGAAGTTCGACGGCGGCCCGGTGGGGCTCTCGACGCTGGCCGTCGCCCTCGGCGAGGAGCCGGACACGATCGAGGACGTCTACGAGCCGTATCTGCTCCAGCTCGGGCTGATCCAGCGAACGCCACGGGGGCGCGTGGTCACGAAGCTCGGCCGGGAGCAGGTCGGGGCGGCGCCGGCCGACGAGGACGCTCGCTTGTTCTAGTGCCGGAGCTCTGGATCCCGGGGGTGGACGGTCCTCACGAGGACCTTGTCGGCCGCATCCACCGCAAGGTGGCGGACTTTCTCGCGAGCAGGCCGGCGGGCACCGCCGAGGTCGAAGTCGACCTGCGCAGCGGCGCGACTGTGATGCTCGAGTCGATCTCGCCCGAGCCCGGCTACGGCTTCGTCACGTTGCGCCCGCTGCCGGACGAGCAGGACGGCGGTGGCGAGGAGTGGATCGTCCCGGTCTCCAGCATCGCCCTGATCAGGCTGCGCGAGGCCGACACCGAGGCCGAGCGCGTCGGTTTCGCGTTGCCCGACAGCTAGCGGCGGAACTGCAGCTCGTGCCAGGACGGGACCGGAGCGACCTCGAGCAACGCGCGTTCCCCACGGGGGTCGAGGTAGGCGAACTCTGCTGTCTCGTCCTCCCAGGCGACTTCCAGGCGACCGTCCTTGACCCAGTGATCAAGCCAGGCGCCGCGAAAGACGAGCTTCCGCAGCCAGTAGACGAGCGACTCGCCGTTCACGAGCGAGAGTGCTTCCCAGTGGCGGACGAGGTACGTCCCCAGGCCGCTGCGCGGGTCGTCGATGCGGCCGTCCGCCGTCAGCTCGACGAGATCGGCCGCCTCGTCCTCGTCCAGGTCGTTGCCCTCCACGAGACCGAGCTTGACCGCGGCGGCGGTGACGCGCTGCTCGAAGTCCGAGCCGTTGAACGAGAAGCGATAGCCGAGGAACTGGACGACGTAGTCGTCTCCTGACGAGTAGCTCGCCTCGGCCACGAACAGAGAATACCCGGAGGTTAGAGTGCTCTCATGAGCGTCAGGGCGGCTGCCATCGCGGGCGGAGTCGTGGCCGTGCTGTTGCTCCTCGTCGCCTGGATCTTCGAGCTGCCGCTCGACCGTGTCGCCGTGCTTGCGCCGGTGGTCGTCCTCGTTGCCGCCGCGACGCTCGGGCTGTTCGTCTTCTGGATCCGCGTCGGCCTGAACGAGCTCCGGGCTGCCAAGCATCCGCGCCTCATCGTCGGGCTCGGCGTCGGCGTCGTGGCCGGTGTGGTCTTGCTCACGCTGCTGGGAGTTCAGCTGCCGCGCGAATAGCTCCGTCCGATCGCCGCCGTACCGTTGACCGCCCATGCAACAGGGCAGCTGGTCAATCCGTGAATGTCCGCGCGACGAGGTGGTCGCGCTGGCCGAAACGCTCGGAATCAGCGAGACGGTCGCGACCGTGCTCGCCCGGCGCGGCTACGGCGAGCCCGCAGAGGCCGAGGCGTTCCTGGCCGGTGCGCTCCCGGCGCACGATCCTCGGCTGCTGGGGGACATGGAGGCCGCTTGCGCTGCGATCCAGGGGGCGGTTGACGCCGGCCGGCCGATTTGCGTACACGGCGATTACGACGCCGACGGGATCTGCGCCACCGCGCTCGCGGTCCTGATCCTTCTCGAACTCGGCGGGGAGGTCTCGTGGCATCTGCCGAGTCGCTTCGAGGAGGGCTACGGCGTCGGCGCGCAGACGCTCGAGCGGCTCGCCGAGGAGGGCTGCGGGCTGGCCCTCACCGTCGACTGCGGCGTCACGGCGGTCGAAGAGGTCGCACGAGCCAAGGAGCTCGGGCTCGAGGTTGTCGTGACCGACCATCATCGTCCGATCGCTTCGGGTCAGCTTCCGGACTGCCCGGTCGTCGGCCCGTACCGTGGTGCGTATCCCTTCGGCGAGCTGTGCGGCACCGGCGTCGTTTGGAAGCTCGGCCAGGCGCTGCTCGAACCGGAGAGCCCTGTGCTGGAGCGGCATCTTGACCTGGTGGCCCTCGCGACGATCGCGGACGTGGTCCCGCTCGTGGACGAGAACCGCGGCCTCGCGATCGCGGGCCTGCGGGCACTCGCCCGGACGCAGAAACCGGGACTGCGCGAACTGATGCGCGTCGCGCGCGTGGACCCGGCGGCGCTCGACGCGGGCTCGGTGGGCTTCCGGATTGCGCCGCGGCTCAACGCTGCGGGCCGGCTCGGCCGTCCCGAGAAGGCGCTCGAGCTGCTGCTGACGGCCGAGCGGGAGACGGCGGCGCGCCTCGCGGGCGAGCTCGAGGAACTGAACAGGGACCGGCAGGCCGTCGAGGGGCGCATCCTCCGCGAGGCGATCGACCAGGTCGAGTCCTGGCCCGAGGCGAAGCAGCAGCAGCGCGCCTACGTCGTCGCCGGCGAGGAGTGGCACGAAGGGGTGATCGGCATCGTTGCCTCGCGCCTGGTGGAGCGGTACCACCGGCCGGTCGTCCTGATCGCAGGCGCAGATGGGGACTGGAAAGGGTCGGGCCGCTCGATCTCGGCGTTCGACCTCCATGCAGGCCTGGCGGCGTGCGCGGATGAGCTAGTGCGGTTTGGAGGCCACCGCGCGGCTGCCGGCCTGTCCATCTCGCCCGATCGCCTTGACGCGTTCGCACGTCGCTTCGCCGCGCATGCCGAGTCGGTTCTGCCGGAGGAGGATCTTCGCCCGGTGACGGTGGTCGACACCCTCGTGCACGGCTCGGAGCTGACGCTGGAGCTGTGTGCCGAGCTCGCCCGGCTGGGGCCGTTCGGGCTGGGAAACCCGAATGTGACCCTGCTCGTCGCCGGGTGCGAGCTGGCCGAGGTCGCGACAGTCGGGGACGGCAAGCATCTCCGCTTCCGCGTTCGCAACGGGGCCCAGGACGCCGGTAGCGCGATCGCGTTCGGGCTCGGGGCGCAACTCGACCGCTTCCGGCGAGAGACGCGCTACGACGTCGCTTTCCGTCTTGAGGAGAACCACTGGAACGGGACCGTCGCGCCGCAGCTCGTGGTCAGGCGGATCTTCGACGGAAACCCGCGCTACGCGGACCTGCGTCAGTGGCTCGCAGCACTCTGGCGCGAGGGCCGGGAGGCTTGGCCCGACCAGGCGGCGGCGGTCTTCGCGGAGCTCGAGCTCGAACCGACGCCCGGCGAGCCGCGACGCAGGCGCCACCTGCTCGAATCAGCGACCTTTCGCGCGCTCCTCGACGATCCATCCGCGCAGACGTTGGCCGAAGCGGCGTGATCAGCGCGGCGAGCCGGCACCCACGCCGATGCGTGAGCCCGCGGCCGCTCGCAGGGGCCGCACTTCGCGCGCGGCGCCGTCGAGTTCCCTGAACGCGCGTAGGAGGCGGGCCGCTTTTCGCTGCTGAGCACGGTTTTTACGCATAGACACGACCGTTCGCTCCGTTGGCGTGGGGTCCTTCCGCGCCGTGTGTGAGCGCGGAGGCCGGGAGTACAATTTCTCTAATGACCGTCCTCCAAACCCCTGAGGCTCACAAGGAGCTCCTGGACGAGCTGATCGCCGACGTCGCCGAGTACAACGCCGATGTCGACCGCGACCTGCTCGCGCGCGCATTCGGCTTCGGCGCGCACGCCCATGAAGGTCAGAAACGAGCCTCGGGGGAGGACTTCATCCAGCATCCCTGGAACGTCGCGATGATCCTGGCCGAGCTGCACCAGGAAGACGAGACGATCGCGGCAGCTCTCCTGCACGACGTCGTCGAGGACACCGCAGCCGAGATCACCGAGATCCGCACTGAGTTCGGCGACCAGGTAGCGAAGCTCGTCGAGGGGGTCACGAAGCTGACCCGGATTCACTTTGCCAGCCGCGAGCAGGCCGAGGCCGAGAACTACCGCAAGATGATCGTGGCGATGGCCGAGGACCCGCGCGTGATCCTGATCAAGCTCGCCGACCGGCTCCACAACATGCGCACGATCGAGTTCCTCGGCAGGAACAAGCAGATCTCGACGTCTCGGGAGACGCTGGACGTCTATGCGCCGCTCGCGCACCGGCTCGGGATCCACGCGCTCAAGTGGGAGCTCGAGGACCGGGCTTTCGAGCGTCTCCATCCGCGCAAGTACGACGAGATCAAGACGATGGTGGCGGAGCGGCGGGCCGAGCGCGAGGAGCGAGTCAACGAGGCGGCGATGACCCTGCAGAAGGAGCTCGACAAGGTCGACATCCCCGCAGAGATCTCGGGCCGCGCGAAACACTTCTTCTCGATCTACGACAAGATGGCCAAGAAGGGCCGCGAGTTCAACGAGATCTACGACCTCACCGCCATGCGCGTGATCGTGGAGCGCTCGGGCGACGAGGGCATGCGTGACTGCTACGGCGCACTCGGCCTGATCCACTCGCTCTGGAAGCCGATGCCGGGCCGCTTCAAGGACTACATCGCGATGCCGAAGGTGAACGGCTATCGCGCGCTGCACACGACGGTGATCGGGCCGCAGGGGACGCCGCTCGAGATCCAGGTCCGGACGCGCGAGATGCATCGCACGGCCGAGTACGGCATCGCTGCGCACTGGCGCTTCGACAAGGGCGGACGCAAGGTTGCGGACGACGAGTGGATGGCCTGGGTCGACCAGCTCATCGATCTCGACCACGAGGTCGACCCGCGGGAGTTCATGGACACGACCCGGCGCGAGTTCTTCGACGAGGAGGTCTTCGTCTTCACGCCCAAGGGCGAGGTCAAGACGCTGCCGGCCGGGGCGACCCCGATCGACTTCGCCTACGCCGTGCACACCGACGTCGGCCACCGGACGGTCGGAGCAAAGATCAACGGCCGCATCGTGCCGCTTCACTACCGGTTGAAGAGCGGCGACCGGGTCGAGATCATGACCTCGAAAGCCGGACGCGGGCCGTCGCGCGACTGGCTCTCGCTTGCTGCATCCTCACGCGCGCGTAACAAGATCCGCCAGTGGTTCTCGCGCGAGACGCGTGAGGAGACCGAGCGGAAGGGCCGCGAGGCACTCGAGAGGGCGCTGAAGAAGCAGAACCTGCCCTACCGAAAGATCGCCGGCTCGCCGCTGCTCGCGCAGGTGATCCGCGAGACCGGCTTCAAGAAAGCGGAGGACTTCTACGTGGCGCTCGGCTCGGGGAAGCTGCCCGTCGCGCAGATCGTCAACAAGGTGCTCCAGCGCCTGAAGACGGCCGAGGTCGTACAGGAGGAGACGATCCCGCTCAAGGAGTCGAAGGCGAAGCGGGCGATCACCGGCGATGCGTACGGCGTGTCAGTGGCCGGCGTCGAGGGGAGCGTGCTCGTTCGCCTGGCGAAGTGCTGCACGCCGGTTCCGGGAGACGAGATCGTCGGCTACATCTCACTCGGCAAGGGCATCACGATCCATCGCGAGGACTGCACGAACGTCCGTGCGCTCCGCCGAAACCCCGAGCGCTTCACGACCGTGGAATGGGACGGCGGAGCAACGCACAGCTTCCGTGTCCAAATCGCCGTCGATTCGTGGGACCGCCCGCGCCTGCTCGAGGACGTCGCCCGGACCTTCGCCGAGCACGGTGCAAACATCGTCGAGTACGGCGGCCACGTCGAAGACCAGATGGCGAAGAACTGGTACACGGCCGAGGTCGGAGACGTAAAAGCTCTTCGGACGCTGCTGACGGCGCTCCGAAACCTCGAAGCCGTCTTCGACGCTTACCGCGTTACGCCGTCGTAACTATCCCCCTTTTGGGGGAGCTGTCCGTTTCGGACATCCCCGCGGGGCACCCCTAACCCACCACCCAGCGGCGATTCTATCGAGGAAAAAGTGCCTTGTGTGCAGCGAAATCGTGGCGAAACAGCGCCGATTTTCTAAGTCCCTCGATCGAGGGATCGTCCCTCGAATATGCGGGGTAACTCGATCGAGGGATAGCGCGTCGAGCCGATCTGATTAAAACGAGAAGAGGGGAGAGGGTCACAAGAGCTGCGGCGCCCGCCTCGCTACGAGGACGGCGGGTGGGCGCCCAGCGCATTCGCGACCAACGTCTAAGAGGCCCGGGCTTCGCCCGAGTCGCACTCGAGGAGCACGTAGGGCGAGATGAGCGTCGCAACGCGCTCCAAGAAGGCGGGATCGTCGACCTTGAGCTCGAGCTCCCCAATCCGGTTGTGCTCATAGACCACCGGCTGCGACCTGCGCCCGCCGGCGGGCTCCCCGATCGTCGGTCCGTCCACGAGCTGCCCTGCCTCCAGGAACCGAATCGCGCCGTAGCCGACGCCGCGCTCGTGGAGAGCGAGCAGCACAGCGCGTAGGACCTCGTCCGCATCGCCACCCCGGTTGAGGATCCGGTCGATCGCCTCGAGCGCTCCGCGTGTGTCGACCGGCGTCACGCCGGGACCGCGATCTCGCAATCGGTTCCTTCGAAGGCGCGGATCGCCTCGCGGTACCAATCCGGGATCGGCGCGGCGCGGCGTTTCTCCAGGTCCACGAGCACGAGCGTCTGCTCGGCGGTGACCATCAGGACGTCGTCGTCGACTCGATAGGCGGCGCACTCGTAGGTTGCGCTCGTTCGTCCGATTCTTTTCAAGCGGATGAAGACCTCGATCAAATTGTCGAACTGAGCCGGGGCAAGGTAGTCGACCGCGGACGCACGCATCACGAACTGTTCGTCGCCGGCGTGCTCCGGCAGCAGGTCGAGGTGACGGTGGTATTCGACCCGCGCCTGATCGAAGTAGGGGAGGTACCGCCCGTAGTAGACGATCCCCTGGGCATCCGTGTCCGAGAAACCGACCCGCGTGAACGCCGAGTACTTGAACGGCGGCTTCCGGTCGGTCGCGTGGCCGAGCTCGAACTTCACCGTCGCCATCTAAGCAGTCCCTGCTCCAAGTACAGGTCCACCGGCGCCGGACTCTAGCGGGCGTCTGAATGCTTACGGCGAGCTTGCAGATTCCTCATAGGCGAGTCGTACGCTCGCGCTGAGATGAGCCGGATCCTGCCGGGAGCCGTTCTCGTCGCGCCGGTTTGGTCTCCCGACGGCCGCCAGATCGCCTTCGTGCGCGCTCGTCAACTCCTGCTGATTCCGCGATCGGGCGGCAGAGCCCGGTTCCTCAGAACAGGGACCGACGTTTATCCCGGGGGAATCTCCTGGTCGCCCGACGGAACGCGCATCGCGTTTTCCGGCGGGGTGGGCCTGCGAACGATCGACGTGCGCAGCGGGACCGTTACTCAGGTGACGACAAAGTACGACCTCCAGCCAGCGTGGTCGCCGGACGGGACTCAGATCCTCTTCCGCTCTACTGTGCGTGCGGATGGAGATCGGAACTACAGCCATCCGTCGTGGTCGCGCGACGGGCGCCGGATCACGTTCGAGTACGGACACGAAATCGACGTCGCGGACCGGGACGGGTCGAACGAACACCGCATCACGCGACCGTCCGCGCCTCAGATCGTCGACGCACGTCCGGTGTGGCGCCCCTGAAGCGCGGACGCGTTCGCGAACGCCGGTCCACCGCTGAGCCCATGCTGGCCCAGCCGGGTCAGCCCCGGATCACAGCGAGCACCTCGTCGCGCTTGCGCTCCATCAGCTCAGGGTCGCGCGCCTCGAGGTTCAGCCGTAGCAGCGGCTCGGTATTCGACGGCCGCACGTTCATGTGCCAGTCCTCGGCGTCAACGGAGATCCCGTCGAGGTGACTGATCTTGCCTTCGTCCGAGAAGCGCTCCTCCAGTTCCCGCAACTTGGCCTCGACATCGGAGACGGGGGTGTTCAATTCACCGGTCAGGAAGTACCGGGACCGGTAGTCGGTCAGGATCTCCGACAGCTTCTTCCCCTTGCGCGAGATCACCTCGAGCATGAGCAGGAACGGCACGACCCCTGAGTCAGCCTGCGAGAAGTCACGGAAGTAGTAGTGGCCGGAGACCTCGCCGCCGAACGCCGCATCCTCCTCGCGCATGCGGTGCTTGATGTACGCGTGGCCGACGCGGTTCATGAGCGCTACGCCGCCGGCGCGCTCGATCGTCTCAGGGACGGCCCAGCTCGCGCGGACGTCGTAGATGATCTTGGCGCCCGGGTCCTTCTCCAGCACGGCTTCCGCGAACAGAGCCGTTGCGTAGTCGCCGGGGACGAACTCACCCGTGTCGTCGACGAAGAAGCAGCGGTCGGCGTCGCCGTCGAATGCGACGCCGAAGTCTGCGCGCTCCTCGAGCGTCTTGCGCATGATGAACTCGCGGTTCTCCGGCAGTAGCGGGTTGGGCTCGTGGTTCGGGAAGGTGCCGTCGGGCTCGAAGTAGCAGCGCACAGCGTCGACCGTCGGCAGCCGTTCCAGCACCGGCGGGAGCATCACGCCTGCCATCCCGTTGGCCGCGTCGATCACGATGCGCAGCGGCTTGAGCGCGTCGAGGTCGATAAAGGAGAGCACGCGGTCGACGTATGCCGGCCAGATGTCGTACGCATCGACCTTGCCGCGGGACTGGTCGTCAGCAGGCGTGAACCCGTCCAGCGCGCGGTCGCGGATCTCCAGTAGACCAGACTCGCCGCCCACTGGCAGCGCCCCCTGTCGGACGATCTTCATGCCTGTGTATTCCTTCGGGTTGTGGGATGCCGTGATCGCGATGCCGCCGTCGAGCCCCAACTCACCGACCGCGAAATAGACCATCTCGGTTCCGATCAGCCCGAGGTCGAGCACGTCGGCGCCGCCGTCGGTGACACCTTCGATCACCGCCTTTGCCATCGTGGGGGAGGAAAGCCTCATGTCTCGCCCGACCGCGATGCGCCGCGGCTCGAACTGCTCCACGAAGGCCCGCCCGATCGCGTAACCGCCCTCCTCGTCGAGCTCGCCGGGATAGAGCCCGCGCACGTCGTAGGCCTTGAAGACGTTCGGGTCGAGCACAGCCGGATCGTAGTGGGAACTCCAAAGACCTCGCCGGTGTATGGGGAGATGATTCCGACGGAAGGAGATCCACATGCGCAAGGCGCTGCTGGCAACCGTCGCGCTCGCGCTCCTGGCGCCCGCCTCGGCTGCCGCGAAAGAGCTCGTGAAGGTGCAGGTTTGCGGCTCTGCCGCCTGCGCGGCGACGGCGGACAAGACCGTGATCGGCAAGATCGCCGGCAACGAGGGCGGAGCGGTTGCGCGGACGCCTGCGCTGGCTCCTTACTACAAGCTCGAGTACACGATCGACATCCCGGCCGAGGAGGGCGGCGGCGGCCAGGAGACCTTCAGCGCGTACTACGTCCCCGGGGTGGGTGTGCAGAGCGCTCCCGACGAGCACGGCAACGCGAGCTGGTTCGAGCTTGGCCCGGATGCCCAAGCCACCCTGATGCAGCTGGCGAAAGGGCTCCAGCCCCTCCCGAAGCCGCAGATCACGGGTGTGACCGTGGGCTCGATGCGCGTCTCCTCGCCGGCCACGTACGAGCGGTTGCTGACGCTGAGGGGACACCGCACGCTGCGCGCGGTTCGCGACTGGAGGCGGGTCCGGTTCCAGACCGATCGTCCCAGCCCCTGGTCGGACGGCGTGACGGCGCTCCGGTTCTCGCCCAAGCGGGGCTTCATCTACCGCGACGGCCGGGCTCACGTCCTGCCTCGCGCGATGGCGGCGCGCATCAAAGCGGGCCAAGGCCTCGGTGCCCTCAGCCCAGTGGAGCTCGGCGCCGCGTTCGGACTGGGACTCGGACTGCTGCTGCTCCGCCGGCGCCGTCGTAGCTGACGAAACGACGAGAGGGACGGGCAATCTGCCGTCCCTCTCCCCCCTTTGTAAGTCGTACTCGCGGGCATGCCACCGGCTGCGCCCACGTTCATAGAATTGAGGCATGGAGCGCAAGCTCGCAACGGTGCTATTCGTCGATCTCGTCGACTCGACGAGGTTTGTAGCGAGCAAAGATCCGGAGATCGTCCGGCGCAGAGTGAACGAGTTCTTCGAGCGCGCCTCGCACTGTGTGACGACCCACGGTGGCATCGTCGAGAAATACGCGGGCGACGCGGTAGTCGCAGCGTTCGGGATCCCGCAGGCGCACGAGGACGACGCCGAGCGCGCCATCCGCGCCGCGCTCTCGATCCGCGACGTCGTCCAGGAGCTCGAGTTCGAAGCTCGGCTGGGTGTCGAGTCCGGCGAAGTCGTCGCGGACGACAGCGCGTTCACGTTCGCTACAGGGGAAGCGGTGCACGTCGCGGCGCGGCTCCAGCAGGCCGCGTCGCCGGGCGAGATCCTGATCGGCCCGGGCGCAAACAGGCTCGCGCTCGGCCGCGTCGAGGTGGAGGACGTCGGCCCGCTCGAGCTCAAGGGCCTCGACGGCGGCATCTGGGCCTGGCGCGTCCTCGGCGCACGTGGGAGGGCCAACGGCCCTCGCGTACAGGGTCTCACCGCCCCGCTGGTCGGCCGAGACAACGAGCTGGAGCTGCTCGACAGCATCTGGGAGCGCGCCGTTCGCGGTCGCCGTGCGCACCTGTTCACGATCTTCGGCGAGCCGGGAGTCGGCAAGAGCCGGCTCGCGCGCGAGTTCGGCGACACGCTCGACCGCGCCACCGTGCTCGTGGGGCGCAGCCTTCCCTACGGCGAAGGCGTGACCTACTGGCCGCTCGCGGAGATGGTCAAGAACGCAGCCGGTATCGCCGACGACGACCCGCTCGAGGTCGCGATCGGCAAGCTGCAGGTCTTTTGCGAGGACGAGGCCGTCGCCGACCTGCTCGGCATCGCGTCCGGCCTGCTCGAGGCGATGCACGGCCAGCGCAGCGGTCAGGAGATCGCCTGGGCCGCGCGGGCGTGGGCCGAGCGCCTGGCACAGGACCAGCCGCTCGTACTGATCTTCGAAGACATCCACTGGGCCGAAGATCCGCTGCTCGAGCTGATCGAGGATCTGGCCGAGCGCGTGCGCGAGGCGCCCTTGCTGATCCTCTGCCTGGCCCGTCCGGAGCTGCTCGACAACCGCCCGGGCTGGGCAGGCGGAAGCCTGCGCTCGACCGCGATCGAGCTCGAGCCGCTCGGCGAGAACGAGAGCGATGAGCTCGCACGCGCTCTGCTGGACGATCTTCAGGTTCCAGAGGCCGACTACCGCGAGCTGCTCGACAAGACCCAGGGCAATCCGCTCTTCGTCGAGGAGATCGTGCGCATGGTTCGAGAGTCGGAGGACACCTGCTCAGTCGACGGCGTCCCCGACACGCTGCAGGCGCTGATCGCGGCCCGCATCGACCGGTTGCCCGCCGCCGAGAAGGCTGTGCTCCAGCGCGCCGCTGTGATCGGGCGCACTTTCTGGTCGGGTGCGATCTCTCACCTCGCACCCGAGTTCGACGACGTGGCCGAGGTGATCGATGACCTGTTGATCCGGGACTTCGTCCTGCCGGAGGCGCGCTCGACGATCTCGGGCGAGGAGGCATTCCGGTTCAAGCACGTGCTCATCCGCGAAGTTGCTTACAGCGGGCTGTCGAAGACGGGGCGCGCGGATCTGCACGCGCGCTTCGCCGAGTGGCTGCGCGAGCGCACCGGCGGTGAGCTGCTCGAGATCCGGGCCTACCACCTCGACCAGGCCGTCACGCTGCTCGAGGAGCTCGACGGTGCCGCGCCGGACGAGCTGACGCACGAGGCAGCTGCCGCACTGGAGGGCGCGGGCAAGCGGGCCCTGGCGCGCGAAGCGAACCGGTCAGCGCGGAAGCTGTTCGTGCGCGCGGTGGAGCTCGAACCGACGCTCGAGCGGCGCTACCAGGCCGCTCGGTCGGCCTGGCGGCTGTCCGACCTGCCGGCCGTCTCGATCGAGATGGAGCGCGTGCGGGTAGACGCGGAGGAAGCCCCGGACAACGCGCTCGAGGCTCGCGCCCTGACGGCGCTCGCCGAGGTGGGGCTTTTCCGCGAAGCCGATGTCGCGAAAGCAGAGGAGCTGGGACGCGCCGCGCTCGAGGCGGCGGACGAGAACGACGACGAAGCGCGGTTCGACGCGCTCGCACTGCTCAGGACGGCGGCGTGGTGGACGGCGAACCTGTCTGAAGCCGAGCGTTACGCGCTCGAAGCGCTCGCCGTCGCGCGGAAGACCGGCCGTCTTGATCTCGAGAGCCGTGCCGCAGCCGACCTGTCCCACGTGTACCTCGTCCGAGGCGACACGGCGGAGGCGGCCCCGCTCGTCGAGCGGGCCTGTGTCCAGGCCGCCGAGAGTGGCTCGATCATTTCCCAGGGCTGGGCGTTGCTTGCCTCCGCGGACTTGCACCGGTTCCGTGACGAGTACGACGAGGCGGAAACGGAGCTCGAGCGTGCGATCGAGCTCTTCGACGAAGCCGGAAACGCGTCGATGCTGGGCCGTGCTCACGAGCAACTCGCGCGTGTCGCCGCGAAGAAGGGCGACTCGAAGCGTGCCGAGCGCCTCTACCGTGAGTCGATCGCGGTCCTGAAGCCGCTCGAGGATCGCGGCATGCTCTGCGAGGCCCAGCGTGGCTTGGCCCAGGTCCTGCTCGACCGCGGCGATGTCGACCAGGCGGAGCACTACGCGCTCAAGGCGCGTGAGACCGTCGGGCCCCAGGATGTCTCCTCAAGGTCGAGCACCGCGCTTGCGCTCGGCCTCGTGCGTGCCGCGCAGGGACGGGACGAGGAGGCCGACGCGTTGCTGCGCGAGTCGCTAGCGCTGCTCGATCCGACCGAAGGCATGAAGCTCTGCTTCGAGCCGTTGCGGGCGCGGGCTCAGTTCTTGCGCGAACGCGGGCGCGATGACGAAGCCGTCGAGTTCGAAGAGCGCCTCGCCGCTCTCGAGCGCCCGGACAGCACGGCTCGGATCGCCTGACTCGACTCCTCGTCCGGTGATTCGCTAATCACGGTCGCCGGGCGCTTGAACTTCCTGAGCGCTGTCGCGAGCGGCTCTGCCCGCAGCGTGCCCTCGCCATAGGGCAGGTGCTTCGTCTCGTTGCGGTTCGCGAAGGCGATGTCGGAGAAGTGGACGTGGAACGGAGCACGGGCCGGGAGCACCTCGTCCGCCTGCTCCAGGATCTCGACGAAGGCGCCGGGCTCCGTGAACCCGCCGTCCGTAACGGCGTGCAGGTGTGCGAAGTCGATTACCGGTCGTACCCAGCCGCCGCTGCGCCTGGAGATCTCGAACACATCCTCGGCGGTGCCGAGCTCGCGGACACGGCCCATGATCTCGACCCCGAACGGGACATCACGGCCCTTGGCGAGGAGTCGCTCGCGCAGCTCGGTCAGCTGCTCGCAGACGGAGTCGATCGCCGCCGCCCGCTCGCGGCCGAGCAGGAATCCGGGGTGGAAGACGACCAGTTGCGCGCCGGCCGAGACCGCTATGCCGGCGGAATGGTCGAGCATGCCGACCGCCATGCGCTGCTTCTTGTCGCGTTCGGCGTGGCCCATGAAGCCGGCGATGGGGGCGTGGACGGAGAGCACGATGCCCGCGTCCCGCGCCACCTTGCCGAAGCGCTCGGCCCATGGGTAGTCCATCCAGAAGCCGCCCTCGAAGTCGATCTCGCAGGCGTCGTACCCGCGCTCGAGCAGCAACTCAATCGCAGCCTCCGGATGCTTGCGCGAGGGCACGCGGGCGGGTCCAAACCGAAGCTTCCCCATCGGCGAAGGAGCGTATAGCCGCCGCCGTGCCGGGCCGAACCACCGATGTCTGACACCTTTACAAAGCTGGGCGCGGTTCAGCGAAGAGGCCGCTGAGCAGGGAATCTACCCAGCCGGTCACACTCTCGACACACTTCGGTGCGTCTTTCGCGACGGTGTCAGACAACTTTACAAAAGGCGTGGTGGGTGGTCGCTTGCTCGGGTCTTTGCGGCCGGCCTTCGCCGCTCCCTTACTGCCGTCCGACCCCGTTTCTACGCTTTTCCGCATGCCAAAGCGGCCAACTCGCATCGACCTACTCGAGCTCGACATCGACCTCCGGCTGGCAGATCTCTGGCGCGAATCCGCCGAGATCGGCGATTGGAACCTCGAGGTCGTCGCCGCGTTCATGCGCGCTGCCTACGGCAAGGGGTATTGCGACGCGCTGACGGAAGAGTCGCCCGGAGCGCTGTGCGAGGAGCACGGCTACCGGGTCCCGGCGCGCCGCGCGGCGGCGCGGGCTACAGAAGCCTAAGCCGTCGTTTCCTCCCGAGGGCACTAGCATCTACCGGCATGAGCCTTTCACTCGTGCTCGGTGCTCTCCTGGCGGCTGCGTGCGTCGTGGCCGTCTCGCTGCCCTTCCTGCGCCGGCCGGTCGCCTCCCGCTCGGAAGACGAGCTCGCGGAGCCGAGCCCCGGCGAGCACCGTCGGCTCGAGCTGGCCGAAGAGCGCGACCGCGCTCTCGCCGCCCTGAAGGAGCTCGAGTTCGACCATCGAACGGGCAAGGTCTCCGACGACGACTACCGAGCGCTTGTCATGCCCTTGCGGCGCCGGGCGGCCGAGGCTCTCCGCGCACTCGATCCGAGATCCCCGCCAACGAACGGCGCAGACCCACGACCAGCACGAAAGGAGCCCGGAATGAACCCCTCGAACGTGATCGAACCGCCGTCGGTGCCGGAGCCGTCACCCGTGCCTTCTCCCATCCCGCAGCCGACGCCAATGCCCGAGCCATCGCCGGTTCCATCGCCGGTGCCGCAGCCCACACCGATCCCCGAACCGACGCCTGAGCCCTCGCCTCCGACCCCCGACGCAAAGACGTAAAAAACCGATTCGCGGCAGGGACAGCCGCGAAATCCGCGAAAATCCCGCAAATGGCCAGAAGGTGTGCCGTTGTTCTCCTGCTCGTGGTCCTGTTCGCCGCCCCGACGGCGAGCGGCGACGTGAGCACCCGGAAGGCGTCCGTCGACTCGCGGATCGCCTCGCTGCACGCGAAGATCGACGCCGCCCAGCGCCAGGAAGACGCCCTGAGGTCGGAGATCGCGTCGGTCACCGAACGCATCCGCAGCCTCGATGCCCGGGTCGGCGGCGTTTCGGCCCGCCTCGCGGTGCTCGAGAACGTGCTCGCGTTGCACCAGGCCCGACTGGACAAGCTCACGCGCCTGTTCCGTCTCGAGACCAAGCGCTACTTCTTCCTCAAGCGCCAGTACGCCTTGGCCCTCGAGCGTCTGTACAAGCGCCTGATCGCGATCTACGAGAACGGAGACCCCAGCTCGATCGAGCTGTTTCTCGCCTCGAAGAGCTTCTCCGACATCCTGGAGCAAATCGACTTTGCGCGGCAGATCCACCGGCAGGACGTCTCGGTGTCCAAGGCTTTCCGGTCCGCCAAGAAGGAAGCGCGTGCGGCGCGGGAACGCACCAAGCGTGCAAGGGCGGTCGTCGCGGCGGAGACCCGGATCGTCGCCGCACGGACGCAGGAAGTTCGCTCCGTTCGCGACGAGCTGCTCGCCTCACAGAACCAGCTCGCCACGGCTCGGAGCGGGAAGCGGGTTCGCCTGGCCCAGGTGGCGGCCTCCGAGCGGGAGGCGGTCAGCGAGGCGCAGGCGCTCGAGGCGGTGAGCGGCCAGCTCGGCGCGCAGATCACAGCGGCCCAGAGCGCTAATGCCGTCACTTCGGCCGTCCCGCCGCATTCCTCCAGCGGCCTGATCTGGCCCGTGAACGGCCCGGTGGTGAGCGGGTTCGGGATGCGCTGGGGTCGAATGCACAACGGCATCGACATCGCCGTGGGGTCGGGCGCGCCGATCCATGCCGCTGCGTCCGGAACCGTCGTCTACTCGGGTTGGATGGGCGGCTACGGGAACCTGGTGGCGATCGATCACGGCGGCGGCCTCTCGACGGCTTACGCCCACCAGTCGAGCATCGCCGCGGGCAACGGTCAGCGCGTCTCGCAGGGACAGGTGATCGGGTACGTCGGCTGCACCGGCCATTGCTTCGGACCGCATCTGCACTTCGAGGTTCGGGTCAGCGGTTCCCCCGTAGATCCGCTCGGATATCTGTAGTCGGTCCCGTACCTATACCGACAAGCCATACGTTTAATCTTTGTAAGTCGTAAGCGCGTGTGCTCGCTGACGGCGGCTACCGCTTACGCAAAGTCGTCTCCCGACGACGCCGGCCGCCTCCCCCGGGGCGGCCGGTGCTTCAAGCACGACGAACCCTCTAGGCGAGGCCGAACGTCTGCGCCAGCAGGAACATGTTCAGCGCGACGATCAGGCCCGCGATCACGAACGCGGCGACCGTCGTGGAACGGCGGTTCGCGAGGACGCCCATCAGGTCCCGGCGCGCCGTGAACATCACGAGCGGAATCAGTGCGAACGGAATCCCGAACGAGAGCACGACCTGGCTGATCACGAGCGTCCGCGACGGGTCGACGCCGATCGCGATCACGGCGAGCGCAGGAATCATCGTCACCAGGCGCCGAACGGTGATCGGGATCCGTCGCTGGATGAACCCCTGCATCACCACCTGCCCGGAGAGCGTGCCGACGGTGGAGCTCGAGAGCCCCGAGCCGAGCAGCGCGAGCGCGAACAAAGTGCTCGAGGCGCTCCCGAGGATCGGCTCCAGCGTCTTGTGCGCCCGCTCCAGCGAATCGACGTGCATCAGACCGCTCTTGTAGAAGACGCTCGCCGCCATCACGAGCATGGACATGTTGATCAGGCCCGCGATCGTCATCGCGATCACCACGTCGATGCGCGTGTACTTGTAGAGCCGTCGCATGTCATCGGGGTTCTCCGGAAGGATCCGGCCCTGCATCAGCGCCGAATGCAGGTAGATGACGTGCGGCATCACCGTCGCGCCGAGAATCCCGACGGCCAGCAGCACGGACTCGCTCCCGGCAAAGGCCGGCACCACGGCGTGTTGAGCGACGGTGCCGAGCGGTGGGTTCGCCAGGAAGATCTCGCCCACGTAGCAGACTCCGATCACGCCCACGATCGCCGCGATCACCGCCTCGAAGGGGCGAAAGCCGAAGCGCTGAAGCCCGAGGATCAGGAACGCGGTGACGCCGGTGATCACCGCCGCCGGAAAGAGAGCGATTCCGAGCAGAAGATGGAAGCCGAGCGCTGCGCCGAGGAACTCCGCGAGGTCGGTGGCCATCGCGATCAACTCGGCCTGGACCCAGAGCCCGAAGGACGTACGCCTGGAAAAGCGCTCGCGACAGACTTCGGGGAGGTTGCGACCGGTGGCGATGCCGAGCTTCGCGGACAGCGTCTGGATCAGCATCGCCATCAGGTTTGAGGCGACGATCACCCACACGAGCGTGTAGCCGTACTTCGACCCGCCGGCGATGTTCGTCGCGAAATTGCCCGGGTCGATGTAGGCGACGCAGGCCACGAACGCGGGGCCGAGGAAAGGCAATACGCGGAACCGCCCCGTGGAGCGGCGCATCACGCCCCCGACGGTCTCCGGCAGGCCGACGGCGGTTCTGCGCAGCCTCACCGGCTCATCGTAACTGAAGTTTAGGCTCGGCTAAACTTCAATAGACGAAAGCCTATGGTTTACGAGGGCGCGCTGGCGCGGAGCCGGAGGTCAGGAAAGTTGCGGCCCCGCTCGTTCAGGTCGAATCCGTAGCCGACGAAGAATTCGTCCGGGACGACGAAGCCCACGTAGCGAACCGGCAGGTCGTCGACGAGCCGCCGGTACGGGCGATCCAGCAGCGTGGCGATCGCGAGCGAGCGCGGCGACCGGAGCTCGAGCAGGTTGCGCAGGTAGTTGAGCGTGAGCCCCGTGTCGACAACGTCTTCGACGAGGAGCACGTCCCGCCCGGCCACGTCGGCCGAAGCGTCCTTGAGCAGGCGCACGCTTGCCGCCGTACCCTCCGCCTCGCCGTTGTAGGGGGCCAGCTCCATGAAGTCGATCTCATGCGGTGTCTCGATGGCCCGGCACAGATCGGCGAGGAAGACGACGCTCGACTTCAACAGGCCCACGAGCACGAGGTCCGAATCGGCGTAGTCGGCCGTGATCTCGACGCCGAGCTCGGCGACGCGCGCGCCGATCGCCGCCGCATTGAGGTAGATCTCGCCCGCGCCGTTGTGCCCGCTCACGAGGCGAGGTCGAGCCGGTAGCGCTCCGCGAGGCGCTCGATGTCCCGCCGGTAGAAAAGCTTGATCTTGATCCCTGGATAGCGGATCCGGAGCTTGCGGAGCTTGCGGTTCTTCCTCGTGACCAGCGCTTGCTTCATCACCGTCATCTCGACGTAAAGCCCCTGCTCCGGCAAGTAGAAGTCGGGTGTGAAGGCCTCGGTGACACGCCCCCGCTCGTCGCGCTCGAGCGCGAACGTGCGTGGCTCGTACTCCCACGGGATGCCGTAGTAGTCGAGCACCTTCGCGCACTCGAGCTCCGCCTGGTTCGCGAACCGCGGCGGAGCCGACCCACGATAGGCCTGGAAATCAGCAGATTCCCCCGACATCGATCGAGCGTAGCAGCGGGTCCGGATGACCCTTGGCCCGCCCCAGACGCTCCCGGCGACGTTCGTACCCTCCGCGTGGTCGCGTTCGCCACTGCCTGTTGACCCGGCGCCTTGAGGGCACGAGCGGACCCGGTCCCGGCGCCGCTTTGGCACAGACTCGCGACGAGTTCGCCAATACGCTGTTAGGCGGGCGGGGGTGGTGGGCACCCCGTTGTCGGGCGTGAACCAGGTAACCCTGGCAGCAGCGAGTCTTGTGTCACGGACTCCGCCCCTAGACTTCGAACATGCCCGACGGTCGCGAGAGCGCCTTCACGATCGCCCATATCTCCGACATCCACTGCGGTGACCCGCACTTCGTGCCGGGGCTGATGGAGCGGACGATCAACGAGATCAACGAGCTCGACCCCGACATCGTGATCTGCTCGGGCGATCTGACGGCGTTCGGCTTCAAGCACGAGTTCGCGGAAGCGAAGCGATACCTCGACCGCATCGCGTGCGAGTCCATGGTCGTGATCCCGGGAAACCACGACTCCCGGAACGTCGGTTACGTCCATTTCGAGGAGATGTTCGGAGAGCGCAACTCCGTGCTGCGCGTTGGAGGGGTCACGGTCGTTGCCGTCGACTCGACGGAGCCGGACCTCGACCACGGCGCGATCGGCCGAGGGCGCTACCAGTGGATCGAGGACCAGTTCGGTCCCGCTGCCGAGCTGCGCATCTTCGTCATGCACCATCACCTGCTGCCGGTGCCCGGCACGGGGCGGGAGCGCAATATCGTCTACGACGCGGGCGACGCGATCGAGTGCCTCCAGCGGGCCGGGGTGGACATCGTCCTCTCGGGCCACAAGCACGTTCCGTATGCCTGGCGGCTCGAGCACCTGTTCGTGGTCAACGCGGGCACCACGTCGTCCCAGCGCCTTCGCGGTAACACGAGGCCCTGTTACAACCTGCTCGAGATCACGGACCACCACGTCGACGTCTGGCGCAAGTACCCGTTCCACGAGCAGGAGCGGATCATCCAGTTCTCGACCCAGACTCTCGCCTTCGAGAAATACACGACGCGCATCGAGAGGGAAGTGACGACCCGCTGATGCGCGCTCTGGCGCTCGTCGACGGCGAGCACTACGCGCCTGTAGTCAGAGACGCCATTGCGGGGCTTCCCCACGACATCCTCGCAGCCCATCTGATCGGCGGCACCGAGAAGCTACGCGGTGGCGAGGACTACGGCGTGCCGGTCGTCGACGATCTCGAGGCAGCGATCACGGAGCACTCTCCGGATCTCGTCGTCGACCTGTCGGACGAGCCGGTGCTCGGCCCCCGGCAGCGCTTCCGCGTCGCCAGCCGCGTGCTCGCCCACGGGATTCCGTACGAAGGGGCGGATTTCCGTCTCGAACCGGCGCCTCTCGGGCCTTTCCCGCTCGCGTCGCTGTCGGTGATCGGCACCGGAAAGCGGGTCGGGAAGACCGCGGTGACCGGATATGTCGCCCGGTTCCTTGCGCGCGAGCGGGACGTGGTCGTCGTCGCGATGGGCCGGGGTGGCCCGGAGGAGCCCGAATGCGTGGAGGTGCGCCCGACGGTCGAGAGCCTTCTGGAGCTTTCTCGCGCGGGGCGGCACGCGGCCTCGGACTATCTCGAGACCGCCGCGCTCTCAGGAGTGGTCACGATCGGCTGCCGCCGTTGCGCGGGTGGGCTGGCCGGCGCGACGGCGGCAGACAATGTCGCGGCCGGTGCGGAGCTGGCGCTTGAACGCTCGCCCGACCTCGTCGTCTTCGACGGCAGCGGAGCCGCGATTCCGCCTGTGGCCACAACCGCGCGGCTTCTCGTCGTGAACGCCGACTGCGATCCGGAGCTGGCCACCGGCTACCTCAACGCCTACCGCATCCTGATTTCCGACCTCGTCGTCCTCACGATGGCGGTCGAGTCGGGAGGGCACGACGAGCTGGCGAAGGCGATCCGGGAGGTGAAGCCCAACCTCACCGTCATCGCGGCGGAGCTACGACCGCGCCCCCTTGAGCCGGTCGAAGGCCGGCGAGTCGCGTATTTCACGACCGCCCCCGAAGAGGCGCACGGACGGCTTGCCACGCACCTGAGGGACGACCACGGCGCGGAGGTGGTGCACGTCTCCGGCAACCTGGCGCGCCGCGATGCGCTGGCCGCCGAGCTCGCGGGGATCGACGCGGACGTCTATCTCGTAGAGATCAAGGCAGCGGCGATCGACGTCGTCGCAGAGGCAGGAGCAAAGCGAGGAGTCAGCGTCGTGTTCGCCGACAACGAAGTCGTGCCGCTACCGGGCCAGCCAGATCTCGAGGCCGCGCTGCGTGCGTTGCTGGAGATCCCCGCCGCGGAGCCCGCGCGCACGTGAGCGAGCGCCGGCACCGAGAGCCGCTGCCGCTCGGCGGCGAAGACGGGCTGCCGTTCTCGAAGGGCCTCCTGGCCCGCTCCCTGATCGCGACCGGCGTCTCGCCCGACCGCGCCTACGAGCTGGCACAGGCTGCGGACACGGATCTCGCGACCAGCGGTCGCCTCTCCTTGACGCTGGAACGGCTGAACGAGCTCGCCGTCGAGCGGCTCGGTGCGGAGGATGGGTCGCAGATCACGCGCCGGCTCCGCCTCTACCGGCAGCTCGCGGATCTGGACCTCCCGGTGATCCTGCTTGTCGGGGGGGCCACGGGCACCGGCAAGTCGACCGTCGCGACGGAGGTGGCCTACCGCCTCGGAATCACGCGCGTGACGTCGACCGACTTCGTCCGCCAGACGATGCGTGCCTTCTTTTCGATCGAGTTCATGCCCTCGATCCACTACTCGAGCTTCGAGGCCGGACGCGCGATGTACGAGGACGAGGAGAACCCGGTTCTGCACGGGTTCCTCGACCAGACGCGCAACGTGCTCGTCGGCGTCCGCGCCGCGATCGACCGCGTGCTTCAGGAAGGGTGGTCGATGGTGCTCGAAGGCGTCCATCTCGTGCCCGGCATGCTTCCCGTGGAGATCGAGGGCGCGCTCGTCGTCCAGTTCGTGCTCGCGATCGACGACGTGGAGGCTCACGCGAGTCATTTCTGGATCAGGGACAGCGCCACCGAGGTCGCCCGTCCGTTCGACCGCTACCTCGACGCGATCGGCGATATCCGCGAGATTCAGGGCTACATCGTCGAGCGGGCCGCCAAGGCGGGTGTTCCCGTGATCGAGAACGGGAACATCGAGGAGGCGATCGGCACGGCGATGGAGCTCGTGCTCGAGAGCGCCGAGCGTGGAGAGAAGGTGAGCGGATGACCGACGCGGCCGCGATCGAGGAGCAAACCGAAACCGAGACCGAGCGTAAGCCGCTCTGTCTCTGCGAGAGCTACGCGCGCGTGACCGAGGCCGCCGCGCTCGGCAGTGCACGTTGGCTCGGCCGTGCCGACCAGGAAGGCGCGGAGCGCGCGGCGTCAAAGGGGATGCGGGACGCGCTCGAGATCTTGCCGATCGACGCCAGGATCGTGATCGGGGGCGCAGACGAGGACGAAGGTCTCGCCCCGGGTAACCGGGTCGGCGCGGGCGGGGGGCAAGTCGACCTGGCGCTCGATCCTCTCGAAGGCCGCGGGGTCGTGGCCCGTGGGGGACCGGGTGCGATGTCGATGGTGGCCGTCGGCGAGCCGGGGTCGCTGCAGACCTTGCCGGACATGTACATGCGCAAGATGGCCGTCGGACCGCGGGCGCGCGGCTCGATCGACCTGCGCAACCCGGTCGCCGAGAACCTCCAGGCGATCGCCGATGCGTTCGGTCGCAAGATCGCCGACGTGACCACGATCGTGCTCGACCGGCCGCGCCATCACGACCTGATCGAGGAGATCCGCGCAGCCGGAGCACGGATCAAGCTGATCCCCGACGGCGACGTCACGGCCTCCGTCTCGGCGGCGATCCGCGGCACGAACGACCACCTCGCGATCGGGATCGGCGGCACGCGTCAGGCCGTGATGTCCGCCGCCGCCCTCCAATGCCTAGGCGGTGAGCTGCAGGCCCAGCTCTGGCCCACGACGCGTAGTGAGGCCACGGCTGCGCAGGAGTCCGGGATCGGGGACGTGGAGCGCATCTTCACGATCGAGGACCTCGCTCCCGGCGAGGTGATCGTCGCCGCGACCGGCGTCTCTAACGGTGACCTGCTCCGAGGGGTGCGCTTCTACGCCGACAGTGCGCGTACGCACTCCCTGGTCATGTGCACGCGCTGCAACTGGGTCCGTTTCGTCGACGGCGTGCACTTCTTCGCGCGTGAGCGGCGCGACGAAGTACGTCTGCTCGGTTAGTCCGCACCCGCCGGTTACACTCGTTCCGTGCCCACCAAGGACGATGTCGTCGAGGCGCTTCGCCAGGTCGAGGATCCCGAGCTCGGGATGGACATCGTCGATCTCGGCCTGCTCTACGACGTCGAGGTCGAGAACGGGAACGTCAAAGTCATTCACACGCTGACGTCGATGGGCTGTCCGGTCGGGCCGATGATCCAGCAGAACATCGACGAGGTCGTGCGCGCGCTCCCCGGTGTCGAGGCGGTCGATGTCGACCTCACGTGGGACCCGCCCTGGTCGCCGGAGCAGATGTCCGAAGATGCCAAGTTCATCCTTGGCTTCGGCTAGAGGGCTAGAGGGTTACCCCGGAATCGTGAGCACGACCTTCCCGAACTGAGCGCCGGCCTCGACGCGCTCGTGCGCTTCGCGCGCTTGCTCGAGTGGAAACACGGTGTCGATCACAGGTCGGGCACGGCCGCTCTTCACCAGCTCGTAGGCGCCCTCGAAGTCCTCCTGTGCGCCCATCGTCGAGCCGTACACGGTCAGCTGCTTCCACCAGATCCGGTGCAGCTGGGCCGGCGGGTTTGGTCCGGTCGTGGCGCCGCAGATGACCACGCGTCCCCACGGCCGTACGACCGCGAGCGAGGTCTTCCAGGTCGCCTCGCCCACGTGCTCCACGACGACGTCGGCTCCTCGACCCTCCGTCGCCTCCTTCACCGTTGCCGCCACGTCGCCGGTGCTGTGGTTGACCGTGGCGTCCGCGCCGAGCTCCCGTGCTCGGGCCAGCTTCTCGTCGCTGGACGACGTGACGATCACGCGCGCGCCGACCGCCTTTGCGATCGCCAGGGAGGCCGTCGCGACGCCGCCGCCGATGCCCCAAACGAACACCCACTCACCCTCGGCGATGCCCGCCTTCGTGACGAGCATCCGGTAGGCGGTCTCGAAGACGAGCGGGAACGCAGCCGCCGCTTCGAACCCGATCGCGTCGTCCAGTGGGTAGATGCTGGAAGCCGGCAGCGCGATCAGCTCCGCGTAGGTGCCGTCGGTGTGCTCGCCGACAACGATGGTCTTCCCGTCGGGCCCGACCGCGAGCCCGGGATTCACGACCACTCGCTGGCCCTCCTCCAGCCCATCGACGCCTTCCCCGAGGCCGGCGACCAGGCCGGCCCCGTCCGCGCCCAGGATTCGGGGCTTGGGGACGGAGGGCAGGCCCTTCCTGATCCAGAGGTCGAGATGGTTGATCGAGGCGGCGTGCAAGCGGACCACCACCTCCCCCGGGCCGGGGGACGGATCGGGGGCATCTTCGTAGCGGAGAACCTCCGGCCCGCCGTCTTCGTGGATGCGTACGGCTTTCATCGGGCAACAATGTTCCCATGACGCGCGAGGAGCTCGAGCACCTAGGCGACCGGGTCGGCCTGGATGTCGTCGGCGCCGCCCCGGTCACGGCCTACGCCGAGACCGAGCGGCACATCCGGGAGCGGCGGGCCAGGGGCTTGTTCGCCGACATGCGCTTCACAATGGCCCAGCCCGAGATCTCGTGTCATCCCGAGACGCTGCTCGCGGGCGCACGCTCGGTCGTCTCGGCGGCACTGTGCTACTACGCCGACGACGACTCGCCCCCGCCGGGAGCGGGACGGCTCCCCCGCTACACGCGCTGGGACGCTTACGCCGCGCTCCGCGAGAAGCTGGAGGCCCTGGGACGGGAGCTGGGCGGCGCCTGCCGCGTGCTCGTCGACGCGAACCAACACGTCGACCGTGAAGGCGCGGCTCGCTCGGGAGTCGGTTTCTACGGCAAGAACACGCTGATCATCACACCGCGGTTCGGCTCCTGGGTCGTGCTCGGCACGCTGATCACAGACGCGGAGCTGGAGGCCACGCCGCCGCTCGGCCTCGACTGCGGTTCATGCACGCTCTGCATCGAAGCCTGCCCGACGGGTGCGCTCGACGAGCCCGGGACGGTCGACTCCACGAGGTGCCTCTCCTACTGGACTCAGTCACGCGAGCCGTTCCCGGAGCACTACCGCGCGGCGCTCGGTGACCAGGTTTACGGCTGCGACATCTGCCAGGACGTCTGTCCCTGGAACCGCGGGATCGAGAAGCGGCGCGCCGGGAAGCCCGCGCCCGCCGAGGCCGAGCCACACGTCTCGCTCGTCGACTGGCTCCAAGCCGACGACGACGACCTCCGACGCCGCTACGAACGGCTCTTCATCCCCAGGAACGATCCGCGCTACCTGCGCCGAAATGCGCTCGTGGCAGCCGGGAACGCGGGTGAGGAGGACGAGGTGCAGGCCGTTGCGCGCCATGCGTCCGGCGCGGACGAGCTCCTGCGCGAGCACGCGGAATGGGCGCTCGGTCGCATGCGCTCCCGGGGAGTCGGGGCATGACCGGAGAGCTGGGCCGTCTCCGAGCGGTCAGCCGCTGGTTCGCGCTCATGCGCCTGGCGGCGGTCCCTGTCGCGATCGTCGAGGTCTGGACGACTCACGACTTCCCCGGCGGCTACCGGACCTGGGCCTGGGTGACCTGCGCCGTGCTGGCGATGGGCGCTCTCGTCCTGGCGGCCTTCACCTGGCAGGACCTGAGCCTCACGGGCCGTCAGCGCCTCGCGGAGCTCGCGCTCGCGTTCGATACGGCGATCGTCTACGCGTTCGTGTTTCTCTACGCGTGGAGAAGCGGGCAGCCCACGTGGTCGCTCTTCTTCCTGCCGGTCGTGGAGGGCGCGCTGCGCTTCGGGATCGTCGGCGGCATCGGCATGCCGCTCGCGACGACCCCGCTGCTCGTCGCCGCCGAGCTCTTCCGCTCGCGGCATTTCGAGCCGCGGTCGTTCCAGTTCGGACCGGTGACCATACGGGTAGCGCTCGGCATCATCGTCGGCGCGGTCGTGGGGCGGCTCGTCCAGATGTTGAGCACCGAGACGACCCGCGCGGAGAGTCGCGCCGAAGAGGCCGAGCGTTTGCGCGACGAGCTCGGCCGCCGGGCCGACGTGCTCGACGCAGCCACGCGTTGCGCCAGGGCCTTGAGCTCGTCGCTCGTGCTCGACGAGGCGTTCCAGGCGTTCATCCGTGAGCTGCGCGGAGTGCTCGCGTTCGACCGGATGGCGCTTGTGCTCGCCGAGGACGGAGCCGCCCGGGTGATGGCCACGGCCGGACGCAGGGCGCAGGACATCCTTCCGCCCGGCACGCGACAGACCGGCAGCGTGCTCGACCGCGTGGTCACGGGCGAGACCGTCTCTCGCGCGGACATGTCCGACCGGCAGTTTCCCGAGGAGGACGTGATGCTTTCGGTCGGGCTCCGGAGCCGGGTTGCTGCGCCCCTGTTTACCGGCGCGCGACCGATCGGCATGCTCTCCGTCGTTCGAGCAGAGCCGAACGCCTTCTCCGAGCAGGAGATCGAGCTGGTCACGTTCCTGGGTCGTTTGGTCGGCAGTGCCGTCCAGAACATCCGCGCGTACGAGGCGGAGCGGCGCACTGTCGAGGAGCTGCGCCGGCTCTCCGCGCTGCGAGCTGATTTCGTCTCGCTCGTTTCACACGAGCTGCGGACCCCGATGGCGTCGGTGATCGGGTCCGCCCGGACGCTGCAGGAGCGCTGGCGCGAGCTCTCGCCCGAGCAGCGCGACTCGTTCCTGGCCTTGATTGCCGGCGAGACGAACCGCCTCGCCGCACTCGTGTCCGACGTGCTCGACACGTCGCGCATCGAAGCCGGCACGTTCAGCTACACGTTCAGCGACGTCGACGTCGCTGAGCTCGTGCTCGAGTCCGTGGCGATGGCTCAGCTCGGGCAGGACGAAGTGCGTGTGGAGGCGGACATACGGGACACACTCCCGCTCGTCCGCGGCGACCGCGACCGTCTCCGGCAGGTGCTCGCAAACCTGATCGACAACGCGGTCAAGTATTCGCCCGCCGGCGGAGAGGTCCGCGTGCGGGCATACGAGCAGAATGCGCACCTTTGCGTGGCAGTCAGCGACGGGGGCCCCGGCATCGCGTCCGAGCACCGGAGGCTGATCTTCGAGAAGTTCGGCCGTGCGAACAACCCCGGCGCCGGAACGCCGGGCACCGGCCTCGGCCTCTTCATCGCGCGGTCGATCGCCGAGGCGCACGGAGGTTCCCTGGACGTCGAATCCGCCCTGGAGCAGGGGACGACGTTCGTGCTCGTGCTTCCCGCGGGCTCGGGTTAGGTGCCCACGCGGACGCGAGTCAGCCCGAGCTCTCGCTGGAGCTCGCTGGCCCGGTCGGCGATGCGCCGGCGCAGCTCGACCGGCTCCTGAACGATCGCCTCACCGCGGAAGGAGAGGATCTCCCCAAGCAGCCATTCCTCGCTGCCCACGGGCGCCTCCTCGATCGCGGACCCGTCCACGAGCGGCTGCGCGGTCCCGCGCTCGAGGCGCCACCTGGCGACCTCGGGCGAGTACCAGATCCGCACGGGACGCGCATCGTGGAGCCCGCGGGGGTTGAAGCCCTCGCGAGGCTCGAAGCGCTGCTTGGTCAGCCTGGCGCTGCGCATGCGGTCGAGGCGAAATGAGCGTTCCGCGTCGCGGGTGCGGTCCCAGGTGTGGACGTACCAGTACGGCAGCCGGCGCTCGATCGAATACGGCTCGACGAGATGTGTCGTAGCAGACTCCTCGGCCTCTTTGAGGTAGTCCAGCTCGACGAGGCGGAGGTCACGAATGCCCTCCGTGAGGGTGCCGACGAGATCCTCCTCGGCTAGGCCGACGTGCGGCTCCGGCGTCTGCGCGAGATCGAACTCGCCGAACGTCTCCTCGAGCTTCGAGCGCACTCGCTCCAGCGGCGAACGCGCGTCGGCAGCGATCATCGGCCCGACGAACTCGAGCGCGAGGCGGATCGCACGCGCCTCGAGGGGCGTCAGGCGCGGCGCCGTGCGGAACGTGTCTCCGAAGAGCTCCTTGTCCACGCGGACCCGGCCGTTGTCGAGCACCGCGTAGATCGCGTAGCACCCGCCGCCGAAGTTGACGAGGTTGAGCAGGGACAGATGCTCCTCGAGCTCCTCCGGCGGGATGTGGAATTTTTCGATCAGCTCGGATGCCTCGAGCTCGGCCTCGCCTTCGTCGCCTGCTTGGTCGAGGAGGTACGCAAGGAGCGCCTGGAGAACCGCGAACCGCTCCGGGGCCACAGGGCCCGCGGTCCGCTCCAGCGGCTCCTCTACGACGCGCTCGGCCTCCTTCGCCGGCGCCTCCACCGCACCGCCATGGCGGTCGCGCACGGCACGCAGCCCCCGAGCGACCTCGCGCCGGAGCTCCGGCGGCGCCTGTGGAGTGGCGCGGCCGTCCTGCCTGAGGATCCAAGATGCGAGTTGGGGGAGGCTCGAGTACCCGGTGACGAAGACGCCGTCCTCGACGTGCCCGTGCTCGCCGTAGGTTCGCTCCACCCACCATGCTGTGTCCCCCGCGACCTCGATGCGCGCCTCTCCGACGAGGTCACCGATCTGCCACGGTGGCCGGCCCCGGTAGGAGTCGATCTCGAACTCGGCCGGCACGCGGAAGTCCCGCTCGCGCCGGGTGGCGAAGCGGATGTCGCCGCGGATGCGGGAGACGCGAAACGTTCGGATGTCGTCGCGGACGAGATCCTGTCCCACGACATACCAGGCTCCGTTGTCCTGGAAGAGCGCGTACGGGTTGAGCGTCCGCTCCTCCTCCGAATCGCGCGAGATCGACCAGTAGCCGAACTTGACGGTGCGCTGCTTCGAGATCGCAGCTTCGAGCTTGCCCAGCCGCCCCGCGAGTTCGGCGGAGTACTCGGGATCGAGCACCTCGACGCGCAGCGCGGTCTCCGTCGGCGCCTCGTCGAAGCCGGGCCGCCCCAGTGCGAGGTTCTGTAAGGCAAGCCGTAGCGGTTCTGCGTAGGCGAACTTGCCCTCCAGCAGGTACAAGGCCGTCTGCAGCGCCGCGAGCTCGTCATCCTCGAGATCGAGCTGCGGGAGGAAGTAGCGCTCCGAACGCATCGTGTACAGCTCCTCGCCCGTGTACTCGTCGCGTTGCGAGTGCAGAGGGACTCCCAGCGCGATCAGCTCGGCGCGGTCGGAGTAGAACCGGCGTGCGAAGGCCTCGTCGGACATCTCCTGGTAGCCCTCGACGTTCCCTTTGATGTCACGCGCCGTGATCGCCCGCCGCTCGGCCATCAGAAAGGCGACCAGCGAGAGTTGGCGGATCAGCTTGTCAGTATCGTGCGACACCCCGCGGGCGACTCTATACGGTCACGTAGGCTGGGCTGCGCTCCCAAATCACGGGGCGCTGGATCGTCCGTGGGCGCTGTTTAGCACGGCGGCACCGGCAAAGCCGGCACGGCCTCCAGTCGGCATTCGCAAGCGACGCCTTGTTGGCGAACTCGCATGACGCTGCGGAGCGTTAGATCTCCTACGAATGTTGTTTAGACGGCCGCACCGGCAAAGCCGGCACGGCCTCCTGTCGGCATCGCAAGCGACGCCTTGTTGGCGAACTCGCATGACGCTGCGGAGCGTTAGATCTCCTACGAATGTTGTTTAGACGGCCGCACCGGCAAAGCCGGCACGGCCTCCTGTCGGCATCGCAAGCGACGCC